>NZ_JADDYK010000073.1:0-43893 GCF_015163615.1 Vibrio sp. OPT18
TCTTTTTCGCTTTACCCATGTCACCACCGTTCTAACTATCACAAAGGTTCAGATCACGGGACTTGGAAAAGGTTCAACTGATTTAGGCAACAACGCCTGCTCTAGACCATGTTCACTGATCGTTTGGGACATAACATGCGGACTTGTGGCAGTAGCATCGACGTCCCCTCTATCTAGAGCTTTATAGGCGTCAACCCCATTTTTGTATGTGACATAGTTAAGGTCAGGATAGTTTTTCTGCAGTAACCTTGCTACTGAAGAGTTCTTGCTAACTCCAATACGGTAACCTGCTAATTCGTCTAGACTGCTGAACACTGGACCATCATCGTGAGAAAAAATGGTTAAATAATAGGTAAGAACAGGATTGCTCAATAGGACTTCTTGCTTTCTTTTTTCATTGATATTGATCGTGGGGATAAAATCGATTTCACCTTCAAGCAATGCTTGGTAAGTTTCAGTCCAGTTAGGGTAATCAACATAATAGCTGCCTACATCGTATTTGATGTTAAGCTCTTTAACCAAATCTGCAGCTAACCCCCCCATAGTCCCATCTTCTTCAACATAAGAGTAAGGAGAGTATTTGGTCGGCTGCGAGTAAATTAGCCGTTTATTGTTGTCCAGCCACAATTGCTCTTCTTCCGATAGGCCTTTTTCAAGTGGCAATGATTGTTGTTGATTAACCCATTTATCAGCTAAACGTCTCTTTTCTTCCGGCGTAACGGAGGAGATCGCTTTATTGAGAATAGATACGAGTTCTGGCCAATCTTTCCTTACAGCAAAATAGGCTTGCTTTGGCTCTGCTATTTCAGCAATACCCAAATGACCTCGAGACTCAACCAGTGATAAGAATCGACTGCTCAAGTATGTATCACATATACTTGGGTAACATAAAAAGTAGTCACTATCGCCTTTCAAAATAGAATTCACGCCTTGATGAATGCTATCAACACCTTGTAACTGCACATCTGGGTATAATTGTGAAAGCAACCTTTGGTCAACAGTATCTCGAAGAACAGAGACTTTTTTGCTTCCTAATTGAGTATAACTACTGATTAACGCTTTGCTTTTTTTCGCGTATAGAAGGCTCGGTGAACCGGTAAAGTAGGATTGAGTATAATTAAGGTAACGCTTTCGGTCCTCAGATTTACTAACGAGATGAAGTAAATCGATGTGTCGGTCTTCAGCAAATTGCTTGTACTCACTCCACGTTTTTCCTTGAACAAACTCAAAAGATAAACCAACTTTATCCCCCAGTAATTGAAGGTATTCAATGGAGTAGCCCGCTGGAGCACCATTTTCGATAAAATCAAAGGGGGCGTTTCCACTTGAGTTGTTCGTTTTAATAACAGGAGCGTTATCAATCCATCGCTTCTCATCTTCCGTTAATTGCACAGTTTGTGCGAACGCTACGTGTATAAGAAACACACAAGTCAAAACAGATTTTGCTAGCAACTTCAGCATATCAAACGCACCTGATTAATTACATTGGATTAACAGTCAATCCTAGCCTATAACGTTGGCATTATCATTAAAAACAGATGTATCATATTGAAAAATTTCGACAAATGATGATATCAAGCGAAACCTTAGTGCTAGTATTATTCTGATTGACTGCTGACGTTGACTTTAGAAAAAGATAAACACGCAATTGATTTTACTACACCAATTAGTCAAGTTAAGGTTGTGATGTACCTGCTGCCACTTACTAAATCCCAAACAAAAAAGAGCCGCTAAAAAGCGGCTCTAGATCTTCAAACTATTCGAACTCGTTCAGATTACTCTTTACCGAATACGTTGTTCTCTTGCTCTTGTACACGGATGAAAGTAGTACGCTTAGTTAGCTCTTTAAGCTTTGCTGCGCCTACGTATGTACAAGTTGAACGTACACCACCAAGGATGTCAGAAATTGTGTTGTGAACTGAACCACGGTATGGAAGTAAAACAGTTTTACCTTCCGCAGCACGGTACTTAGCAACACCACCTGAGTGCTTGTCCATAGCCGACTGTGAAGACATGCCGTAGAACTTAACAAAAACAAAGAATAATTCAACAAAATCAGAAACTTAAAACAAAACCACTATATTTATAAACAGTGAAAAATGACGTCTTATACCCATAAATTACGCTGTTTTACAATGAATGCCGCCATTTTTGCCGCCATTTTCACCAACTCAATTCATTCATTTGTTTTACATCTATGATTAATCTATTCGCTGTATCTAGCAATTCACGCGCTTCACTTCCCAAGGGTTGATTAGCTAATACTAAAGCGTAGAAGTAATCGAGCATCACTATTAAATCATGTAGTTGATTTAGTATGTTGATGTCTATGCTTCCTATGTAATTTTCTAAGTCATTATCTGAATCAAAGTCATTCGGTTCTCCACCAAGCGCATGTACGATTGTCTCTCGTATGTAATGGCACAGCGGAATCAACTCCTTAGCTACAATCATTTATCCTCCAAGATTTGCTGGCTTATGAATCAATCTTGAGATTGTCAGCCCTGGTTATTCAAATGGTTTGTCAGATAATTTCGTCTGACTTAACAAAGAAAGTCCTCTCCCCCCTAACCCTCTGTGTTTAATGCTCAGAAAATTTGACTTACAGCGAACAATAGCTCGATTTGAAACGCTATTCTATTTAATGTAAATAACAATTATGGCGCTAAGCACCTAGCACAAGGGTTTATACATGAGATGGTTTCCTCTAACATTTTTACTTCTATTTTCTAGCTCACTCTATGCACTACCGGAAGAAGGTAAGTCAACCGAAGCCTTAAGCTTAGGGTTCTTCCTAACTGTTAGTGAAGACTGCCCTCTTGAGTATTCAACGTTAAAACACGGCTTGGATGGTGAGTTTTTACGAGCTAGGATTTCACCTAGTAAAGACCTAGACCAAAACTTATCTGTTTATGTGAAATGCATGCCAGTCCATAGCGGGAGTTCTGTTCATACTGGCTATGCTCTTAATGTAGATATTCGTTTTGGTACAAGGTTAACAAGTGGAGAGAACGTGCTCCTAGAAACACCAAAATATGGAGCACTATTAATTGGAGGGACTACTGATAGCGCTAGACTATACTTCACCAATTACATTAAAGAAGGTGTATCAACAGCTCTAACTGATTACCTCGCAGAGAGTATTGATGAACAAAAGAAATATTCCAATAACTCCAGTCATTTTCTTTTACAACTAATGGTACTAAGGGATAAAGACAATGCGATTAATGTGCAAAAAGACCTCACCGAGCGAGGGTATAACACCTCAATCGTTAGTAGCCCCGATTTTTTTCGAATCGTTGTTTCAGGCAAAGCGAAAGAGCCAGGCGATGTCGTAAAGATTATCAATGAACTAGAAGAAATTACTGGTTCCAAAGCTAAACAAATAGAATAGACGTTAACTGATTTTGTAAGAGCCTGATGAACTTCCACTCGTAATATTAGCTTGTGCGTTTTGTGTGATCTCATCAACCACAGCATTCGCGATAGCTTCGGCCATCATGCCAGCCATCGCGAATTCACCATCAAGAACAAAGCCTTGCGCTTTCAACTCGTTTTCTAACTTCTCTTTTAGTGATGCTTTGCTTAATGCCATCTTACTTACCTGCAAATACGGTGGTTGATACGTCTACGTGTGGCTTACCCATAAACGGGCAAATGCTTGCACCTGTGCATACTCCCTTACCACCATTCATCTTTATAGAATCTGCATCCTCGGTGATATTCTTAGCCGTGGTTGCCTTATTACCTTTGACGGTTTCCGTGTGATCACCTTCAATTTCGGCCAAACGGTTTTCCAGTACTTTGATGCGTTGGTTAAGACATTCCAATTTATCGTCTTTATCTGTCTTTCGTTCAAAGTTTCCGTCTTGATCTACTAAGTGATAAACGCCTTTGCGTTGTTGGTATCGGCTTTCACCTTCTTTGATACCTGGTAACTGGAAGCCAAGTGGAAGAACGCAACGAATAAAAGGTTTGTCTGGTTGTCCGAACATAAAGCCTAACTCTACAATGCTGCCAATAGCAGGTGGCTCTAATCGGCCAGCATGATCACCAAGACCTGGAACTGGAAGCGGTACCGCCTGCAGTGGCGGTTTACCTTCGTATTCCATGCCCTTTTCATCGAGTAGCTGAACATCCACGGCATAATAAGGATAAAAGCGATCAGATAAGTCACCCTCTTCTGGTAGTTCTGGCAATGCCACAACCTTTCCCCATCTTGGCAAGTGCCACTGGCCTGTAAACTCTGGGAACAACCGGAAGATAATACGCTTAATAACATTCACATCCATGTTAGCTTTGCCTCCGTTCCTTCAAACTCTACACCAATTAATCGAAGTCCATTCACGACAATACCTGGCTTTAGCTTTGGAATAGCCGGTATCTTTACTGATTTATTGGCTGTGTGGTTTGTCATTAGCTCATTAGGTACGGTGACTGGCTTATCTGCCCAGAATGAATCTTTCCAACTACCTACGTATATTTGCCCATTGCCTTGTTGCTGCCAGAACAAGCCATCAATGCTGAACGCTTGAGCTAATTCGTCCATAACTCGATAGCCGTTACCATCGCTATAAAAACAAGGAATGGCTGTTTTACTGTAGGCTTTCTCTGGCACCACAAATTGAAGTCCCGTTTTATTAGTCACTTCGCTAAGCAGCTGCATAAGTGTCGGGTGACGCATGATGATGTTGAGTGGCTTATAAAGTATTGCCGCTAATTCGCGGCAAAACACTTTCGACCAACCTTTTTCTGCAGGTTGTACTCGCTCAATGTAACCAAGAAAAACACGGCTGATATCACTGCCCCAACCTAAATCTACCGCAATGATGGTATTAAGTTCGGGGTTACCTTCAATAGCAAGCTCACAACGACCTGGTGTGTTTTCGCTAAAGACAATGCGATGGCTTTTCACCTTGGCTTTATCTTTGCCCAGATAAGCGCGGCAAAGGAACTTGTTGGTTGTCGTCATAAATCACCATTAGCCCAAAGCATTATCGACAGCTTTTAGCACCTTCATTACACCAGTTAATTCGACTTCTGTATCTGGCGGCACATCCTTGGTTTGTCCTATTTCAACTGGCGTACTCACACCTTGCACTTTTTGTTGAGCTGCAGGCTCATCTGGTTGACGTTGCTCAACTCGTTCTGGTACCGATAAGTACTCAACAAGTTCGAATGAAACGCTCCATTGCCTATGAGAATCTTGCTCATCGGCACGGACTGCACCTTGGAATTTCACCTGGCGAATTTTCAAAGCTTCTGCTGTTTTGTTACTGATACGGTAGATATGGCGAGAGCCATTTTCTAACGCTTCGGCCATGCTAAACAGATTGGTGAGAAGTTGGTTCTTACTGAACGGGATCACACCTTTTATGGTTAGAATTTTGCCCTTAGTACCTGTTTCTGCTTGGTCGGTGGCCGAAGTTTGGCCGGACATATCTTGTCCGGCTAACTGTTGGCGAACGCTAATGCGCAAGTTCTTTAGTGGGAGTTGTGAACCGTCGAGAGTTAGCATTTTTTCTACCTATAATTCTGGCTTTTCTGGCCACACAACCTTAGTTGGATCGCTGTAGGTCTGAGGAACATCTCGTAGCTCTTGGCGGTACGCTGCGAACTCAGCGATTTTTTCAGGATTTAACGGGCTGTCTTGCCCCTGCGTCCAGTCGGTTTCAAATAACAACTGACTGCGTTTTCCTGAAATTTCCTTCCATCGTTCATTATCCAACGCCGCATCAATGATACTTTGTCCAACACCTAACGCTTGTAGGTCTTCTACCGTCACGTTGTAATAGTGGCACCCGTTTATTTCTACATGAGCAATCATTTGCATTTTTAGCCCCTATTAAGCAGTTAGTGGTACTGTTGAACGAATGTTATCTTTGCCAACGAGTGGACCGATTAACTCAGGCAACGTAATACCACCATTCAAAGATAAAGAAATAATCTCTAAATCAAATGGAATGTTTGCCACCCCATACTGATCCACTAAATATTGGAAACCATTAGTGATTAAGTCACTTGATAAATCACGCTTCGTAACCGACGAATAAACAATAGAGATAGTATCTAACCAACCAATCGTTCCACTAGTATGTTGCTGAACTAGCGCGCTGTTATTTAGAGTGATGTTCGATGAATAGAATGTTACTCGCCCACCTGTTACACCATTTGAATGTGTCCCAAACAATGCGCTTATGTAATTCACTGGGACTCCTGACGACACCCAATCTTGCCAGCGACAAGTTTCAATATCGACACCATAAAATTGAAAATTACTTCCTCCTTTCAATAGGAAGCTTTTAGCTTCAATATTATCTCCATTCTTCTTAGCTGAATGAGTAAGCACTGGGTTAGTACCGTTAGCTCGATAAGGTTTGAATGTTACTGTTACATTGTCAGCAATAACTTTTTCATTTAGAACATAACGGCGGCCATCTCCGGTCAAATAGATAAGTGCCTTAGTTCCAGGGATGATTTTTTCAAAAGCACTCTCTACTGTATCAAGCGGATCTGAGCTTGTTCCACTGCCTTCTGTTGTCCCTTCACTAGAATCAACAAAAAGAACAATATCAACTTTCCCTTGGATTGCTGAATCAATATCTCCTGTCGCTTGAGATATTTTGGTATCCATCTCAGACATTTTCTGATTGACTTTACTGTCAATCTCACCCATTTTTCCAGAAACTTCGTCTGCCAATTCTCGGCTTTCTTGCGTTTGAGCCATCGACTGGTCTATCGCTTCCCGCAATAGCTGCTCAACATTTTGATTAACCATTTTGTTTCTCCAATGCATTCAGTCGTTCAGTGATTTGAATGTTCTTGTGATAAAGCTCGATAATGTGTTTTTGAGAAGCAAAATGATTTGCTGCTAAAGACACCACCATCGTGTCAAAGTAATTAATTTTGTCTGAATAATTGAATTGCCAAGTTTCGGCTGGCACGGTGATATTTGTGATGGCTTGTGCGCCCGAGAACTTGAGCAAGAAGTTACGCGTTAAGTTGTTTCCTTCTTCACCCGTCAATTCGTTATTCTTGCGCTTAGACTGCACCACCATGTGGTTGGCCGACACCAACACACCTTCTTCACTGACTAGCCCAAGCCAATTGAAATCAAAGTTACCCAGTGTGTTATCCAAAATGAGTGAGTAAACCACTTCATTCGAATTCACATAGGCACTTCGCGTTGGGGCCATTCTTAGTCGAATTTGGTTGCTTGGAGGCAACGACTGATTTCTTTCTGGCGGCACTGAAGGATCAACACGTGGCACGTAAGCCAACACAAACTCTGCAATTTCTAGTGGCTCTTCCGCTTGCTGCTTTTGTGCAATAAGCTGTTCGCCCGCGATAGTAATGACTGCCATATTCTTATCCTATTGAAGCTGAGTAAGTTTCATGGGTATGGCTGAACTCAGCGACCGAAACATGAAAATTAGCGGTAGTGGTCACATCAAAGCTGTATCGTCGGCATGTTCGTCCATATTGCCTTACAATGGCATCCATCAAACCAGGTACATCGTTAATGTCACCGTCTTTCACTTTGACGCTCACGATATCCCATGGGTAATAGTTCAGCCGTTCGTCAATTTTTATATGTGGGTAACCAAGTTTGGCAAACATATCTTCCCAACCCACTTCTGAGCCGCCACCTGCCGCAAAGGGGTACGCAAAGTTCACCCGTATGCGATAAATTTCTTCTGGCTCCTCAGGTAGTCGCTCGATGTCACGTTGCCAAGCAATCAAGTCCACAAACTCAATGGGGGCTACCATCGGGTCTAATTGCTGCAGCGGCCACTCCAACACGGCTTTGATTGCATCCCAGTATCCAAGAAGGGCGTTAGCTAATTTGAGTATTTCCCCTTTGCCCATCCAGTGCTTTAACTTAAATTCAGGCAGTTGCAATGGTCACCCCAAAGCTACTAATACGAGGTACTTCCATACCATTAGCAATATCAGCATTATCGAATTCAATTGACTCTAGTTCAGGGAACTGGCCGTGAAGCTCTTGCGCCAATTTAGAAAAACTAAAGCGCGATGATGGTTTAGTTTTCGTCGCCTTGTAGTCCGTGTTCTGCCTAAATGCTGAACCAATGAATAGGCCGATATTCGTTTCTAGGTCTTGCCTTTCAGCCCCTGTTAACACTCGACCAACCCACGCATTACATGTCACATCAATCAAGTTACCTGGCATCGCATACACAAGAAGATCATCACCATGACCGTGGTTACCATCGCGATTGATATGATTATTTAAGTCACTAAGCATTTGAGAAGAAGGTTCGCCCGAGTCCAGCAAAATGAATGCATTGGCTGAACCCGCACCGCGTGGCGCGTTATGCTCGAAGTAAACATTTTCACTGTTGATACCCGCTCGTAACATGAGTAATGAACGGTATGCCGCGTCTATATGCCACTTTGCCACGCCGCTGAACTGGTTGCGGATACGAACTCGAAGCTGATCATCACTCTCTTCGTCGGCTCCGGCTTCAATAAGCCAATCAGCTGAGTTCACGACTTGTCCGATACCTGGCACTGCAGTAGCAAAAATGTGGTAGTAACCCTCACCAAGGTTATAGGCCGCACCTTCATGCTCTGCTTCCACTTCACCAATAACCGACAGCTCATTTTCAGGCAGCGTGGTATCTTCTTTTAACACCACTCGATAAACAGTGCCGTTAATAGGGTCAGTTTGAATAAATGTCCCTTTAGGAACGACAATAGCCGGCCCCTTTGATGCTGCGCGATGAAACACTATTTGCCCTAGTGCTTTAGTTGCAGGTTTGCGTTGTACGTTAAACTGCCAAGCCCATAAGTCGAGCCATTTGCCCACAGCCGTAGCAACAAACATATTTGGCAGAACATACCCAACCAAAAACGTATTGATAAGCCACACTGTTGGGCTGATCACCATGGTTTCAATCAAACGCCAAAACGGTGAGTACTTGGAGTCGTTAGCAATGATGCTACCTTGCTTCTCCGCTTCCTCTTTCAGCACCGCTTTCCATTGGTCTTCATCAAGAGGCAAGCCTGCTTTTTTAGCAAGTTCGGTAAAATCTGGTTTAGGTATATCAGTCAAGGTTCACCTCTGTGCTTACTTCGCCAAACTCAAGAGTTTCTGCAAAAATGTAAATTAAGCCATCATTAACTTCGTCAATACGCACTGTACCTGGTACCAGCCGCACATCTTCTTCAACCAAGAGTTCTAGCTGTGTCCGAGCATCCGCCTTTTTTGAAGGGCTGCGCTCTGCAATCAGATACACGGCCAAGTTACTCTCGATAATGGCGTGTTTAATGTCTTGGGCGATCACCGCTCTGTCTTGAATCAATACAGGGTTACGGCCTGCATCAAGCACCATATCACCGTTTTCAATGAGCAAATCTTGGTATTTAAAATCTGCCATTAGCCTGCCGCCATTTCTAATTCACTTGCCATGTCTTGTGGGCTATTCATGTAGGTTGGATAAATTGCCACACCACCGTAATTGGTTGAGCTCGTTTGATAGCTAGCAATGCTCTTGGCCGCGCCACCTGGCTGAATTTGTGCTTGAGGTGTCGCGCGTTTTACTGACTCAGATTGAACCGGAGCCGTTTCATCATCACTGCCAAAACCTGGTATCCAGTCAATCAGCCCTTTCATGGTTTCCCAGATGCCTGCCAACTTGTCTGTTAACCAACTAAATACGCTCCCAAAGATGTTTCGCATCGAGTCGGCCATTTGCCCAATAAAGGCAAAGCCACTGGTATCGGTAAAACCACTCATCACCCACTGCCAACCTGCCGATAGGAAGTTGAATAGGGTTTGAAATGGCAACGTCACCAGTTCTACCGCACTAGAAATTGCGGTAAACCACCATGTATCAGCCATTTCCGCTGTAAACATATGCCAACCCAACACTAGGCTCTCAAACCCGCCTTTCAACCACGACACCATTTGCCCAATGAAAGCAAAGCCACTGCTATCGGTGAAGCCACTCATCACCCACTGCCAACCAGCTTTAACAAACTCGAACATGGCCTTAAATGGCAGGGTGATTAACGTGATTGCTCCTTCTAGTACCTGAAACCACGTTGTGTCACCAAATGAAGCTTTGAGATCATCCCAGTAGTAAATCAATGCCCCTACTGCTGCGATTGCCGCTACCACTGCACCAACGACCAAAGTGATTGGGTTAGCCGCTATCGCAATGTTGGCTGCTAACACGGCCACACGTAGTGCTGCCATGCCCTTGGTTAATAAGAAACTCACTCCCGTGAACATCTTCATTGTGAGCATGTAAGTTGCCATTGCTTGCTTACCCACACCCATCATCAAGGTAAATGCACCGCCTGCTGCCGCAGCACCTAAAATCGCTATTGCTGCAAAGCCAATGTATTTAGTGAGGTTCGGGAACATCTGCGTCCATTGAACAATTGCGGTAGCTCCTTTAGCCATGCCGCCAACAACAGGCAAGATGGCAGGTAGAAGCACAGAACCAAAAGCAGCACTTATGGCAAAAACGCCTTGCTCTAACCGCTCCCATTGGTCGGTCATGGCTCCCGCCATTTGCTCAGCAACATCAAGCCCTTTGACTTTGCCGAGCTCATTTATTGAAGTGGCGAGCCCATCAGTGTTTTGCATCAGAAGTTGGATCATGGCTGTAGCTTCTTGAGTACCAAACGCTTTACTCAGCTCTGCCGCTTCCGCTACGGAGATTGTTTCACCATAACGGCCCTTGATTTGATTCAAGATATCGACGATTGGCAGCATTTGACCTTGAGCATTCGTGAACTGCATATTCAAGGCTTCTTGAGCTTTTGCCGTACCCGCTAAGAACGCACGATATTTGGTACCCGCTTCACTACCACTCATGGTGGACTGCAAAGTACCAAGAATCGCCATTTGCTCAGTCATGCCGACACCAACAGAGGTTGCCGCAGCACCTACCGAGGTGAACGCCGATGACATGCCATCACCCGTGGTCTTAAACATCTGAACCGCTCTCGCAGTTTGACCACCCAACATATTTACCCAGTCCGCCTTACCCATTTCGTTGGCTGAATTTTGGAAAATGCCGTACATGGTGCCAACATAGTTGGTAATGGTTGAGGTATCCGCTTTAGTCGCTGCAGCGAGCACCCCAGACGCACGGGTAAACTCAGAAAGCTCGTTGCCTCCTAAGCCAGAAATAGCGGATTGAATATCATAGGAAGCTGCTACAAAATCTGAGGCTGACTTGCCATAGTCCACGGCAAATTCAAGTGCCGTGTCACTTAGCTGATTCAGCTGCTCATCAGCAACACCAAGAGATTTAACCTCACCTAATGCCCTATCCATTTCAATGGCAGGCATCAAGGCTTGTTGTAATGCGAAACCTGCACCTACCATGCCTGCCGCACCAGCCATCATGGTATGAGTACCTTGACGATAGGCGTTGGTGACATCGGTCATTTGTCGTTGAATATTGCCCAAAGGTTTTGAAATCTGGTCAATGAGTCCAACTTGAAATCTGAGTGCTTCTGGTAACATCAACAATTCTCTATTTGCTTAGTGGTTAACCGCCAAAGGCTTTGGCAACACCGCTAGCGGTGACGGCTTGCATGTTTTCCCAATGGTTCTTCTCTAACCAAATCGCATAAGCAAGGTTCTGATCAGTATCCGGTTCATTAGGTAACCACTTTCGCCGCCACGCATACATTTTTTGCCTGTCACTACTATCAATGGCAGCGACAAGCCCATCTATTTTTTTACCGAGATGGAAAGCTTAGGCGCGTACTCTTTAAGAACGGCACCGTAAATCTGCGTTGCTGCACCTGGGTTCTGTTTAGTAATCTCGCGCAGCGCATCTTTTGAACCTTCACTAACGCTATTCATCAAGAAGTTATGTGCTGCACTACTCGCATCACCTTGCAAAATTGTATTTTGTGCTTCGTCGTATTCGGCTGGCGTTGGGTTGAATTCAAGGTCTGTCGTGCCAACGGTTAAAACAATTGATTTTGTCATGCTACTTCTCGCTCTTTATCTAATTTGTTTTCCAAACGGTCGAACCGTCCATTAATTGAATCTTTCAAATCGTCTACGGCTTCCCGTAGCTCATGCTTGGTGGCGTATTTTTCTGCAACATCCGCTCGTTGGTTGGCAATTGCCAGCTCGTTTTTGTGAGTCCGCAGTTCGAGATCTCGGGTTGTTGCTGCGGATTTCTCAGCGCGGGTGTACACAAAACCGATCAGCGTTAACAGGAAGCCTCCCAATCCGAGCAACACGCGCCAATCTTCCATCTAGCCCCCTTGTAAATTCAGTTTTTTACTCTTGTCCGCACTGCCTTTGCTACTACCCAACCAAAAAGCTACCCCTGTGCCAAACGCACCTAGCACGGTACCGGAAATCATGATCAGCACTTGGGCATACTCTTTCGATGGTTCACCGAAGAACAAAGCGGCAAACATTCCAGCGACCATGGCACAAAGCAACAAAGCTAAAAGGCTTGGCATCCAGTGATCTTTATGCTGCTCACGTGCATGCTGCGTATCTGCTAAATTGGCTCGTTTGGCTTCCAAAGCTAAGCGACCTTCTTCAATGGAGAGACGTTTAAGCTCTTGCTCATGCTCTTTCTCCAATTGACGCAGTTTGAACAATGCTTCAGTGTCATTGACCAACGCCTGTTCAATAGCTTCTGGCGTATTTTCAACATCAAGGGCATTAGCAACTAATCCACCTACCGCGCCCCCTGCTGGGCCACCAATTAAGGTGCCAACCAATGGTGCAGCCGAACCAATAAGTGATTTAACTTTTTCCCACATATCAATCAGTCCTTTAGAATTGTTAGGCTTGCTGGCTCTCCGCCAAGCTCTGCCATCAGGTTGTTAAATGCAGCGGTTGAGTTCATCACTGCCCATTCATCACCCACAAAACCAAAATCCACACCAGGAGCCAAACAACCTTGAAGCTGCTTAGGCGAATTCGCTTTGTGAATCAAAATATGAGTTCGTAGGCTTGGCCCTTGTCGAGTCACACCAAGGTCTTTGCTTTCCAATGCATAGCACTCACCAAACTTTGGCGATTTATGAGGAAAAAGCGTGTAGCTACCTTCTGGAATACAGGACTCAGATGGCGCGTTGTTCTGCCAAGGTCGCTCAACAACACAACACACCTGACTACCATCGGCACGGTGTAACGTTGAATAGGTACCGTGGGGAAAGTAACGGCGCTTTAAAACCAAATGCTTCATCGCTTAAATCTCTCTATGTTGCTTTGGCACAGGGTGCAGTATTGGCACCCTGGTACTTTCTGGCGGCGTTCTTCGGGTATCGGGTCGCCACATTCGCCGCATTCCTGTGCGCTTTCCCATTTTTCAATTCGCTTAGCCCTTGCCAGTTGGTTGGCAAGCGCCACTTCTGTGAATTGGGTTTCAAGGCCACTGGCATGGTCGATAACATCAGACATCACGCCCCCTTATTACTGCACCAAGTCTTCGGTTTCGTCCGAACGCAGATATGATGTGCCGTTGATCTTCACAAAGTCTGGGCTTGTGACTTCAAACGGCAGTTTGTGAACCAATGCGCTGCCACCGTTAGAATCAACATCGAGCAAATCAGAGATTTTGATTCGACAACCAAAGGCTTCTACTTTCAGCTCATCTTTATCAATCTTGCCGAAGAAAAGCGCATCGAAATCAGGCAACCCACGCCATGAGCCCGCTTGGCTTGCTGCTTTGCTCAACTGGTTAAACTGTTGAGTAGTGAGTTCCATTTCACCGCTTGCTTCTACGTCGCCATCTACCCAACCATCTGGCACACCAGAGGTTTTATTCACGGCTGAATTGTCGGTAATAGATAGGGTGACTTTTTGCGCTTTCAGCTTGTAGTCGCCCATTGAAAAGTGCATGTTCTTGCCAGAAATACGCATACTCATGGGTTACGCCTCCGAATCTGCAGGGTTAGAGAGATCAAGCCCAATGTTGACCACAATGTGTTTCGGGCAGTTATGAGGACGAACCATTAAGCCAATGTTTACTTTGGTTTTGCTCATCCACTGAATTGACACATCTTCATCGCGTGGTGGCATGATTTCACCAGGGAACGGAATGCCGCCAATCTCAGTGGTCTTCGACATGTCGCGCATGTCTTTACTGAAGTAAGTACGGTTGAGCTCGATACTTGGTGGTGTTGAATTAAGAATGCGGTCAGCAATACGACGAATCGCTTTAATTCGAACTCGGCGATTTAGCTTGTGAACGGGGCGAACATATTCAAGGTATTGATAGTCTCCGCCTTTCGCTTCCAGCGTGGTGGCATCTGTCCAGTAAACACCTTCCATATCGGCGTACCACTGGGGTAGTGAATAACGTGCGTCGGCTAACGCTGAGATGGTGCTCATTTCCAGTGGTTTACCTGCGCTATCCACTGGCATTTCACCAAGATCTAATAGGCTTCCCGTTGCGACTCGCATTGGGCTATCGGCTACAGTAACAGCGCGATCACATAAGCGACCACCAAGCACACCGACATTATTGCCGTTAAGCATTGGCACTGGCGTTACCATATTTGCTGCCACATCTTTCACTAGGGCTAGCATGGCGGCTTCATAGTCCGACCACGTTTGGGTATCTGCATCAATACCAGCACACGCCGCAAGGAAGAACACCCAACGGCCAAGTTTACTCGTTAGATCTGTTGCTTTTTCTTGCATCGTTGTGAACTCGGCTTTGTCGGCCACAACATCAACAATACAAATACCTTCGAAAGAGTCGGTAAGGTTGGCAGTATCTACAGCGTCTTCCCAAGAGTCACCGTCAGCCAAACCGAAGATGGCACCCGTCCAGTTTTGTTTACCATTGAGCTGCGCGGCTTTGACGTTTGCGCCTAGCGCATCATCCGCGACCACTTCATCAAGGTTAGTCATATTGTTTACACGGGTAACTTTGCCTTGAAGTTCCGCTTTATCCGTTCGCCCGATGTAGAGCAGGTGGCGTTCAATCTCTGGAATCCCGCCTTGCCCTAAATTGAGGTTGTTTACCTCTACCTTTCCGGTTGCCATTGGTTATTTCCTCGCTTATGTTCGCGTCTTGGCCTGCTCAAAGATCTTTATGAGTTGGCGGGTTACTTCGCGTTCGTTACTGCCTAATATCTGGCGTTCTGCTAATGGGATATCCCAAGCGGTGATATTGGGCTGATTGCTCAGCTCCCGGATAATTTGCCCTGCTTGCCCATGGGTAACGGTTTCCATCAGTAAGCGAAGGCTTGGCTTTTTCCGTCCTTTGCCGCTTTTTCTCGGTACCGTGTAACCCAGTTCCCTTAGCTTTCGCGCTTGCCCTTTAGAGCAAGGCGCGGAATAGTTTGGTGTGCCCCATCGCTTTTGCATTTGACGCTTGGTCATTTTTTGCTTTTGACCAACGTGGTGTCTGGCTGCAATTCTTGCGGCGAGCTTGTTGCTCCAAGTTAGGTCGAGCATGTTGGCGTTTCGTACATAAGGGGTTAACCCTTTCGCCATACGGCGCATCACTTTGCCGCGCTTCTTCCCTTTTTTGGGCTCTAATGCTTGCCCGTGAATATCTTTCTGTTGCTGAATGCGTTTGCGTGTATTGGTCTTTTCCCAACGGCCAAGGGTTTTCAGTATCCAAACTCGCTTTTTTGGTGGTAGTGCTAACATGGCAAGCTTTTCTTGCATGTTGAGCACATCCCTTTTATTCGCACTAATCGTCGGTTTCATTCACCAACTCCGCTTCTTCTGCGGTGTAAATCTCTACGGCTTGAACTCGGTATTTAATTCCGCGCCAGGTAATCATTCCGGCTTCTGAATCTGGTACCAACTCGATAGGCTCCATCAGCTCAAGCTCTATGCTCACATCAGCGACTTCATTGCTGATCACATCCACCGATAGCGTTGGGTCTTCTAATTCCTGTTCGTTTCGGTCTTCTTCATGGTCGCTTAACCAACATGCAACCAGAGCTAACAAACAGCGTGGGTCTAATAACTGGTGAGGAAATTCCTCAACCGACACCACCGCGTGGTATTTCCAATAACAGGCGATATAGCCATCGTTTCCACGGTCTTCACCGCTTGGTACTATCGAACCGTTCTCTTGCCAAGCATCAATTTTGTTATCAAGCACATTGCTGTTTAGGTGGCTAACGATGTAATCCGTTAAGTGCTCAAGCTTGGTTTTGTTGTAAACCGTGTCGCTCATATCGAATCAATGCCATTGGCACTGCGCCCGAGCAATTGAGAAACATCTCTATTACTTTGAGCTAGGAAACGTGCCGCCTGTTGTGGCTCATCTATCGCCGCGTTGTCCCCTTCTTTACGCCTGTCTTGCGTCGCAAACTCGGGTAACAATTCAGAGTGAGCTCGGCCATACACCGCACGTTTATACAATGCGGTTTTGGCACTGCTCATTGATGGCGGAATACCATCAACCAACAAGCGATCTAACTTCTCTTGAATATTCAGCACAGCAATCGTGATGGCCGCAGCAATAGAGTCGTTATCAAACGTATGCGGAATACGGCGCAATTGGCGAAACTCATCGGTCGATAAGCTTGGCCAACCTTCACCAGGTATGGCTTGGTCACTCGTTTTATACACTTTCCCGCCAAAACTCATGATTCAACCTTTTTGCTACTGCAGTTAATTAGGGCGCCTCTAGCCACTGAGTCGATGGAATAAGCAGGGTGATGAGTCACTTGCTCTTCCTCGTCAGTCGAGGCGCGGTGGCATAGGAGCTGTTTTAAGCTAGAGGTTGTCGCCACTCTCTAATGCTCGGATACGTTGGTCGATGTTATCGATCATGGTGCTAACACCAATCGCACTGTATTGCTCATGCGCGTTTTGAAGATGAGTTCGAGCTTTCTGTAACGTCGGCACATCTCCGACAGAGGCCGCATGAGGCTTACCTTCATCGTTACGCAGGAGGTACAGGCCCGCGAACTTCAACCATTTAGCCGTGGGCTTTTCGTTGATGCTCCAGTCGTCGGTGACCTTCTCAAATACCTGGGAGAAGTAAGGCTCAATCGATTGGCCTTTGTCTGCCATACGTTCTGACCAAGCCAACACTTCGTCTGCGCAGAATGTGGCAAAGTCTCGCTTGAATCGCTCAGGAGTATCTAGCCCGCGTTCAATAGCAATGTCACACCACTCAATCGCTGTTTCTAGATCCTCGATATCGAAGAGCCAAATTACCATTTGAGTGAATAGCGGGTTATCGAACTGCTCGTCACCAGCGAGGTAAGCTTCAATCGCTTCACGGTATTTAGGTACCAAAACTTCACGTTTGTGGTTAACCTTTTCATCCTTACGATTGAAGGTTTTTAGCACCTTCAAATCGCTTTCGAGTTCAGCTAAAAGCAGGTGAAGGCTGTTAGGATTAGCAACAAACTGTTTCTCAGGTGTCGATTGCTTTTGCTGTTTTGCCAAAGCTTCTTGGCGCAACTTTGCTAATGGACTGGCCATGTCTTCCCCTTAACCTGCAGCTGGCACAATGACAGTGACTTTTTCAATCGCTGCAAACTTGTGGTAATTGCCCACCGCATAACCTTCCATACGTAGGTATGACGTTTCGAAGCGCTTACGGTCTTCTTCATTACGAGACTTACGCCACTGCGTTCCTTTTTGAGTCAGGATTTGCAGGTTGGTCAAGTTCGTTACCCAAATCATGTCTGGCGGGAAAAATGGCGGTGTATACACCATTTTACCTGCAACGGTCTTAGCCAAGCTCTGCGCGGCTTTGTGCTCGGAGGGTACTTCTGCCGATTCCAATAAGCGATGCTGCTCTGCGGCTACTAAGTTGCGACCAATCAAAACCACTAAATCAGGGTCGCCTTGATGCACTTCATGGATAGTGGTGTTAATCAGATCGTTAACCAGTGAATCGAGGTTTCGATATGAACCCTCGGTTGCCCCTGTCGAATCCAATTTCACCGCAGGTAAGACTTGAGCCGGTGCCTTCTCTTTTGCGAGTTGTAGCCAGCCTTTGTTAACGTCTTCACCCATTGGGTTTGCTTTAGGGTCGGTACTCTCACCCGCAATGGAGATGCCGTGGAAACCAATACGCAGCTTATCTAAGGCAAAATTACGCGTGATGGCGTTGTTCATCAGCTTCATCCACTGACCTTTACCACCCGAGTTCGCCCAGATTGTCATCGTGATCCAGTTGATGTGAGCGCCTGAGTCCGTTTCGGTTAGCTCGTAGGTATTGCCGCTTTGGTCAAGAGAGCCCATGAAACGACCGTCTTTAACTCGACCGGTCAGCAAACCACTGTCACCCACATCGATTACTTGACCTTTAATTTGGTCAACCGAGATATTCGAAACACGGTTTAAGAAAGAGTCGGATTCAACAATGGCTTGGCGAAGCTTGGTTTCCATCACAGGCGTGATATTGAATTGCTTAGACGCATCTACAACGCCGCCCGCTTTTGCTACGGCTTGGCAATATTCATCTAAAAATTGAGTCGATACTGCATTAAGCATTTACACGACCTCCACAGTTGATTCGCCGCCGTTGCCTTCTTCACCTGGCTTTTGACCAGGGACTTCTTGCTTAAGCTTCGCGAACTGGGTTTCAAGGTTTTGTACTTGTTCGGCTACAGGAGCAAGCTGCTTCTCTAATTCACTAGAGAACTGCTCCAAAGAGAACGTTTGAACTTCACCTTCGGGTTTTGCTTCGGGTTCGTTAGGTGTTTGCGTTTGCAGGTTAAACTCTTGTTTGAGTTCATCCTTTAGCTCACCTTTCATAATGCCGAACTGCTCTTTCATCGCAGCTTTGAATTGTTCTTCGGTCACTTCTTCTTCCTCTGGTTCAGGGTCAGGTTGTGGCTCTGGTTGTTCATCACCAGAATTGAAAAAGGCATTACACAAGGCAAAGAATCGGTCTGTTTTTGAGTAACACTCATCAAGGCTGATTTCTTCCAGTTGGCTGCAACTCAGCTCTGTGGTTTGA
This sequence comes from Vibrio sp. OPT18, assembly GCF_015163615.1. NCBI lineage: Bacteria > Pseudomonadati > Pseudomonadota > Gammaproteobacteria > Vibrionales > Vibrionaceae > Vibrio > Vibrio sp. OPT18. The sequence goes on from NZ_JADDYK010000073.1 coordinate 18,915, forward strand.
CCTTCTTGTCGCGAAAACTGAAGTAATGAAACACCAGACGACGCCGGGGAATCGGTCACGGCTAATCCCATCAGGTAGCACTTTCCTTGCCCTTTATAGTCAGGGTTGGGTTCTATGGAGGTAAACAGCTTCTGCCCAAGCTTATTGGCTTCAAGTAAATATTGATTAGGTTCAAGCTTGGCAAACAAGCGCATTTTCCCATCCACTTCTTCAGCTTTTACGGCAAGTACTTTGCCCCAGTTACTTCCGTAACCAGCAAAGCGTTTGTGTTCAGGCCAAATCAAAGCGGTGTATTCACTCAAGGCGTAATTTTCTGCAATCTGCATGAGCCATTCTCGGGTGATCTTACGACCATCTACCGTCGGCCCTTCTGTTGCTACAATTTTCCAATCACTGGTTTTTGCCATTTGAGTTTTTTACCTAGTATTAATTTGTAAGTTAGGTGTTTCTGGCATTCACAATACGCCTTTGATTTACCCGTTTCAGCCACTTCAATTCCGCCCAATTCGGATACAGGGCGTATCCGAACTCATCCGAATTTTGCTATGCAATTTAGGTTGTTACCTCGGCGTATGATTGGGCCATGGCATATTCTCCTGAAACACGACACGCGGCCCGTTCCCTTTATTTAAAGGCTTGGACGCCCAATGAAATCGCTTCCGAACTAGGTTTGAACAGCACCAGAATCATCTATCACTGGGCTGACAAATTTGGATGGCGCGATATGTTGCGCGAGCAAACGATTGATGAATCGATAGCGCGTAGAATTGAAACCCTGCTTGAGCTGGAAAACCCGACCAAAGGCCAGCTCGATATGCTTGATAGGCTCATCAAGCACCACGTACAACTTAAAAAATTCCATGCTCAAGCTCAGCCAGTTGGAGAGAAACACTCATCAAACAAAACTGAACCTGTAGCTAAAACTAACGGTAAAAGCTCGCGTTCTAATAAGTCTGACGACAAGCAGGAAAAGAAGAGCAAAAAGAAGAACAACATTGCTGAGCTAACCAAAGAGAACTTCGCAACCTGGCATGAATCGCTCTTTGAATATCAGCATACGATGCGTAACAACCTGCACCAACGTACGCGTAATATTCTTAAATCTCGTCAGATTGGCGCCACCTATTATTTCAGTGGTGAAGCGTTAGAAGATGCGATTTTGACTGGCGATAACCAGATATTCTTATCCGCCTCTCGCGCCCAAGCAGAAGTATTCAGAAGCTACATTATTGCGATTGGTGAAGAGTTTTTAGGTGTTGAATTGACGGGCAACCCGATCATTCTCTCTAACGGGGCTGAGCTCAGATTCTTGTCCACCAACTCAAAAACCGCGCAAAGTTATCATGGCCATGTTTATGTGGATGAGTATTTCTGGATCCCGAAATTCGATGAGCTGAACAAACTCGCGTCAGCTATGGCGACTCATAAGAACTGGCGTAAAACCTACTTCTCGACCCCTTCCGCTAAAACGCACCAGGCTTACACATTTTGGACCGGTGACCAGTGGCGCAGAGGCCGTGATACCCGCACCAATATTGAGTTCCCCACGTTTGACGAATATCGAGACGGCGGCCGAATTTGCCCAGATAAGCAATGGCGTTACATAGTCACGATTGAAGATGCAGCTGTAGGCGGCTGTGAGCTTTTTGATATTGATGAACTGCGCGACGAATACAGCAAAGACGATTTTGATAATCTTTTTATGTGCATTTTCGTTGATGGCGCCAGCTCCGTCTTCAAATTCTCAGCACTTGAAAAAGCCATGGTGGACATTAGCCGGTGGCAAGACTTCAAGCCAAATGACAAAGACCCCTTCGATCGCCGTGAGGTTTGGTTAGGCTACGACCCAAGCCGAACTCGAGACAACGCTTGCTTGGTTGTCGTGGCACCGCCCATTGTTGCCGTTGAAAAATTCAGAGTACTTGAAAAGCACTACTGGCGAGGGTTGAATTTTCAATACCAGGCGCAGCAAGTTTCAAAAGTGTTTGAGCGTTATAACGTGAGCTATTTGGGTATTGATACAACAGGCATTGGCGCGGGTGTCTATGACTTGATTAACAAGAAACACCCACGAGAAACCGTGGCCATTCAATACAGTAATGAGAGTAAGAACCGCTTGGTGATGAAGATGATAGATGTGGTCGAAGCCAACCGCATTCAGTTTGATGCTGAACACAAAGACATCGCCATGGCATTCATGGCCATTAAGCGAGCGACCACCAATAGCGGCAACAATATGACCTTCAAAGCAGAGCGCAGCGAGTTAACTGGGCATGCCGATGCCTTTTGGGCGATTTCCCATGCCTGCATTAATGAGCCGCTCGATCACTCTGAAAAACGTAAATCAACTTGGCAGATGTAAATCAATGACTGAACAGACAACAGAAATAATCACGAAAGAATCCGCTAATGATGAAAGCTTGATGTTTAGCTTTGGTGAGCCAGAAATCATGGACCGTGATTTCACCAACTACGAATACAACGAGCTTTACTACAACGAAGACGGGAACTACTGGGAACCACCACTCGATAGAGCTGGCTTAAATAAACTGACTCGGGCTAACGCTTATCACGGTTCTATCTTAATGGCTCGCCGTAACATGATTGCGGGCCGTTACACCCAAGGTGGAATGCAGAAGCAGCAAATGCAATCAGCCGTGCATGACTTCTTAGAATTTGGTGACACTGCCCTGCTTAAGCTTCGTAACTACTTTGGCAAAGTCATTGGACTATGGCCTATTCCTACTATGTATTTACGTAAACGTAGGAACGGTGACTTTGCTTTCCTAGAGCGGGATGACAAACAAAAGAGTTACAAGAAAGAAGACGTCATATTCATCAAACAATACGACCCAGTTCAGCAAGTCTACGGTGGACCTGATTACCTTGGTTGTGTCCAGTCTGCTTTGCTTAGCCAGGACTCCACCACGTTCCGTCGCCGTTACTATAAGAACGGTTTGCACATGGGTTTTATCTTCTATGCGACTGACCCAAACTTGAGTAAAGACGATGAGGAAGACCTAAAGCAGAAGATGGCTTCAAGCCGTGGTGTGGGGAACTTCCGCTCGATGTTCATCAACATTCCAAACGGCAACGAGAAAGGGATTCAACTCATACCCGTTGGTGACATTGCAACAAAAGATGAGTACGAGAAAATTAAGAACGTCACCGCACAAGAGGTGATCACCGGTCATCGCTTCCCTGTCGAACTGGCCGCAATCATTCCAAACGGTGGTACTCGTGGTGACCCGATTAAATTTGATTACGTTTACTGTAAAAACGAAGTGATACCCGCTTGCGAAATGTTCATGGATGCCGTGAACAGCGACCCAGAAGTACCAGAACACCTGCATTTGACCTTCAATTTGGACAATGTCGCGGCCTAAGTAGCATGATGTTTTTTGCAATTACGTTTTTGACTGCAATTTACGCTCAGCCCTTTCTTCATAAGGGCTGATATACAACTCAAACGATCGTCATAAAACACAAACGATCATTAAAAAATCGACCTAAAATACAAAAACGCATACACTTCAGATAGTTAACAAAGCCAACCAGATCAACACTGATCGTCAGAATTTCAATTCCTTTCAATTTCTTGCACTCTTCGCAATTTTATTAGGCGCTCTATAAGCCGTTTTAAGGACTGTTAACTCGCGGCAAGCCCCATTATTCCTAAAGGGCTAGCGGCTTGTTAGCCTTCCATAGCGGCGCCAGAATTTCACTGAAATAGAATTTCGAAAAAATGAGATCGAAAACGCTTCAGGTGGGGAGAAGGAGTGAGATTTTCGTGTGTTAGGCGTGCTTTCTTCCGACATTGAAACAAACATAAAAAAACCACCGTTAAAGGTGGTTATTACTGAGAAAAATAATAAATATTACCTATCTACAGGTTGTTAGCTAGATCTTACCTTATCAATCAACTCTGTCATCTTCCTTTTGTAGTACTCTTTTGGTCCAGAACAAGTTTCAGGGTTGTTTAAACAATGCAATTTGTCGATAAGATTTCCATACATCCGACTTTGTGTGAAGCCCATTAATTCTAATAGTGCCGCAGGTGACTTCATTTCAATAAAACAACTTCTAGAAAGCTTTACCTTATCGTGAAAGCCATCATAGTGAAGCTCGCCTATAACTCTACGAGAACTATTGTAATTGTTATTATTTCCAATTATGCCAAAGCAATAAAGCGAAAGAATGACCAAGTCTGTGTAATAGTAATTGACTGTAATGTCATCATAATTCAGCGTCACTTCCTGTAAAATCACTCCACCTCCGATTCCTGCAGATAAGTTGGACCACATTGAATGCTTACGTAGTTGATGAAGCTCCGCTCTTAGAACACCTTTGGCAATACTCCACGATTTTGTTGAAGTATCAACCATTGTTGACTTGACCTGGACTTTTCGGCTTATATCTTCCGAATCTAGAACTAAATCATACCCATTGTCGTCAACATCAGTGCGGTAAGCTTTTAGATATCCTCCCTGCATTGCGTACGCTAGTTGTAAATCAAACAAAAGCTTATTCATTAACATCGCTTCACGACGAGTCGAATTCTCTGATTCGTAAAAAAAACGCCTAGATTTATCATTTTCCATGATTATTACTACCGGACTCTCCGCCGCCTCTTTAAACTAGAAAATTGCTTTCTTCATCCATATATAAACAACTAACTATTTTTAATCTCATCTGACTTTCTCTCAAAATTATCGATAAAGTCAAAACTTGCCTTCAGCAACAAATAAAGTGCCACATATTGATTAATTATATTGGAAGGCTTAAATTCAACTTTCCCAGTATAGTCAGCTATCGTCTTAGCATCTTCTTCTGAAGCTTTTTTGTCACCATATGTGGTAGTTGGTTGTTTGAGGATGCTTTCTCTAAAATCTAAAGATTTACTCTGTCTAATAAAACCTACACATAAATCTTCCATATCAGGCCATTTAGAGGCATACCCTAATTTTACTAGCTCCTCTAGAATTTCTGTAAATTCTGTGAGGTTTTCAAAATAGTAATCAATAGCTGGGGTAAAATTATTGTCCGTCAAGCGCATTGTAGATTTGAAAAGATCTCGCATATCTTGAAATTCAAAATATCTGTTCGCCTCTTTTCTATCCTGAGACGAAGGAACAGTAATAGGTGTGCAATAAGTAAGATACCTTTGTTTTCTTAATGAAACTAACCTCTCAAATGAAGTAAACCTTGCAATTGCACGCTTCTTATTTTGGTCTTCTATCCTTTCAAGCTCTTTCTTTTCGATTTCTTGAGTATGTTGAATCGATAACGCGTTCAAAAATAGACCAATAAGTAAAATTCCTAACAACGATTCGGTTGCTGCGGCAATTTGAGCCCATGAACTACTAGGTAGTACATCTCCATATCCAAGAGTCGTGATTGATACAATACTGAAGTAAAAATAGGTTATCCAACCTTGATTATGACTCCCAAAGTCTAAGTCAACCATCGAAAAAACAATGGCGAAGATAGGAATTAAGCTCAAGTACGCCAAAGCGTACACATATGCTTTACGAGAAAATATTACATCCATTTTTAACTCTAATTACTTGTTATTCAATTAAAATGCCGGTGATTTAAGGAAATGCCCAACAAGGCGTTGAACTACTGGTACGACGTCTAGCCTTCGAATCCAGTTAACATAAACATGTAACGGGCGTAACCAAGCATACCAAGCGCCGTGAATCACTTTTCTAAACTGATATTACGACAATACTCAGTCATACCTCAAAGAAGATAACCATATCCAATATTTACCATAATTTACAGAAACTTATGGTTAGCAAATACTATCCAAATCACAAAACTCCTGAATACAGTAATATCGGTCAGTTCGGTGTAATATGGCATTTATAGAGCACCTCTTAAGTCATCTTTGTAAAATGAAAAATAGATTCAAAGTCTACTGATCTGTATAAATCCTCACCGTAATTTAGTACCATGAACCTATTATTTCGATAGGTTCATGGTGTCATATGAGAGTAGTTTGCCAGGAGTGTGGCGAGAAAGCCCGCATACAAAAATCCAACCGAATTTCAGCGGGTTATAGCGACTTATATTGTAGTTGTACTGACCCTGAATGCGGCCACTCCTTCGTGATGAACCTGTCGTTTAGCCACACTCTGAGCCCAAGCTCAAAGACCACTTCGCAGATGGCCTTTGAATTGGTTAAAGCACTTAGTCCTGAGAAGAAAGCTGAGCTGAAGAATCAACTTTCAATGCTTTAACCAAAGCAACTAAGCGTCTTGCTCTAACAAAACCTAAAGCTGTGTTTCTAATCTTCATTGCCACCAACAGGAACAGCATTGAAGCAAAAATGGTAAGTGCTCCATATTGAAAGTTATTGGTAGAGCCTATTGCGCCAATGATTCCCAAAAAACAGCTCATTGAAGATAGCGCTATTGATACCAACCAAAAAAAAACCAATTCCAGCCTATCAAGGTAACTTTCTCTAGTGAATAAAAAGCCTTTCCCCAAACTCAGCCATTGACTCGCGCTTTCCATATGCTCTTTTGGAAATTCCCCCATCGCTAAATCATATGCTTCTTCAAGCTTTCTTCCTTTAATTAAGTCGCAACGAAAGCCCCAAGCATATCGAAACTGAATCTGTTCTACTCTTTGTTTCATACCATTTGTTACTTTTACATCTAGTGACTTTAGCGATTTATAGAGAGTAATAACCGCGAGATCCTTAGCGTTATATGTCAATTGCCATACCACATAGGCGCTACACCCAATAAAAAATAGTGCGAGCATACTACTAATAATTGCAGGTCCAGGTTCTGGAACAAAACTAACTAGCAATTCAGAAAGCGACTGTAGTGGACCAATATCTATGATTTCCATGTATTAAGCTAAACCTCGAACTTAGGGCTATCTGCATCATCTGCCATTTGGATGATCATCTGAATGGCTTCTACTTTTTTGTTATCTAGTTTGCCTTGATTGTCTGCGACCACCAATCCCATCAGATACGCGCCCACCTGAGCCCTACTTTTTTCATTAGTACTCAAAGCAACACCATCTATGATCAGTTCCAATGCTTGCTGGAATAACTGGTTTTTATCAGACATATCAATACCCTTAATAATAACACTTGAAAATATACTGTATACACATACAGCATTGCAACTAAAAGTATTAATTTTGAGGAGGGTGATTGAAGTTTCTAAAAGGGATTAACTGACCTCCAACCAGTCATGCGTGAAGTGCTTCAACTAATTGATAGTTTGAGTTATTTTTAGTACTTCGAGGTTCAACGCCCATTTTCATTAGTGCAACAGCAGTATTCATTCTGTAACGATGAATACTGCTGTTGAGTCTCCATCCAATAACTTTGCTCATTCTCATCCACATCCAAAATGGGAGGACTATCTTCAAATACTGCCTTCCAATAGGCTCGCCGTTCTTGGTGATAAACAAAGCTATTTAAGTAGTACTCGTCAGCGTCTTGTTTGAGATCAGCTAAATCCAAATCTCTACACTCCATAGACCAACCACGAGCACCAGCTGCCCAATACAGAAACTCATCAACCTTGGTGCGTGACTCATCACCTTCAAATGTCACCGAAAACCGGTTACCACTAGAAGCATGTACCCCACGTTCGCGGATCTCTCGATTCACCTTCTCAGCCTGTTTTTCTAAACGGATAATACGACATTGCATCTTGTCCGTGAGCTCTTTCGGCTTACCTTGTTGGATTGCTATCGACTTAGCCTTAATAGTTTGAGCTTTAGCAACAATCAGCTTTGATACCTTGCGTTTCAAAGGTTTTTTCCACTGTTCTAGCTTATGGCCAAGCTCCTTAATCACTGCGGTCATATTGTCGGCTTCAAAAGAGGCCAAGCATTCCCACTTTGGCGCTCGCGTACATTTCGATATGTTGTAGCGATTACCTCTTATAAGACCTTGTTCAGCATTTTCTCCCTTTGCTGCATAGCCCACCGCTTTGATGATGTAAGAACCTGCAGCTTTAGGCTTTTTGATTCGCTCAAGCTTTGCAAAACCATGCCCCCAAATTTTTTCTAGTCTTTTTGCCCAGGCACTAAAGAACCTAGGTTCTACATTCCACTTTAAAAGAACATGTACGTGAGGGTTGGGTTCACCATCCTCATTCGCTGGGCACTCAGCGACCCAAATGTAATGAAAATCGAGAGGTTTCTCTGTTGGGCCTACTTCACTAGGTTTACCAATATGAGCAGGGACTTTTTCAGTTGTTAAATCACAGTATTTCTGTCCGCTATCGGTATCAATTTGCAGAGTATGATCAGCTACCCACCCTCTTTGGTACATCTTCTTCATAGCATCGAGAATCCGGGAAACCTCTTTTCCCATAGTGGTTTCAATTGTTTTCTCTAATGTAAACCCACTCGTAGGCTTATCCTCCAAGCGGCAATAATCACCAGCAATATCTCCCTTGATGTTCATCAGCTTAGTTCGCGGTCTATTGGCAAATGGGACGGTTGAATACGGCCCCCCAATATTCATGACCGGTAACGCCACTCGTTTTTCAGTTGAGCTACTCGCGTAAGTCACCATGTTTCTTCGATAGCGAATTGGATGCCGGGCCCCTAACCCACCAATTTCAGATTCACTAGCCATACCACCAAAGATGGCCAAGCGCTGAGCCTGAGTAAAAGTAAGTGTCAAAAATGTTGTGAAACCTTCATTACTTACCGCCGAATATGCAGCGCTTTCGAAAATCTGAGTCACCGCCCGCTTGGTAAGTTTATCGGTATATCTGTCACCACTGTTTGCAGCTGGCGCTTTACTCGCTGGAGTCTGCGTAATGTGCTGAATTCGATATTGATTGAAGCACTTACGCTGCTGCAGTTGTACTGAGGTAGGAACAATTTGCGGTTCGCAGCGATTGACCTTACCTTTGTCACGCAAAACTGCAGGCGTATTTCGCCCTGTAGAGCAATAGAGCGAGTCGTGATTGAAATACGACTCTGAGTTTCGCAATACTTCCAACGGCTTCGAGACATTGTCTAGCAATCGCAGAGTCTGACGATTTCGCTCTATTCGATGCCTATATTTTTCTGTCGGACTTTTGCGCCCTTTGACTAGCCTATTGTCTTCGGCGATTCTCGCCGCCGCTTCGCGGTCGTGTTCTGTGCGATGATTAAGCGCTTTAAAGAGATCAGTAGACTTCTTCAGTTCCAACTCTCGTTTAGATTTTTGATTAAAAACGCGATCGTAAATCGGGATTTTCTTCACTAAACCAGAATCTAAAAGTGCTTGTTCTTGGTCGGTGTAAATTTTGGATACTAAAAAACCAGCTTTATAGCTGGCGTCGTTTCTACGGATTTTATCGAGGGGCATTACAGCCCCTGCGCTATAGAGTAAATCACTCAGTTCCACTAAATTGCCTCCAACTCCTGATTAGTGACCACCATAAAACCACTTTTGCCTTCCCCTTTTGAGATAACCCCCTTGTGCAAATGAGAGCACTCAAGTGTTAAGCAAGCTTGGTTAACCGCATCATCCATTGATTCGAAATCACCAACCTGAACATTGGCGACTTGCTGAGTTTCTTCATGGCGAACGATGCCACCGCTAGGACAAAGAAATACTGCTGAATACTCCATTATTCATTTACCTTCAGCGCTCTTAGATAGTTAGTGGCTTCATTAGAAAAGAAGCGAGAGTCTTGAATTTGTCGTTCTACATCAGCGGTTGTTAATCCAGCAGCATGCGTACTTTCTATTCCTGCCTCCATGCAATCTGCAGCTTCAACCAAGCGGTCCCTTAAATGTTCAATAAGAACAAGAGCCTCTTTCGGAATTAATAACGAACGCTCAATGTCATGCTTATCATCTAAATGGCTCATACGTTATCTCCTCTCGTAATACCAGTCACCGTAAGGCAGTGCTGTTCAAACTGGAAAAGCTCTTCATCGTCAAAGCACCCTAAATCTCGCAACCCCAACATTTCCAAAAATAAATGGCGGTTACTCATATCCAAACTCGCCCAATGGTGTAGTTGTGAAACCTGGTCTATCGAACCATTTCGATACCAGCTAGGAAATGAATGACCGAAGAACAAACGAGCACGGTCAGACTCCATTGCTTCTTTAATGTCAGCAATAACTTCTGACTGTGGGCGGTGTGTTTCCATTAGTTCCTGCTTCTTTGCAATTGCATCGAGTTGAATCAACAACCTTTCTCTTTGCCCTTGGCTACTAGCATTAAATCGTTCAGCTATTTGGGAGAACGATTGATTAAACAAATGAACTTCAAGACTCATAGTTGATTACCTCAGTTAAGATTCAGAAAGCCCCTTGAAGGGGACAAATATTTCTAGTTGTCGGTGAAAACTAAGACCAGTTACGTTTTATGCTCCTTGCTCTTCGGCTAATCGCCGTCTTCAACGTTGGGTTTTCCGCTTCTTCGTACTCTGTTCTCAGCTTGCTAAGTACGCCTTCACGAACTTGGGCTTTGACTTGTTTAATCATTTCTAAGCCTCTCGCTTTCTGCTCTTGGTTAAGGCTGTAAGCAGGTAAATCTGGACAAGGCCTATGAATTGGGTTGGTCGATTCCATCGAAGTTTCTCCTAAGTAAGTCCGGGAATAGCCGAACCATTAGCGACCAAATCCACACTCATAGCTAAGAATGGGGAAACGCCTTTTGTGCGGCTTTCTATATCGTTGATAAGAAGCACAAGGTTGCTAATACCCGCTTGTGCCTTTTGGATAATGATGTGTTTGTTAGTGCGACTAAGGCGATCTTGTCCTGCATGTTCTAAAGCCATACGAGACAAGTCACCAGAGTGCATCGCGTTTTCTAATGCGCGTTTGATGAAGGTTTCTTCACTCGCATCATTGGGGATTTGTGCGGTCACCACACCGAGGCCAAGCAAAAGGCTATTAAGAATGGTGAAGTTGCCACTCGCCTTGGTGATCATCACAAGTTCTACACTGGTAAGAATGTGCGGCTGCTCTGGGTTGAGCTTATTGCGCAGCATAGTGGCATTCATATCCACGGCCTTTGCTAACTTGGTCATGTTCTCCGAGTTCGCAAATGCACAACACGCTTCGTTAAATGCCTTTTGTTTAGAGCCACGGAATTCGCACATTGAGTCAATTTCGTTCATAACCAATACTCAATTGAAGACAAACGGGACGAAAACGAAGCCCCAACCAAGAACATTGAGCCATAACGGGCAATACTCTTTGGTTGGAATTAGGGAAGATAAACGCATGACGGCCTACCCCAACTTTTCCATAGCTTCACGAGTCGCCATTTCTACTAAGGCGATCATATTGATGAGAGGAGTTTCTTTACCTTTTGCTTTAGTTTTAATAGGTAAGCGGCCATCGGCTACCCAATCCATGATGGTGCGCTTAGGCATTCCAGAAAACTGAGAGTATTGGTCATACGTCATGAAAGGCGTATTTAGGACTACTTGATATGAGAGCATAGTGATATCCTGTTGTGTTATTGAGTGTTTCATTTCGGACAATAGGGTCGCACCCCGCACTGTCCAGTCATCATTTGAGTGAAAATATAGTCTTCTTATGAGTGAATTACAAGAGCAAATACCACCTTTTGAATACATTGGCGGCCGAGAAGTTACAGAAAGGATGAAGGAAGTCACGAAAACGAGAGACTTTAAGTCCCTTGGGGACGTACTTGGCATTTCAAAAGGAACGATATCTACGTGGCACCAGCGAGAGTTAACTCCCTTCGAAGTGATTTTGAGACTTCATTTGAAGACTGGCGCATCAATCAAATATCTGGCTTTAGGAGAAGGCGAAGCATTCCCTGATCAAGTAGTCCAAGAGCATACGTCTAAAAAAAATGAAGCTAAGACACTTTTTGATGTCGATTACTTCACTCTGACTAATGGAAAGCTTGTGGGAAATGAAACGCTAGCTTTTGATAAGAGCTACTTAGACAAACTTGGGGTTCTGAATGTAATGGGCATCGAACACGATGGGACTACATTCATTGTCGATAAAGAAGTTCACCAAGCAGTAAGCGGCACTTACCTAGTGGATATGGACGGCCTACTGTCTCTAAACGACATTCAGCGTTTACCAGGTAAGAAACTAGCGATCAGCTTTAACGGCTCGACTCTAACAGTTGAAGAAGATGAAGTAAGGGTTGTGGGTAGAGTTGCGTTGGCGATGGAGAAGAAGTGAAATGAAAATTCAAATTACAAACTTTAAAGCAATAACGCAAAAACAGGAATTTGACTTAGATAATATCAATATTATTTCAGGCCAAAATAGCGGAGGGAAATCAAGTCTAATTCATGCATTATTATTCCTGAAGCAAAATATTGAAGACCGTCATGAGCGAGAAGCTCTTAAATTCAATAAGCCTCTTCTATCTCTAGGAAGGTTCGAAGATATAACTTCAAAGAATCATAATGATGGAATAATGAAATTTTCGTTCATTCTAGATCGTGAAGAGTTTGTTGAAAAAAGTTTTTATGTGTCACGTAGAGTAAAAGAGCTGCTAAGTAATATAGGAAAAGTAATCTATACTGTCGAATTTGAATCAAAGAGACAAAACGTTGGCCATCGCACCTATATTCGTTCGATAACGATAAGTCTATTTGACTTAGGTGATAAAGAACAACAAATTAAATACAAAAGAACAAGAGGTGAGGATTTCACATTAAGTTTTTCTGACAACTTCGACCAGTATTATATAATTACCGATGATTCATTTGACATTAATAATGCAGAAATAAAAACTAAAATCAGTGTTGGTGACTTTCTTTTAAGTCATAGTCACGTTCGAGTTACGCATAATGACAACAATCTATGGTTGAGGCTTCCGATAGTAGATATAACCACAAGAGCTATTAGTAAGAAATTTGAAAACATATATTACATTGGTCCCTTGAGAGAATCGCCTAAAAGCTACTACTACTTCGAAGACTCTGGTAGTTCATTAGTTGGAACAAGAGGAGAGTATACCCCTCAATTTCTAGCAAAGCATCAAAAAGATAAAGTTGAATTTTATGAATATGAATCAAATGAGATTACTAGTAGTTCAATTTTAGAAAGTACCAGGTATTGGATATGTGACTTTTTCAAATTAGCATCAGATATAAGCTTAGAGAAAGATAAAAATGGTGTCTTATACCAAGTTAAGTTATCACTTCCAAACAGTAACACTAAAGTATCCATAAATAATGTTGGTTTTGGTATAAGCCAGGTGCTTCCTATAATAGTGCAAAGTATGGCGTTACCAGAAAAGAGCATTCTCATTCTCGAGCAACCTGAGATACATTTACATCCTACTGTACAAGCGAAAATATTCGATTTCCTGCATGCTCTGCATAAAAAAGGTATATCAACTATTGTTGAAACTCATAGTGACCATCTTATAACAAGAATGAGAAGAAGAGTTGCTGAATCAGAAAGCGAATTAGAAAAAATCATCAACCTTATTTTCGTTGAGTATTCCAAAGATAATAACAACACTAAATACTCAAAAATGTCACTTGATGAATTAGGTAATTTTAATCTATGGCCTGATGGATTTTTTGACCAGTATGACAAAGATGTAAGAGCTATATTGAAAGCTCAGATATCTAAGAAAAAAGCACTGCGTAAAAAAACAAGATCAGAAGAAAAGGCCTAAAAACGCATGGAATTCTTTTACTTAGAGCCATCTACGCTTGTTTGGGATAAAGAGCACTTTATAGCTAGCCCTCACTCATATGATGATGTAATAAATGATGTAATTGAGTTGTTAGAATTAGAAGAGGTTGGGGAAATACAACTAACCCTACTTTATGACTTTGTCATGTCGATTCTGGACTATTATCCCTTTGAAACATTGGAACACGGACATTGGCCCAATAGTAGAGACTTTATCACGCAAGTATCTCAGTCAGTCAGCAAGTGGATGAGTTCTGAATTAATGTTAGATGATATTGATCAAGAAAGTTTATTAGATACTGTCAGTTGCTCCCCTCCGCTTATTAAAGCAACTGACCAAAAAACCTTTGAAATAAAGAGTAACTCTTCTAGTTGCTTGTATAATAAGAATGAATTCGCGGTTATTTCTTTCAACCCAAAAAAAATCAATCTCGTTACTTTGACTAAATTTAGCGATAATGGAGATGAGGTTGATATCGAACCTCGACCTTTATTTAACACTTTTCAACTGTTACAAGACTATTTAGAAAATAATAAGTTAACTTGTGAATTTTCAAAAAAACACCATCCTACTAGCGGTTGGGGTTCGAGAATGCTTCATGAAGACATGGAAATAATGCAACCCTTACTAGAGACCTCATGTTTTTCTGAAAATAATGAGTTTCGAGTCAGGTACGCTTACTGTGAACGTGATTCTATATTTTATGCATTTAGAGTTACTAACGGGCTTATTTTCCACCCTTATCCAGTTGAACGCCAAGAAGTGCCACACCCTATTTTACAACAGATTGAACCTTAAACACCTTTAGTGACTTCCTATGAAAACAAAATTAGATAAAGCAGGACGAATTGCTAGGTTGATAACAATATCTAAACCTCTTACAACATCTCATATCTATGGTGCTGTAGGTGTTTTCGATAGTTTACATGGCCACGTAGAGTCATACATCGCTTCTACCGGTTACGATTTACTCGTTAATGGTAAGCGTTACCCACCCAAAGCTATATTCGGCCTTGCGCTTAGTGACCTACTAAACGAAACGGTGCTTTCTAAGCACTTTACTGGTGGCGTTGGAAGTGACTGTTTTAAAGTTCTAGAAAGGTTAGGTTTTGATATCGTTGCTAAGCCGCGGCCATCGAAAAGCGATGGACTTGCTCTCTATCAAAAATACACCCGCAAGCAACTTAACGATCTCTTTGACCCCGATATGATTTTTTCGTCAGGTGCGGGGCGCTGGGGTGGTACAGGTATTGTGCCTAATACACCACGTGAAAACGACTTCACTTTTATTGTCACTTTGGAAGACAAAAAAACCTATGAGGATTACCTAACAAAAGATGGGATCATCTATTGGGAATCACAGGAACGCCACCACCAAGAAAGTGACTGGATAAAGTCCTTCTGCACTCACGATGAAAACCAAAACACTATCTATTTATTTATGCGTGTAGCAAAAGGGGACGATTATACGTTCTTTGGGCCCTTAGCCTTCAAACATTGTGATGAAAATACTCAGCACCCGGTTCATTTTCAATGGCATTTGCTCAATTGGCCACTTCCAGAAAATGTTTGTCAAGAGTTCAACGAGCACATCAAAGGCGAAGAAGTTAAAACAGCCCCGCCACTGAATCTATCAGGTGTATCGTTAAATGAAACCACTCCCCCAAAGTCAGATAACAAAAAAACGACTTTTGGTAAAAACAACTCTCAATCAGTGACTGTTGATTGGGCTAAGCGTGAGCAGCGTAACCGACGATTAGGTTTAGCTGGTGAACAGCTAGTAATTAGGCATGAAATAGAACAGCTAAAAAGTGTCCACAAAAGGCCCGATCTAGCTAACCAAATTGAACACATTGCAGAGACAGATCCAGCTGCTGGCTACGATATTAAATCTTTCGATAAAAATGGTGTCGAAAAGTATATTGAAGTCAAAACCACCAAAGGTTCGAAAGGTAGCGCTTTTTATATATCAAGAAATGAAGTGGAAGTATCTAAAAGCCTTGACCAAAAATTTTGGATCTATAGGGTGTACAACTTTGATTTCAAATCGGATAGAGCAAGTTTCTATCGTATTAATGGTGCTGTTGAAAATAACTTTGACCTTGTCCCTGAAAACTATAAAGCCCGCGTTAAATAATTAGAGCCCCAGCTAGGGGCTTTATTGTTACTAAGATACCGGCTCTTCTATCGCTGTAACATTCATTTTTCTAAACGACAGGTACTTGGTAAAACCAGTACTAATAATCGCTTTACCATTAGCAGAGAATCCTACATGCCCAACAATAATAACGTCTGAACCATCCAACTCTGAAACTTCAGTCAATTTGAAGTTCTTTAACAACTGTTCTTTTAATGAAGATGAAAGACTGACACTCGGCTCCTTCCTATAATCGCCGTAATTCAGCCACAACGTTCCATTCTTATCGACGTTTAAGTTGTTAATCGTTCCCCAGAAGATGAACTCCTTACCAATATGCTCGCGACTTACTGAAGATATTGGTACCAAGAAGTCAGACAGCGCCCCTTCAATAACCGCTCTACCGCCATCTGTAACGATTTTGATGGTTTGCCCTCTATCTGCATAATGAGGGTTTCGACAAAGGTTTGTTAGTAGAGCTCTTAGTGACTTATTTAAAGGAAAACCACTGCCATTACCCAAGCCTTTGGATTGCTTACTACTTACGCGTGTTGATTCTTCGTCACCGTGCAAACCATTGTCTTTAGAAACATAAAGAGAGTTAGCACCGGTTTTATCCAAATCAACTTTTAAATCGGAAGTTGTTTCACCATCACCGTCTTTGTCTTCATCAACATCGTCACTACTAAATAACACCGTTGATGCATCACACCCATCTTTATGCTTAGCACCAAAGCAAGCCATTCGATTAACTTTGGCTGTTGAGTAACCTTTAACAAACCAAGCTTTCTTACCACAAACAGTGCAGTCGATCAGGCCTCGGTACTTTTCAGGATTGGCTTCGTAATCCTCTGTTGTACATTTACTACCATTTTCTCTATAAGTACAGGTGATCATAGATTATGCAACCGATTGATTTGAATGATAACACTCTACCAAAATTATAAGATTCTCAGTTTAAAACCATATGCACAATGTGACGTATATCTTACGTTTTATAAACTATCTCATTAGTATTAAAACAATCCGAATACATTGTTTTTCCCATCTTGTTCAAAGCCTTTGATCTGATGGTGTTTTGGCTCCCCACCAAACAATAAGATATACAGCTTCCGGTCTTGATACGTCCCCACTACATAGTGGCCTTTTTGTATCACGTATTCGATAGTTTCGGCTTTCTCATCAGTGCACAAATACTTAATATCGACCAGCTTCACCAACTTCAAACCAACTACGTTCTCTGCTTCTATAAACCCACCAAATGGCGCCGTAAATCGATTACCTAGCTTCAAAAGCGCATCAATCACCCCTTGGTTCTTCTTACTTACCCCAATTGGACCATCACTGTTGATTTTGAAATGACTGTAACCAGCAGTCACATGAATTGAATGATACATAGCAAAAACCTATTAATTTTCTTAGCACTTTGAGAAAGGTGTCTAACCTGTGCTTTTTGTCCGATATAAAACATTGTTCTACGTTTTCGCTCGAATTATACTGTTTTTATATACAGTTACTTTAGGCTTAATTATGTCAGTACGCAATTTGAAAGACGGCTCGACCAAACCTTGGATCTGCGAATGTTACCCAAACGGGCGAGCGGGAAAGCGCGTTCGTAAGAAGTTTGCGACTAAGGGCGAAGCCAAGGCTTTTGAACTTCACACAATGAAAGAGATTGATGATAAGCCCTGGATGGGAGACAAGCCGGATCATCGCAGGCTTTCTCAACTTATTGAGCTTTGGTACTCCCACTATGGTGCAACCCTTGCTAATGGCAGTGTCATCCAAAGTAAATTTTTAAGAATGGCTAAAGCTATGGGTGACCCTGTAGCGACCATTTTCGTTGCAAAAACATACTCTGAATTCAGAAGTAACCGAATGAGTGGGCAAATTAGCTTTGTTGATGCGCGTTGGCAAAAAGGGGCGCCTAGTATCGCAACGTTAAATTCAGAACTTGCGCGCTTTAAGGCTATGTTTGTTAAATTGAAGGAAATTGGAGAGTGGAAAGGACCAAATCCTTTAGAAGAAGTGAAGCCATTTAAAGATCACGAACGTACCATGTCTTTCCTTCATAAAGAGCACATTATTTTATTGCTTGAACACGTGTCTAAACACAACCGAACAGACATGCAGAAAATAGTGAAGCTATGTCTTGCCACTGGGGCTCGCTGGAATGAAGCAGCTCAGCTGAAAGGCTCTCAGTTAAGCAAATATAAAGTTACGTTTACCAACACCAAGACTAAGAAGAATCGCTCTGTACCCATCTCTGAAGAGCTTTACAACGAGATATACAAACCAACCTCTGGGAAGCTATTTGAAGAGTGCTATACACCTTTCTGCTACATATTAAAGAATAAACTGGGCATCACCCTGCCCTCAGGGCAAGCTTCTCATGTTTTGCGTCATTCGTTCGCAAGTCACTTTATGATGAATGGCGGCAATATTTTAGTGCTAAGGGACATTCTAGGCCACGCAGATATCAGCATGACAATGCGCTATGCCCACTTCGCACCTGATCACCTATCTGAAGCAATTATCCATAACCCTCTTTCTAACCTGTAACCTGTAACCTGTAACCTGTCGCCACAAAATTTTTTGCTCGGCTGTCGCCACTTTGTCGCCACTTGCCAAATTTCAGGTAAAAAAAGAGCCACTCTAAAGTGGCTCAATTCTTAAAATTTTAAACAAGTGTTTTAAACGTTACTCTTTACCGAATACGTTGTTTTCTTGCTCTTGTACACGGATGAAAGTCGTACGCTTAGTTAGCTCTTTAAGCTTTGCTGCGCCTACGTATGTACAAGTTGAACGTACACCACCAAGGATGTCAGAAATTGTGTTGTGAACAGAACCACGGTATGGAAGTAAAACAGTTTTACCTTCCGCAGCACGGTACTTAGCAACACCACCTGAGTGCTTGTCCATAGCCGACTGTGAAGACATGCCGTAGAACTTCATGAATTGCTTACCGTCTTGCTCTACAACTTCGCCGCCTGACTCAGAGTGACCTGCTAGCATGCCGCCTAGCATTACGAAGTCAGCACCGCCGCCGAACGCTTTAGATACGTCACCCGCACATGAACAGCCACCGTCACCGATGATCATGCCGCCAAGGCCGTGTGCTGCGTCGCCACACTCGATGATTGCAGAAAGTTGAGGGTAACCTACGCCTGTTTTAACACGTGTAGTACAAACAGAACCAGGGCCGA
This sequence comes from Vibrio sp. OPT18, assembly GCF_015163615.1. Classification (NCBI taxonomy): domain Bacteria; kingdom Pseudomonadati; phylum Pseudomonadota; class Gammaproteobacteria; order Vibrionales; family Vibrionaceae; genus Vibrio; species Vibrio sp. OPT18. Next base: position 37,899 of record NZ_JADDYK010000073.1, read on the forward strand.
TACCAACCTTAACAATGTCTGCGCCAGCTAGAATTAGCTCTTCAACCATGTCACCTGTTACAACGTTACCAGCAGAGATAACTTTAGTCGGGAATTCAGCACGTACTTTTTGTACGTACTCAACTAGGTGCTCTGAGTAGCCGTTAGCGATATCAATACAGATAAATACGAAGTCTTCGCTAAGCGCCATGATTTGCTTTGTTTTCTCAAACTCAGCTTCAGATGTACCCGTTGATACAAATACGTTGTTCAGTGTTTTCTTGTCTGCTGTTTTAGCGAACTCAGCCCACTGCTCTACTGTGTAGTGCTTGTGTACTGCAGTCATAACACCGTGCTCTGCTAGAGCAGCTGCCATTTCAAAGCTTGCTACCGAATCCATGTTAGCTGCAATTACTGGAGTACCAGACCATTGACGACCGCTATGCTTGAATGTAAAATCGCGGGTTAATTCAACTTGAGAACGGCTTTTAAGGGTAGAACGCTTCGGACGGAAGAGTACATCTTTGAAACCTAACTTAAGTTCTTGTTCGATACGCATAGTGTTTTCCTTGATTCATAAAATTATGTGTCTCTCGCGAAATGCGTAGTAAAACCGTTGGCAGACGAGTTTACTTTTCTTCGGACACAAAAAAACCGGAGCGTTGGCAGACGCTCCGGTTTTCAGCATTATAGGTCGTGATTTAGTAACAGCAAGTCTGATATTTCACTTTTTTTTGTGTTATCCTCTCAAAGATTCCATATCTGGTAAAACCTCCCTAGCTCGACCTTCTTACTAAATTCTTACTAATTAATAACTTAGCGAACCAATCACGCAAACGTTGTCGATTTATTGCGCAATCGTTTTCCTCTCTCTTTCACACAATATCGCCTTCATTAAAAAAATATGTGAAGAAAGTGCCTCGAGATCACATAAAAATCACACTTTTCTCCAACAAAAAAATGCCTTTTTTCTTAAATAAATTCGATTTTTTTCCAAATTATTTCTGTTTTCGTCCAAATTAGGCAAACTCATCGTGTTCCTGGTTAACCTCACCTAAGAGAAACACGCTTCAATGCACTCGATTTTGAAGGCAAGGTTCATTTGATTTCGACAATCCAAATCCCAGCCTCTATTAAAAGCCCCCTAAAAAGCCAAACTTTATAAACCACCAACAACCAAAATCATGCTTCTTTGGCGTCTGGTAGTTCATTCAATCTAGATTCTTGAGGAAGAAGGTTCTAAAAAAGAGAGTTCGCTGAGCGAAAAGCAGAGTAAACATTGAAAATTTAGAGTGAGTAGATGAAAGAGATCGAAGCCTCCAAGGTCAATTGAAGAATAAAAAGCAAAAAAATGGCTAAGGTCGTTAACCTTAGCCATTTTTATTCACTCTTTAGGTTCAGTGCTAGTTCTTTTGAGAGACTAACGCTTCTGCAGTCGCATCTTGAATAGACAAAAAGAGAGAAGTGACTTGGCCTGTTGGTGAACGCATCGGGTTTAGCGTGACGTTCTGATACATGAAATCAGCTTGCTGGGTTACTGGCCTAACGTTACGACACTTAAACAGATAAGGCCTTTGTTGCCATGTAATGAAGCTGCGACAGCCTAGATCGTAGACTGGCTTAGTTTTCAGTCTAAACCACTCTTCTGGGATTTCAGGGAATAACTCAAAGATCGACTTACCAATAGCATCATGCGATTGCTTACCGCTATGGTGAGTCATGAAGCCATTCCAGACTTGCACCTGAAAATCACGGTTAATGACCACCAGCCCCATGTCGACGTTTTGAACCATGTCCACCATCCAGTGGAACTGTTCAAATTCAGCAGGAAGATTCAGCATATTAAAACTCCTCCATTAGGTAGGCCAATTTGTTGTCTAGAAGCGGCAAAGACTCATCAACGAACATAAATAGAAGATCACAGCGGATGGACGTACCGTCTATGTTATAGCTGACTTCGAAAGTCATGGTCTTCTTAAATGAACCACTGGTATTTTCAATCACAGAGTCAATCGAGATGTGCTGACCTAGCAACACAGGAGAACTCTGGAAGAAACGAACTTCTGATTGCTCCCCTAGTCCATTCAAGAATGAGCCAACGAGAATATTCGACACATCCATCAGTAGTTCTAACTCTTCAAGCTGTTCGCTTTCGGTTGGCACCTTCATGAGCTTCTTAAGATCGCTCACACTGGAATCACTCAACAAAACTAGTGCTTCACCTGCAATCCCTTCTCCGCTGAAGCCTTGGCAAACACCCGATACTTGGTCGTTATCCGCTAGATCGCGAAGTGCCATGTGCAATTCACTCACTTCGAAGATGTTGACGTTCGGCAGCGGTAGGTGAACAAATACATTAAAGTGGCGCGCCAATGCATCGGCTGCACGGCCTATCGCTACGTTCGCGACTTCCATATAGACATCACGTCTGCGAAGTATTGGCAGTTCTAAAGCGGTTGGAGTAATGATTTGAGGTTGTTTTGGCGGCTCAACATGCTCACGCAAAATAGCTTTGAGCGCTTCTTTATCGATCGGCTTTTGCAAAAACGCTTTGGCGCCAAGATCCATCACCTTCTGTTGTGCTTTTGGTTGTATGTCACCAGAAACAACGACAACAGGCGTGGTGTCACCTAAACGTTGCATCTCTTCCAATGTGCCATAGCCATCTAATTCCGGCATGGTGAGGTCGAGGAACATCAGTTTGAACTGGTTTTGAGCGAGCTCTTCAAGTGCATTAAGCCCATGAACAGCAAAAGTTATATCTGCATTTAGAGAACTAGGCAGTGATCGAGCCATCTGCTTCCTTGCTAACGCAGAATCATCACATATAAGAACTGGGAACGACATAAATGCACCACCGACAAATTAAAGCTAATTCGGACGAGTGTAACAGAACATTATGGTATCAGGTACGGGGTGAATGGATTTATGTGTAGATTATTAGTAAGAATGATGAAACAAGCAGGTAAGCTATTATCCGACATTATTCTTGATGAAAAACAATATGCTACAAAGGTAATAACCGTTCGTCATTATAGAGTAATAGCACTTTTTCATGGAACAACAGCGCTAATTTATGAAATGACAGCCTTAATAAGTGAGTTTATTAAGGCTCAATCTCGTCATGAATGTATCGGTTTTATATGCTCTATATAAAAGAGCGAATACAAAGGACTAAAACTGGTATGAAGGCCATAGGATCAGTAATGCGAAACGTATAACCACAGCAAACACCAACAAAGCAATGCCCAAACGGTACCATTTGTATTCTGCAATATTCATTGGGATACGCTTGTAGAACATCGTAATTACGCCTTTCCAATCGCTACTGCGTCTTCCGTACTGCATCATGCTCGTCAAAACAAACAGTGCGCCAAGCACTAGCATTCCTTTTTCAGCCCAGAACAATCCAACTTCCATTTGTGTATTCCTTGATAAAACGGTGAGCAACTCAAATCATTCTAGTCACCTTTTAGCTCGGTTTCTGTAAGACCAAGGTCTAACTCGTTCCACGCTAAGATGAAGGTAACTAAGTGAACGCAATGAGCTCGGCGAATTAAACTGAACGACATGTTCATATCGAGTTCAGCTTACTCACCTATACTCATGTTTCCACTAACAGGAGAAACTCAATGAAATCACTGAAAAAGTCGCTTTGTGTATTAACTGCTTCAGCTCTACTCGTTACCGCTCCTTTTGTGAGTGCTTCATCACCACAACAACCGCCACAGCCAGCGCTTAGCCCATTGCAAATGGTTATTGCTTCTTTGAATCTAACCGAAGAACAACAAGCGGAAGTGTTCTCTCTTGTTGAAGATTATCAATCCGATCGAACAGAGATTGATATGGAGAGCGCAATAGAGCTTAAGAAGAAACAGATCAGCCTTGTGACTCAACCTGATTTCAACGAAGCCGAGATGGAAAAGGTCATTGATACGGTTCAAGCAACCGAGAAGTCGATGGTGATGCAAGAGATGCGTCTTAAGAACAACATTTACAATGTGTTGACTGAAGAGCAGAAAGAGCAATTCAAAACCATGATGAAGTCTGCGCTCTCTGGTGGAAAGTAGTCGAGTAGAAACTAGCTGTCCTCAATCCTGATATTGATTCACTCCCCCAAGAATCAACTGAGATAAACTAAAGCCACAGACATTGCTGTGGCTTTTTTACGTTTCAATTAAGCTTAAGAGTAAGCTGAACAATCTAAGTCTGGTGTCTTACTGCTCTTGTTAAGCACGACCATTAAATGAATCAGCAGCAAAATACCTGTCACGCCTAAGCCAACACCGATTCCGCCCCAAATCCCTGCCAATTCAAACTTAGGCATCAAATACCAAGCCGCAGGCAAGCCAAATACCCAGTAACCGATGGCTGTCATCACGGTTGGCATAGAGACAATCTTCATGCCTCTTAACAGGTTAATCGCCAGTAGCTGCCAAGCATCAACAATAAAGCACAAAGCAACGACCCAGATAACAGAAGCCAACAATGAGGTCATCGCACCCGTACCATCGTCTAACTTGAAGATAGAGGCGATCATCTCAGGCCATATGATAAACACAGCCGACAACGCCACACTCAACACAGACACCAATATAAAGCTTTGAATTGAGGTTCTTTTTATTCCTTCGTAGTTACCCGCGCCAAAATCACGACCAACCAAAATCGCCGCAGCTTGTGAGAAGCCGAAATTGAAGTTCCAAGTAAAGCTTAAGCATTGCAGCAGGATTTGGTGCAGAGCTAGCGAAGCAATACTGATCGTGCCCGCCATTAAGGTGCCACCGTAAATCAAGCCATGCTCAAGTAAAGCTGCCAAGCCGATAGGTAGACCCATCAACAACAATGGGTTCATCAACTTGATTGAGTACTCTTCTGTGTTTAACCAAGGGGCAAATTGCTTAAACTCGTCACGCTTAAATACCCAAACCGTATATCCAACCATCACGATAAATGCCGCGATAGCCGTACCAAGCCCCAAACCTGTTAAGCCCATGTCTAATTGGAAGGTGAGAAAGTAGCTCACGGGCACATTCAGAATTACGGTGATAATCGACATCACAAGAATGGAGCGCACGTTGCCAAACGCACTGGTTAAGCCACGAAGTACCAACAAGATAAGCGAAGGCAACATCACCCACTTCAAAGCATGGACATATTCCATGGCTAAAGTGATCACTTCTGGCGGCTGTTTTGCGGCTTCTAACACCAACGGAGCAAACCAGAAGCTGGCCATTAAAGTCACGCTGAGCACGAATGCCAACATGGTTGCGCCTTTCACCGCCAATCTAATTTGAGTATTACCAAACTCTGGGCGAGCGACGCGCTGACCATAAGCGATCGCAATCAAGTTCGCGACACAACCTACGGTGCTGCTCGCAATAATGAAGATGAAAAAGTAGATAGAGGCGCCTAAGCCACCAGCCGCAAGGGCTGACACACTGATACGCGACATCATCCAAACATCAGTAAGGACTAACGCCATGGAGATCAGCTGTGAAATGATCAAAGGGAATGCAAGTGTGAGTATTTTTTTCATGAGCGCCTCAGGTAATTTCGCCCAAAATACGATCGATGAGGCTGGCGTTCAATTGATAAATTTGCGACTCTAACATTCCATAAACTCATGCGAACGAATTATGACCCCATATCCTAGCTTGCCACCCTCACATAATGGCTTAAAAGCCTTTGAAGCTGCTGCAAGGCTGATGAGCTTTACTCTGGCTGCCGAAGAGCTGCATGTGACACAAAGTGCGATCAGTCGACAGATCAAACAGCTTGAAGATGAGTTAAACGCATCACTGGTTATTCGCAAGCATCGAGCGATTGAATTAACGGTACAAGGTCATGATTTGTATGTGGCTTTGCGTGAAAGCTACGGTAATATCGAAGCTGTTATCGCCTCTTGGAGTGAGCCCAAGCAGAAGCGTATCGTGATCAAAGCGACTCTGAGTTTCGCGACGCGAGTATTGATCTCCAAAGTTCGGGAATTAAACGAGCGTTATCAAGATCATGAGAT
>NZ_JADDYK010000073.1:43948-57443 GCF_015163615.1 Vibrio sp. OPT18
CGTCATAGTTCCTGTGATTGAGGAAGACGAATCGATTAATAGTAGTGAGTATGATCTACTGATCTTCCACACGCGCTTCAAAAAACGCTATGACAAAGCACCAGACATTACCTTCTTGCGTGAAGAGTTCATGGCACCGGTTTGCTCAACTAGCCTAACCACCAAAGACACCGACCTTGATTCGATCTTAACATTGCCAAGGCTGCATCCAACCTTAGATCATCACGACTGGAAAGTGTGGTTGGCCGATGTTGAATTCCCACCAAAGAAACCCGTCAGAAATACCAGTTTCTTGTCCTTAGATATGGCGCTCAGTGCCTGTTTATCCGGTGAAGGCGTTACGGTTACGGATCTGTTGTTAGTTCAACAAGATCTCCAACGAGGCTTCTTGTACTGCCCTAGAAATGCAAAGATCCAACACAGTGCTTGGACTTACTTCATTCACCAGCGTAGTCATACGCCTATCATCAACGACCTTATTGAATGGCTTAGAGAAGAGACAACGAAAGAGATCGAGTTGCTGAAAGCACTATCCCATCAGAACCATTGGTTTGGTGTTATTAGCGAGCAACAGTAACGATAAGCCTTAAGCTTAGATACAAATAAGCCGCAGAACTTGCTACGGCTTATGCTTTTTACCAGTGGTGTTCGCTCTAGAGAATAAGCATTAAAGCTTAAACATACGTGCACTGCGCGGGGGTAGATTGAACATATGGTAGCGAGAAGAAATGGTTTCCGTCGCGCTGCTTAATACGTCTTTGTATTGAACATGCCAATTGAACTCATGTTGGTAGGTATCAACCGTCACGCCACGCGTTTCTCCACACTTATTAATTCCAACAACGCCTTCTTTGCCACGCTTAAATAACAAAGTACATTGGTCGCTCGAAATCATCGTCATTGATTTACCTTGCATCGCATTATGGAAGCTCAGCATATTCTTCATGTTCGAGCTATTCCAAACATTGGCCCAACGACCGTTATCCTTGTCTTCAGCATCCGGTAGATCATCGCTGTAGATCAGCGGCGTCCCACCATCTTTGCCAAGAATGTAAGCGTAAACAAGCTGCTCATCTTGTGGGTCCATAATTTGGTAACGGAAGCCGTCGTTGGTTGGAATGTCATGTGTGATCGCAAAAGTAATCGAACGGTTGTCATCGAGAGCTTGGCCGTACGCTTTTGGATCATGCAACTGATTCAAACCACCGCCCATTGAGAACGCGGCTCGAATCGACGCAAACAGAGGGAAGTCATACGCAGAGTGATTGGTATTGTTTAAATAAGGTGCTAAGAACGACTCATAACCACTGTTCCCAGCCCCGCCACTGGTAATCACCTCGCCAAACACATGCATGTTCGCGGTGATCTCAGGCGTAAACACTTGATCGATTTGGTACTGACTCATGTGTTTCACTGCATCGATACGGAATCCCTTGATACCCATGTCTTTTAGCGCTTTCAGATATAAGCGCTGCTGTGAAACCACCCAGTTATTTGGATCGAGGTCAGGCAAACCTACATCGCCATCGGCACCACACAAACGCCAGTACTGAACGTGACCAGGGTCGTTCCAATCTGAAATACAGCCCGCGGCATGGAAATCGTTAGCGGAGACAAAACCTTGCGCTAGATTGCCAAACAGAGTCTGGTCAGCATAGTAGCTTGAACGGCTCGCATAATCGTTTAGCACTTCGGTGCCTGGGTAATCCAAGTCACTTCGCTTCCAGCTTTCATTCGCCATATGGTTGAGCACCACATCAGCGTATACATCAACGCCCACGGCTTTAAGTGAGGCAATCATTGCGGCCAAATCTTGTTTATTGCCGAGAGGTGAATCAATGGTTCGAAGATCTTGAGGTTGGTAGCGCGCCCACCATTGGCTGCCGCTCGATTTCATTGCCGGAGCAACCAGTACTTTTTTATAACCGGCTTGAGCAATTTGATTGGCGTTGGCTGTCACATCTGAATACTTCCAGTTGAAAGCGTGCAAGATGGTATCTGCATAAGTAGCTGAACTGAAAGAGCAAAGCGCGAGCGTGGATATGAGTAGGGTATTAATTGGTTTCATAGAACATATCTCTTATTATAAATTCACGAGAATGATATGACTAAGAAAGACAATTAAAACGACCGATAAATCAGAGTTGAATTAGCGTCACCTTCTGTTGATGTTGATTTTATAAAATTGAGCTATGGCCGATCTTATGTGAGATAAAAACGAATCGAACTGAAATGAGAATTAATTGAATCAAGTTGACCAGAACAGGACAAAGACTTTGGTCGGCTCTTCTAAACTAAGTTATCATTCCTGTTCCCTCAACCGATTGATATTTTTATGCCTTCTTTCTCTTTTTCAATGATCCCTGTAGGGGTTCGGTTCATGATCCTTTCTGCTTTTGGATTCGCACTGATGTCAGCTTGTGTGAAATACGTTAGCAACTACGGCATACCTGTATTCGAAATTGTTGCAGCAAGGGCTTTGGTGTCTTTGATCATCAGTTATATCGACGTTAAGCGAAAAGGCATTTCGATCTGGGGAAATAACAAACCTTTGTTGTTTGTTCGAGGCGCAGTTGGCACAGCAGCCTTGATGTGTGTTTACTACGCTGTGACCACTTTGCCATTAGCAGAAGCGACCATTCTACAATACGTGCATCCTGTCTTTACCGCTCTACTTGGTGTGTTGTTCCTGAAAGAACGCGTCCAAAAGTCGACCATGATCTGCATTGCGTTCTGCTTAGCAGGATTATTAGTGATGGTTCAGCCAAGCATCAACAGTGGCGCGAGCAGCGAGTTACCGCTATTTAGCATAATGGTGGCGTTATGTGGCGCATTTGGTAGCTCAATTGCTTATGTGATTGTGAGGAAGCTTAGCCAAACGGAAGACAGTTCAGTCATCATCTTCTACTTCCCACTGGTTGCTCTACCAATCTCAACCGCCCTTATCTGGAACGACTTTGTGTGGCCTAGTTTGTTCCTAACCATGATGTTGGTTCTAGTCGGGATTTTCACACAAATAGGCCAATACGGTTTAACCAAAGCGATGCAAACCCAAGCAGCAGGCAAGACTTCAGCTTACTCATACGTTCAGATCGTATTCTCAGCACTATTAGGTGTGTGGATCTTCAACGAGATTCCATCAGTTTGGACTTACCTAGGTGGTGGTTTAATCGTAACTGGCGCGCTAATCAATGTGTTTGGCAAACAACTGTTGGTGCCGTTTAAAGCTAAGTAAACACCAAGTAAAAGAATTCAACATCAGTTAGCCAATCAGCGATTAAATAGATCGAAAAAGGGCATTGCGGAGTATTCCACAATGCCCTTTTCTATAAATGTTCTCTAACGTGTTTTCATGCCGCTAACCAACTTTAATAAAGCGGCGTATTACGTAACTAACTTGTGGCATTTCGTAACTTGGGATCATCACTCAAATACTCAACAAACTCGATTTCAAAGCCTGCAGGATCCACAAAGTAGACATTTTTTCGATAAGGCTCTTCGGCACCGGGTTTGGCAATTGGGAAGCCCGCATCAACAAGGCGCTGAGTGACACTTTCGATATTATTGGTCACATAAGCGAAGTGCGCGAGGCCAACAGAATGCCCTGCCAAATCTCTATTTTCACCTTCACCGTGATCACTTATTGCTATGTATTGGTACTCGTCGCCAAAATGCAGCCAGTTACGTGGCTTACCTGACCACTCCCCTTTTCCCTCGTCACGGACATACCAATGAGGAAACGCCGCTTTATAAAAAACCAGCATTTCTGGGATATCTTTTACCACTAAATTCACATGTTCAAGTTGGATCATTCTTCTCTCCTTAAAGTATTCTCGTAAGCAACGTTGCATATCCTAATACCTCAAGTTAAGTTGAGGTAAAGCACTAATTTGCATTTATTTCGAGAACATCTTTAGAGCCCAAATTGTCGTATTTTCTGCGATACAAGCTTTAAGTTTAGACGACCTATTCCAATGTGACTGAACTCAGTCATAAGAGTCAGCAAACCCATGGTTTATCACTGAGATTAGACGAGCCAACCACTCCTTTTTACTCAATATATACACATTAACATCCCCTTATTGACTGATACATCAAGTTACAATTCGATTTCATATTAGCCAACAACATTGATCTGGGTTAATAAACTGGTTTCACAATAACCTTATTTTTATTGGGGTCAGATAATTAATAAAAAGGAAGTTAAAGTGAAAAAATTATTAGCACTTGGTATCGCAGCAGTAATCTCGGCTCCAGCAGTAGCCGACCACAGCACAATCAATGGTATGGATTTTGGTCCACTCGCAAAGTTAGTCGGCACATGGAAATCAGTCGAAACTGGCGGCGTTGATATTTCTCCAGGTCAAGAAGGCACAGAAGTGGGCAAAGGTGGCCCCGCAGTCACACCATTTTATGAAGTGATGACATTTGAGGTTGCGGCAGATGCAACCAATGCCAGCGATCAATATCTGGTTGCTCTGTACTACAAGCAAGAAGTATTCAGAAAAGCCGACGACTCTAAATTCCACGATCAACGTGGCTACTTCATCTACGACCAAAAAAATCAGGTCGTCTACAACTCTTACTGTGTACCACGCACCACATGTGTCACCGCAGAAGGCCCTGCTGGCGATACAATGACGTTAGTCGCGTCTAAGCGTGGTATCGCTGAATCCGAATACATGACGGACAACGCAACCACCACGGGCTTCACAATGAACATTAGTATTTCAGACGACACGCTGACGTACTCTCAAACAACAGGCTTAGAGATCTACGACAGCGCATTTGCTCATACAGATTCAAGCACTCTAGTTAAAGTGAAGTAAAACTAAAAAACGCCTTTCGCAGCTCTGTGAAAGGCGTTGTTGATTGAGTCAATCTCTAGAAAATGACAATCAGTATATTCTCCTAAATCGCGACACACATTGGTGTGTTTGAAATAGGGTCTCGAAACACGCTAGCTTTGAGATCAAATACGTTACTGAGCATCGTTTCGGTCATCACCTCATCAGGCGATCCCTCTGCGATTAAGCACCCTTTTTCCAAAACCACTAAATGGTCGCAATAACGACTGGCTTGATTCAGGTCATGCAACACAACAACCACCGTTTTCCCTTTAGCATTCATCTGTTGCATCAGGTTCATTAATTCCACTTGGTGAGACATATCAAGGTATGTGGTCGGTTCATCCAACATCACTACGTCCGTATCTTGTGCAATTACCATCGCAATCCATGCTCTTTGACGCTGGCCACCAGACAGAGACTCAACAGGCTTATCAGCAAACTCAAGCACACCTGTATCTCGCATTGCTTGCTCGACAATCCTTTGGTCGTCCAGCCCTAACCTTCCCCAATGAGAGACATAGGGCGAACGGCCATATTCGACTAATTTTCTGACCGTGATCCCTTCCGGGCTGACCAAGATTTGCGGAAGAAGTGACAACGAACGAGCGAGCGCTTTATCGCCATAGCTTGATAGCGGTTTGTCTTCAAACAACACCTCTCCAGCCACTGGCTTGTTAATTCTGACTAACGTCTTTAACAAGGTAGATTTACCGCACCCGTTAGGTCCTATCAATGCGGTGATTTTTCCCTTAGGGATAGAAACAGACAGGTTCGGTATGATCGTTTGTTTGCCGTACGCGACGGAAAGATTCTGCGTTTTAAGCATGGTTACCAACCTCGATAACGATAGAGAAGAAAGATAAAATATGGCGCGCCAATCACAGATGTGAGAACGCCTGCTGGCAATTCAATAGGGGGTTGTAGACCTCTGGCCAACTCATCAGCGCCTGTAACCAGAATTGCCCCCACCAGTGCAGAGGCTGGGATTAACAACTTATGATTATGCCCAAACAACAAGCGTGCTAAGTGAGGTGCCAATAAACCCACAAAACTGATCGTTCCAGCAACAGAAACGCTAACACTGGCAAGCAATACAGCGGCCAATAACGCAAGAGCTTGAATCTGTTTTGGCTTAGTGCCCAATGTGGTCGCACTTTCCTCGCCAAGCCCCATCACATCCAATCGCCACGCCAACCATAATGCCATGGGTAACAACAAGAGCAGCACACTCCAAATAAACGGGACTTGCTGCCAGTTTCGTCCCCAAAGGCTGCCAGTAAGCCACACCATAGCCGTGTTGATCTCTATCGGGTTGGTGACTAGCAAGAAGTCGATACAACTGGCCAGAAACGCACTCACCGCAATACCAATCAGCGCCAATTTGGCGGGTGTTGGCCTTGACCACCAGGCCAATGCAGCAATCAGTCCAGCAGCTAATACCCCACCCAACATCGCCACCACAGGAAGCACACTGACCGTTGTATTAGGAAACCAGACTAAACTCGCTGTCGCAGCAAGTCCTGCCCCAGCGCTAATACCCATAAGATCAGGCGATGCTAACGGATTACGTATCACGCCTTGCACTAATACCCCTGAAAGCCCTAACCCTGCGCCCACGCTTATCGCGAGCAACATACGTGGTAGCCGATACTGATGGATAACAAAATCGTCACTGGAAAACGCGACCAAATGTTCGATGACTTGAGAAACAGAAAGCGAAGCTGCACCGACAAACAAACCTGCGGATGCCACTAATATGAGAATCCCAGATAACAAAACTATCTTAGTTTGATGATGCATTAAGATCTCCTCGTCGCAATCAAAATAAAACAAGGTGTCCCGAGCAAGGCAGTAATAACACCAACGGGGGTTTCAGTCGGGAAAGCAATCGCTCTCGACAGCGCATCTGACCAAGACACTAATGCTGCGCCTGCCAATGCTGAAATGGGAATCAGTAAATGGTAATTGTGCCCAACCATAGGTCGAACCAAATGAGGCACTAACAATCCAACAAAGCCAATTGGCCCTGCAATAGCGACACTTGCTCCAGCAAGCAACACGATCGTCAGTCCACTCACGAAGCGAGTAAACCGGATGTTACTGCCCAAACCCACAGCAACTTCTTCGCCAAGTGCCAGCAAGTTGAGGTTGCGAGCAAGGCTCATTGCTAACACCAAACCAATCACTACAGGTGGCCAAAGCTGTTGCCATTGCCCATCATCCACACTAGACAGTGAGCCAGTAAGCCAATGCAAGACGCTATAAGCCATATCGTCAGCAAGAATCAGCGCCGCTCGTGTCAGTCCGAGCAATAACGCCGTAATGGCGATACCCGCGAGAACCAAACGTAACGGATGAGAACGTGCAGAGAAAAAACCGCCTAGAAGCATCACAGCACCGCCGCTCAGCAATGCACCAAGAACCGCGTTAAGGATTGGGTTTAGCTCACTGATCACGGGTATACCTATCGCAGCTAACGCCATAAAACAGGCTGCGCCAGCGTTAATGCCAAGAATCGACGGAGACGCGAGTGGATTACGCGTTAATCCCTGCATCAATAACCCAGCGACGGCCAAACTCGCACCAATCAATAGCCCCGCATCAGCTCTTGGGGCTCTTAATGTCGCCAATATTTGATGAGTCATGTTGCTTTCATCAAACGCAAACCAGTAGTGAATCAAGTCACTCAATGTTAATGAGAAATTAGACCACCCAGTCATAGAGGCCGCGTAACCAGACAGTGCCAAACACGACACGAATGCCGTAAATAACGTGACTCGCCACGACAGTATTGGCCAGAATCGCTTACTTTTAGAGAACGACATCGTACTCATGATCGGTCCAAGATCTGCTCAAAATTTTTCGCCATTTGTTCTGCCGCTAACATGCCTCGATTCAATGACCAAAGTGCCGGTGACACTTCTACAACTTGCTGATTTTTAGCAGAGGTTAGTACATTGAATAGCGGATTTTTCTGCCAATCATCAACAATATTTGGATGAGAGTAAGCGCCAAGGAGCAACCAATCCGGATTGGTTTTCAACAACAACTCAAAGCTGGTTGGTAAATATGCCTTCTCTGTTGGTTTCACAATAGGGCTAGCAATACCTAATGTGGTGAGCACGCCTCCTGCGTAAGATGCAGGGCTATGTAACCACATACCTTTATCCGACACGACAGCGAATTGGACGGTTTGTTTGAGCGAGAAATGACTTTTGAATTCAGCCATGACGTGTTGATGTTGTTGGATGCGTTGTTCCATTGACGATTGCTTGTCGAGAGCGATGCCAATCTTGAGTGCAGACTCCAAATTCTCTTGATACGTCTCGCCGCGGCTTTTCAGAAGCAGCGTTGGTGCGATGCGTTGTAGATCTTGATAGACAGTACGATGACGTTCTGCATCTGCAATGATCAGGTCAGGCTTTAATACCGCAATGGCTTCTAGGCTAGGCTGAGAACGCATGCCAACCGATTCCCATGATTGAACCAATTCACGTACCGCCGGAATCACTCTTGAAGCATCATTGTCATCAGCAACGCCAACTGGAGAAACACCCACCGCAGCTAACGCATCTACAAATGAGAACTCCAAGACCACAATACGTTGCGGGGTAGTCGCTATTTCAAACTGACCTTGCTCATCTTGTATGACCCTGGTTTGTGCTGAACTGGAGAATGAGAACAAGTTTAAAACCAGCAAAACTAAGGTTACCGTTATCCTGCTGAATAAAAACGGCCTATTAAATGACAGCAGTCCGCTCGACAGCTGAAATTGATTCGGAAACAAAAGGCGAGAGCTGTTTTCCATATTTAATTTTCCTTAAACGCTAGAACCGTGAAAGCCGCCAAGAGTATTGGCGACTTTTATTCGTTATTACTTTCAATAAATTACGTATTAGAACTGATAATTCAGGTCCAAAGTGTAAGAACGTCCTGGGGCTGGATAACGACCAACGGGGCTGGTATCAATGCCGCGGAAGTAATAGTCCTCATCAAACAAGTTATTCACCGCAAGGTTCATGCGCAGCTTACTGTTTTCATCCTTGTACAAATCCGAGCCTAGGTTAAAGTTCCAGACCATGTAGGCAGGCACTTTACCTGTCGCGCCCGTTGCATCTTCGGCACTTGTATTCGCATTGTCAGAGTAAGACTCGCTGAAGTAGTAACCAGACAAAGTCGTATCTACCTTGCTAAAGGCGTAAGTCGCATCCCAACTAAATTGATGTTTAGACGTATAAGGAAGTTGATTACCTTTGTTTGCACCCTCTTCCTCTAACGTTGCATCTAAGTAGTTATAACCAGCGCCAAGGCTCAAAGCTTGCATCGCTTGAGGAATATAACGACCAGAGAGCTCAACACCTTGGTGAAGGGTTTTACCAATGTTATCGAAAGTTTGGGTAGCACTTTGCCATTGCAGCTGATCTTCAAAATCAATGCGGTAAAGTGCGATGTTAAAGCTTGTTGAATCTTGGTTATAACGTGCACCTAACTCGTAGTTCCATGCGAGCTCACTGCCCTCTTTACCATTAACCTTAATGTTAGATATTTGTGGTGCACGTAAAGATTTCTGTGCATTTGTGTACCCAACCCATTGTTCAGTCAGATGGTATGCCACCGTCAAGCCCGGCAACCACTCAGTCACCTTATTGTTTCTATTCTGTCCTTGGCCTAGATCACTATATGCCATATCAATCGATTCATAGCGAATACCCGGCGTCACTTTCAGTACATCATTGAACAGGCCGATTTCGTTACTGATGTAACCAGCAAAAGCGTCAGTATCTAAGTGCCAATCACGTGGGGTTGTTGTAGCACCACCAGCAATTGGCGTTTGAGTCAGCTTGTAATCGATATCTTCGTTGACGTAGCGTGCCCCAACAATCACATTTTGCGTTACGGTATTTCCGTCAAAGTACATCGCGAGTTTAGGTTCAACACCATAAACAGCAAATTCACGTGGTGACGTACGAATATCGGTTGATGGTAATGCCGGGTCCGCCCAGTGACCGCCAGCGCTGTTAAAGCCCCATTGGAAGAAACGCTCAGAGCGGTGGCCAAACGTCAGTATTTCTAATTCGGCGCTATCTGCAAGATTCAAATCATGCAAATACTTCAGGCTCCAACGCGTTGAAGTGCCTTGATATTCATCGTATGGGCGCTTCGACTGAGTACGATCTTTTTCGTAATCATCCGGCGACAGAGCACCCGGCATTTGGGTGTCGGCATCATAACGTTGAACGAAAGCTTGTAGCTCTTGAGTATCACTCAGTAACCATTGCAGTTTCGCCTGGAAGTTTTTGACATCTGTGTCGGAGTGTTCACGGAAGCTTTCACCTTTTAAGAAGTTACCTTCCACTTGAAGTGCCAGCGTATCGGTTAACCAACCACCCGTGCGCAGGTAAAAATCATTCAGCGGTGTATCGCCATCCTCGAATACAGTAAAGCGGTTACTGATTTCTGTTTGCCACTCGTGTGGAATAGGCTTGGTCACCAAGTTGATCACACCACCGACGTTGTTTGGTCCGTATTGAACCGCCGCACCGCCTCGCACAATATCAATACGATCAAGCATCGACAGCGTTGCCGGGAAAATTGATTGTCCTGTATGACCATACGGTGCCAGTGTAAGAGGAACACCATCCATGAGGAATTGAGCGTGGCCACTGCGACTCGCTTTCAAACCACGCACTGAGATGTTAGGCAAAACACCGGTGCCCGTTTCGTCTTGAACCTTAATGCCCGGCACGCTTTGAAATGCCGAATCAATCGAGAGTGCTGCGGTCTTTTTAATTTGCTCATTAGTCAGGACAGTACGAGCTCCCGGATACTCTTTCACATCCTCAAGCTCTGAATTACCGATCAAGCTGCCCGTCACGACAACCGTTTCCATGGTTGTCGTTTGAGGATCAGACGCGGCAAATGCGCCCATGGAAGTCACCGAAGCTATGGCCATCGCAAGGGCACTTAGACGCAACTTTTGATGTGATTGAGTACAGGGTTTACCATCCAAATTCTGGTAAGGCATGAAAATCTCCTAAATAGGCAAGTTAGGATCAAAGGCCGTGTTTACGATTCGGCGCTTTGATCCTTTGGGCTAAACGGCCTCAAAATGAAGCCAACTGTTCACTCACTCGTAGTGAACAAATCAATCGTTCTTAGAGTCGAACTAGCTCTTAGAAATGAACGAACTCTTAGAACTGAATTAGCTTTTAAAACTGATAGCCGTAGCTGAGCATGAATTCGGCTGCAGCTCCGTAACCGATCTGGTTAGTACCCGACGTGCCGTTGGTTGCACCCAGAATGTATTTCTCATTAAGCACGTTGTAAGCATTCGCTTGAACTTTGTGACGACCCGTGGTGTACGCTGCCATCAAGTCAACCGTGGTGTAGTCACCCAGAGCTACCGCTTCATCATTACCCGCGTAACGGTCGCCTACGTATTTCACGCCACCACCTAAACGCCAGTTGTCATCTAACTGATAAGTGCTCCAAAGAGAGAACAGATGATCAGACACATCGTTTGGCTTTTTGCCTGTCTCTTTGTTCTCCGCGTCTAAATAGCTGTAGCCCACAGAAATGTCCCACTGCTCTGTAAACTGACCTCGAGCTTCTAGCTCAATACCTTGGTGACGAGCCTCGATCTTGTTAACAACGTCTCCGTCTATATTGGTTTCAGGCTGTTCTTGATCAATTTGGAAGATTGCGGCATTCAGCATCAAAGCGTTATCTAATAGGTAAGCTTTTGCACCCACTTCTTTTAGATCGGTATGGAAGAATTCCGCCAATTTAGGATTGATATAAATACCCGAGTAAGGCAGTTGCCATGAACGAGCTAAGCTCGCGTACACTGACATGTCATTGTTGAGACGGTAGACCAAACCACCACGGTAGCTCACTTTGTCATCGTCTAGATTCTCTTTTGCTGAGCCCGCTTTTTGCTGTTCAAGCTCCATCGAGTCGTAACGCACATTGCCGATCACTGAAAGATCACCAAAGGTGTAAACGTCTTGAATGTAGACACCTGTCGTCGTTGTCGTGTTATCACGGAAAGGTTTGAAGCCCGGATCAGGTGTTGGACCTGCGACTGGGTTATAGATATCTTTCGAAGGTAAGGTTTTATCGCTTGCGAGCGTTAAGTCGATATTGATCTGATTGTAATCGGCACCGATCATCATTTGGTTCGAATCGGTCTCCCAAACCAACTCCGATTGAAGAGTGGTCGTGGTGCGAGGATCGTAACCGAAGTTATTTACCGTCTGAGATACTTCATTCCCAGTTACCGTTCCTTGGCGTGTACCCTTTTGCTCAAGCTCGATATGGTTGTATGCTGCGCGGTTTGTCCATGCCCATTCACTATTCAAAAGCCATTCATAATTAACGCCAACACGAATGCTGTCTGACTCTTGATAGTCATTCGTGCCACCGTAAAATGTGCTTTCAGAGACATCGACAGGCTTACCATTCTTTGATGGAACACCACGATATGGCACCAACTCCTGGTGAGCATATTCGACATCGAGATCAATCGTGTGACCATCCGCTGGTAATACACGAATGGTGGGTGCGATAAAGAAGTCATTCGAGTCGACGTGGTCTACATAGGAATCCGATTGTCGACTTTCCACGTTGATACGACCGCTGACTTTGTCACTAAACGCCATCGAACTGTCAACCTGACCAACAAACAGATTGTTGCTGCCAACACTGCCATTAACGTGAGTGAAGTTATCTCCGTTAGCACGCTTGGTGACCAAGTTGATGATACCGCCTGCTGAACCTCGGCCATAAAGTGCGCCCGCAGGGCCTTTTACCACTTCGACACGTTCGATATTCGCTAGGCTTCGGTACGATTGAAGCGTTCCGTCATCACGCATGCCGTCACGGTACATGTCGTTAAGAGCATCAAAACCACGAATCACAAATTGGTCTCGGCTCCCCTCACCCAGGGTATTGTTAACTCCGGCAACACCATCAAGAGCATCCACCAAACGTACAGCACCGCGGTCTTGCATTTCCGTCTTTGTGACCACTGATACTGCCTGCGGTACATCCAACCATTCAACATCCGTTTTGGTACCCGACTGCGGCATATGCTCCGCGTAACCTTCGTACTGGTGACCAATAACTTGCAGAGTTTCGTCTACCGCGACGTCTTCTGCTGCCATTACATTTGACATAGTGGTCATTGCGGTTAATGCGCCTCCAATTGCCAAAGCGAGCGGGGACAAGGCCAATCTAATGTTCATTTTCTAATTCCGTTTTAGTTTATAAAATCACAACAGTGCGAATGAAAACAAATATCATTTGTGTTTGCAATATAAATTTTATGATCTATATTTGTTTCCCTTATGCAACAAGCGTAGTGATAAAATAATCAATAAAAACAAAGCTATAACAAAACACTCTTTCCTTAAACCTTGAAAGAGACCGCTTGGAAGTCATGTGTGAGTAGGTAACAACAACGTTAGAAAATTAGGAAAAGCCCATGAAATCTACGATTATTATCGTGAGTCATGTCGTGAATGACGCAGTCACTCATGGCTTCGTGCCGACAGCAAAAGCGATGGGTCACCACGTCGTTTTAGTCACAGACCAAAAGCTCAACCACTTAAAACTGGCGAATGAAGATGACCGTTTCAATCCAG
>NZ_JADDYK010000073.1:57492-70257 GCF_015163615.1 Vibrio sp. OPT18
ATGAAATTCTAGAATGCGATGTGTTCAACCCTCTTGAGCTCATCGAAATCATCACAGAGCAAGATCTAGAACCTCATGCAGTGTTCAGCAACAGCGACCACCTACAAACCTCAACCGCAATCTGTGCACAGTTCTTTGGCCTACCAGCTAAAGATTGGAATGTGACGCTCAAGGCGAAAAACAAATACTTAACTCGTCAGGTTCTCAACGAAAAATCGTTACCTAATACTCAGAGTGTTTTGTTAAGTCGAGAGAGCGCTCCTGTATTCGATTTCGATTTTCCTGTCGTTGCGAAGCCCAAGGAGGGCGTGGCTAGTTTAGACGTGCAGCGCTGCGATTCTGCGGCTGAGCTGGATAACTATTGCGATACGTTTTGGCAAAAGCACCCTACGACTCCCATTTTAGTTGAGGCTTTTTTACTAGGTCCGCTTATCACTGTCGAAACCATTGGCGACGGGGAAAATTTAGTCGCACTTGGTGGGTTCGATGTAGAACTCTCTGCGCCACCTTACTTCATCGAAACCGCGGCGAGTTGGAATGGTATTAACAGCGTTCACTACCGAGAAGAATGTATACGTCAGCTTCAAACATTTGGGGTGGGGTTTGGTGTCTGTCATAGCGAATTCATCATCACAGATTCGGGGCCGGTACTGGTCGAGATCAACTATCGAAGTATTGGTGATGGACGAGAATTTTTGCTTGATAACCTCTGTGGCGGGAATTGGTTCCATACCATCTTAAATCTTCACTTGGGTCACAAGCTCGATCCTACATTTCGTATTGATGGCAGTGCCCATGTGCATTATGTAGTGGCGCAACAAAGCGGTTTGATTGAAGGTTCATCAACCTCTTTCATTCACCAGGAGGGCGATATTGTCATTCAGCAGCAAGTGCTTAAAAAGGTTGGTGAGACGTTCCAACAAAGTTTCTCCAACAAGGATTACTTAGCGAGAATTTCGGTCGTTTCTCCTTCTGGTCAAACACTAGAACTCGCGCTACAACAGGCAATCTCTCGCTTCAACCTAACAGCAACAAACGAGGTAACAGCATGAATGAAAACGCGTTATACCTCACTCAACGCTTAGTCGATACTTGCTTGCGTGAAGATTTGTTCGGATTAGTTTCTCAAAGCCGATTTGAGTCTCAGCTCCCGATTACACTCAAGTTACCTTCTTATCCTCGTAATCAAATTTGGGCTATTTTTACGGGTTCAGACTTTACACTCTACTTGCCCGTTACTCCGAGTTATTACATGCAGCGTTGGGTATACGGCCAACCAGACGGCTCGAAAGGTGATGGTTGGCTCATCGAGAGGAATGGTGTCGTTGAAGCACAGCAGCACTATCAAGATTGGATCGAAATACTTAAAGCAAGTGCTCACGAAAGCTCGCATTCCTTATTAGATGGTTATTTGCAAGAACTCGAATGCGCAGAAAAACACAAAGGATTGTGTGATAGCGCCTTCAGCCAGCAATCCGAATCACTCATGCTGCCGATTTCTCAACTAGCACGTTGGGAGCAAAAGCTATTACGTGCCGATCAAATCGCATCCTATCTTGACCACCCCTACTATCCGACAGCACGTGCTAAGTTCGGTTTAAGCGATCACGACCTAGAGCAATTCGCGCCAGAATTTGCACAAAGCTTTGAACTTCGTTGGCTCGCAATCGAAAAGTCACTCGTTACATTGACCAGTCCACAACCAGAATGTTGGCCAACGATGGAGCAAGTGGGTCTGCCAGCCGATTTTGCTCTTAGCCATGAGTTATTCCCCGCACATCCATTGACACTAAGAAGTCTTGATGGACTTCCTGACGGTGTTATTGAAGCTCCGGTTGCGTATCTAGAGGTGACTCCAACTTTATCAGTACGTACTGTGGTCGTGAATCAAGCACCGCAGATCCACATCAAGGTGCCACTGATCATGCGATCTTTAGGTACTAAAAACATTCGCCTAATCAAACCCTCCACACTCTATGATGGGCATTGGTTTGAACGTTTATTGACACACTTAGAGCAAACAGATCAAGACTTACACGGCACGCTTTACCATTGTAATGAGAAACATGGCGGCCATGTTGGAGACGATAAAACCTTTGCTTACATTGTGCGTGAATACCCGCTGAGCTACTTCCAAGACAAAGCACTGGTGCCTGTGGCTTCCCTTGCCAGCCCAATGCCTGATGGACGTTTGTTCTTGGAACACCTCGCCGAACAGTATTATCAACAAGATACGCTGAATTGGTTTAAAGATTACGTTGATCTGCTATGCAAAGTGCACCTTACATTGTGGATTCGTTACGGTATCGCTTTGGAGTCTAACCAACAAAACGCCATCATCGCATTCGATGGGCAAGGCAAGATGACCTTAGCTATGAAAGACAACGATGCAGCGCGTATTTGGCCAGAGCGTTTCCAAACGTTTGAGCAACAATCACCCGTAAAATGCGAGCACCTTTTAGATCAACGTATCACAGTAGACAGCGAGCTCGCTCTTGGTCAGATGTTTACCACAATTACTTTGCAGTTAGACATTGCCGCGATTGTGGAAGCAATGGCGACGAAAGGAATCGCAACGTCAGCTTATCTGTATGAAATGGTTGCCAATAGCCTTTCCCAACAGCTTAGCCAGTTGGACAAACAAGGACACAACACCAAGCTCGCAAACGAGATGTTGTTTGAGTCACCCAACCTATACGCTAAGTATCTATTGAGCTCGGGTAGCTTGTTGTCTAAAGAGACATCTGGCGCAAGCGATATCAATAAGTTCTATGGCTTGTCAGCACCGAACTTTTTATTGCTAACCAGCGAAGAAACACAACACGCTTACCTTGAAAACATCAAGCAGAGCGTGAGTTAGCCCATCATGACCAAACTCATCTATTGCGTGCTTTTAAGCCACTTTATCGCCGCGTTTGCAGCCTTGGGAATGCCGTTGTTTTTGCCAATGGTATTGCCAACACTGGATGCAAACATTACTTCGGACTGGGCGGGGGTACTGTTCATTTTACCCACCTTTTGCACGGCCGTTGCGGCGCGCTTTTGGGGGCAGTTTGCTGATAAATATGGCAGACGTCGCTCTCTATTACGTGCTCAACTCGGGCTTGCAGCAGGCTTCGCGCTGTGCGGCTTAGCCGATAATCTCTCAATGTTTGTGTTTGGTCTTATCGTTCAAGGAACCTTTGGTGGCACCATGGCCGCCTCAAACAGCTACTTATCCAGCCAAATTAACGATGCGAAAACACTCGGTAAGTCACTTAATAAAACTCAGCTTTCTGCCCGTCTGGCGTTAATTGTTGCTCCGATAGGGCTTGGCTGGAGTTTATCAGAAACAAACCCGCTGAACGCGTATCTGTGGCTGTCTGCTTTGCCGCTATTCGCGCTAGTGATCACCTTAACATTACCCATTGATGACTTAGCGAAATCTAAGGGAACTGTAAAAGATCAGGCATCGAATAAAGCTCAATGCAGCCAAGCCAATTCGTTAAATACTCTTTATTGGGTGTTTGGCGCGCAGTTCAGTTTTGCTTTCGCCATGGTCGTCACGTTCCCCTATTTCTCGCCTTATGTGCAGCAATATGGCGTGACGAATCAAGCGTGGGTTGGGTTTTTGTATGCCCTCCCACATGGTGTTTATCTGCTCTTTGCAGGGAAAGTTCATCTGTTCTCAGAATGGATTGATCGCCACCAGCTTGAACGCAGTCAAGCGCAGCGTACTTTATGGCTGGGCTTTGGTTTGCTTTCACTCAGTGCCGCAATGCATCTCACTCCTTATCAAGAAGTGTTGATTATTGCTCGTATCGTTATCGGACTTGGCATGGTTTGCTGTTATCACGGCTTACATCAAGCGTTAGCAAACCAAATTGATCGACGACAAAGCGGCAAAGTATTTTCCCGCTTTGACGCTATGTCTAAATGGGGTGGCGTTGCGGCTGGGTTGAGCGCGTCTTCCATATCAAGCCAGGGCTGGCTTGAGGTTCCTTTCATACTTTCTATGTTGGTCAGTGGCATTGCTGCCATCGCGCTGATCATCCATTCAAAATTTGGACATCAACATGTTAAAGACTCAATTATCTCCAAGTGAATATTCCACTGAAGACCAAGTTCTTCAAAATAGTAAAAAAGTACTGCTAAACCGAGAAAAAGCCCAACTCAATACCATCATGGGCGTGGTGAACTGTTACTTACGTGAATACGCGATACCCAATGAGCAGGTTGATTGGCGCTACAGTTCAGCCTCTCTGCCTCAAACTTTGAAAAGAAACTACAACGCTCACCAGCGCGTGGCCATTCACCTACCTCACCAAAGTCAGCCTCAGAAAAATGGCTTGATGGTTTTACCTGTTGAATACACCAGCAAACTGGGAAAAGTGAAGCTCTACGATACACCTTGGGTCAAAATGCCCGGCACAGCTTGGTGTAAACTGGACGCAACGCAAACCCTGACG
This sequence comes from Vibrio sp. OPT18, assembly GCF_015163615.1. Lineage (NCBI taxonomy): Bacteria > Pseudomonadati > Pseudomonadota > Gammaproteobacteria > Vibrionales > Vibrionaceae > Vibrio > Vibrio sp. OPT18. The sequence goes on from NZ_JADDYK010000073.1 coordinate 61,941, forward strand.
CTTCTACTCAGTTATCTAAAACAAGTGCTGACGATTCCATTCAATCACGAATTGATCGAGCAAATGGAAAACAGTTTGTTGATCACCGAGCAGTTCCTAAACTCAGACAGCTCACCGCAGCATCACAATGCGTTTATCGCATCAGAGCAATCGTTACTTTGGGGACATACTTTTCACCCAACGCCAAAGAGCCGGTCAGGTGTCTGTATCGATGATCTGCTAGCGTGCTCCCCTGAGGTTGGCGCTAAAGTTCCCCTCTATTGGTTTAAGGTGGATACTGCGTTGCTCGACGTCTTGAGTTCCGATGACCGAACCTCACCAACGACTATGCTTGAACAACTTGCACCTGACGAGGACAATTCAGCAACTACCATGCTTTACCCTTGCCACCCTTGGGAAAGTTACATACTTTTGCAAAACCCAGTGGTCAAAACGGCCATTGAACAAAGCAAAATCATCCCGCTTGGATTAGGTGGTGAAAAACTCTTACCCACCTCATCCGTGCGCACTCTGTATCACCCAGATATGGACTGGTTTGCTAAGTTCTCCATCAATGTACGTTTAACCAACTGTGTACGTAAGAACGCATGGTATGAGCTCGATAGTGCCGTTCAATTAACCTCGATTTTGTACCCAATTAAAGAAAGCGAACAGTTACGTAACCCTGTATTCAAGGTAATGACAGAACCTTACGCCACCACATTGAATCTAGAATCTGTGGCTGAACAAAAACATGCGGATGTTATTAAGGCTCGAGAGTCATTTGGTATTTTATATCGAGAGAATTTCACTTTAAGCGAAACCGATATTTTGCAGCCAACGTTAGCGGGTGCGCTCTTTGCTTACGACACAGACGGGAACAGTTGCATCGCCACTCAACTCAAACAAAAAGCGCAAACAACACAATCCCAATATGAAAGTGTCGCCACGCTATGGTTTGAGCGCTATCTGCATTGTTTGATTCCGGGCGTCTTTAACTACTACTTCAAACATGGGGTTGCGTTTGAACCGCACTTACAAAATACGTTGATTGGGTTTGAAAAAGGCATGCCGTGCTGTGTATGGATTCGAGACTTAGAAGGTACCAAGCTACTACGCGAGTTTTGGCCGTCAGAAACACTTCAGCAACTTTCAGAACGTGCTCGTCAATCGGTTTACTACAGCCGTGAGCAAGGTTGGAACCGTATCGGCTATTGCACCTTCATTAACAATATCAGTGAGGCGATTTTCTTTATCGCTGAGGGGAACTCAGCACTTGAAAATACGTTATGGGGAACTTTAAAAGACGCTATCGTCCGCTGGCAGTCGATCAATGGTCAGCAACCCGAACTTATGTCGTTGCTCAACGATGGTCATTTCCCTAGCAAAAATAACTTCACAACCCGTTTGATGAAAAATGCTGATAAAGAGTCTGGGTACACCCAAGTAGTCGCGCCTTGGCCTACTCATTCAAAAGGAGTTCACCATGCTTAATTCACCTCAACTTCCTGCGAGCATCCACCAAGAAATACAGCAATTGGCCAAGCAACAAACGCAACCATTATGTGCTTATCTTTATGACCTCGATGCATTGGAGCAGCACATCAAGCAGATGCGCCATGTATTACCAAAAAACGTAGATCTATTTTACGCCGCCAAAGCGAACCCTTCAGCGCCGATATTACGTACTTTAGCTCCTTATGTTGATGGTTTCGAAGCGGCATCAGGCGGAGAGCTTACACACCTCCACCAGCAACAACTCAATAAACCACTGATCTTTGGTGGGCCGGGGAAAATGCCAAGTGAACTGGAGCAAGCAATTGAACTCGATGTCGATGCGATTCATGTCGAAAGCCTCACTGAGTTACAACGCATTGGTGCTTTAACTCAGAGGTTGAATCGACCTGCTTCGATCTTCTTGCGTATGAACATAGACATTGGTGACATCACACTTAGCAAGTTAGCCATGGGTGGAAAACCCACTCCATTTGGACTCGATGAGGGTGAACTCAATAACGCCTTGATGTATCTGCGCGACTTTCCCTTGATCAAGCTAAAAGGCTTCCACTTCCACCTGATGTCGCATCAACTTGAAGTCGATCGCCACCTCGCCTTGATGCAACGTTATTTCCAAGTCGTCAAAGAGTGGCAAAAGACGTTCTCACTCGATGAGCTGATCATCAACCTTGGTGGAGGGATGGGAATCAATTACCAAAACCCGCAGCAACACTTTCCTTGGATGGAGTTCTGCGACAAGTTGGAGTTCTTGATTGCTAAAGAACATATGCAAGACTGGAAGCTACGTTTTGAATGTGGCCGCTATATCTCGGCACCGTGCGGCTATTACGTGATGGAGGTACTGGATATTAAGCAAAACCTTGGTGAGAACTTCGTGATTGCACGTGGTGGAACACATCATTTCCGTACACCGGCTGCACAAAACCATGATCACCCTTTTATTATCGTAAAAAGTAATCAACAACCCACCATTTCACATCCGATAAGCCATGCTACCGCCACACTAGTTGGACAACTTTGCACGCCAAAAGATGTTATGGCACGAAATCAACATATCGAGCAGGTCGATATCGGTGACTATGTGGTGTTCACTCTAGCAGGCGCTTATGCTTGGAACATCTCGCATCAAAACTTCTTAATGCATGAGCCTCCGGTGTTTCATTATTTCTAGGCACCCCGCTGTGCTCTATGATTTCTAACTGACGGTTTGAGTTGAAGATCCATAGAGCCAGCTAAAGACACTAAATGAAAAAGGCGTTAGTAAACTCAGGTCTACTAACGCCTTTCTTATGTTTATCTTAGCCCTTTGACCAAAGAGCTACAGCGATTGAGTACTCGAGTCCCCACAGTGATCGTAATGTAGAACCAAACCGTAGTTAATTCAAATACAAGCACTTAGCATTTTTCATCGACTGCGCAGCGGGAGTTGTACATGGACAACAGAATCACCATTTTAGAGTTTCTCAGAGTGTTCGATTGCATTCGCTCCTCGGGCAAGCAATTGGATAGCAAATATCAATTGGGCGAAATGGTAGCGTGGGACGACTACTATGGTTACACCTGTTGGTTGAGCTACCGAGACGTTACCGTGACCCTGATGTTCCACGGCTCATTGAAGATCGAATACGACAAAACCTCGAACTATGAAGACTTCATCAAGCGATGTTTAGCTATGCTTGAAACGGAACCCTCTCCATAAACTATCCATCGCTATTGAGTAAACAACGCAAAGCCTATGGGGAAGCAATGGAGAAAATGATGAACGGAACCAATTGTAAAACGCGGTTACCACTTAGGTTAACCACACCTTTAATCCTTCTACTCAGCCTACATTCGTTAAGCCTTAGGGCTGAAGCAACAGGGATAAACATGATCGACTTTACACAAGCGAGTGAGCATCAAAACTGGACAGTGACCAACGACAATGTAATGGGTGGCATCTCTACAGGCGGGCTCATTTATCTTGATAATATGAGTCAGTTTAGGGGCGAGCTATCGTTAGAAAACAATGGTGGTTTCAGTTCTGTAAAGCGCTCCATTGAATCACCAGCCCATGAAATAGATAGCGCAGAGCTAGTATTCGTTGGTGATGGTCGCACTTACCAACTGAGGCTCACAACATCGAAAGATGGTAATCGAGTTCAATACAAACACGATTTCGATACGATAAAGGGAGTGCGGCTTAACAAGGTGTTCCACTTCAATGATTTTCAAGCGGTGTTCAGAGGTCGGCTACTGAGCGATGCGCCGGAACTTAAGGCACGAGACATCAAACAAATCGGTTTTTTGATTGCAGACAAGCAGGCATTGCCTTTTGAGCTAGACCTAATTCAGCTTCACTTCAAAACATCGAAACCTATCACATCACCAGAAGCTGACTAATCTGACTAAACCGCAAACAAAAGCCCCTGACACCTTTTGACTAGCAATCAGATATCAGGGGCTTCTTCTATTTAAACCGTCAACGACTCAAAACAACGACGGATTAAAACATCAGCAATTAGTATTTGATGGCTGTTTTACCAATCGAGGCACTGCTTTCAATACGTTGGTGTGCATCTTTGATTGTATCCACACTAAAGCCATTTAGGGTCGTGGTTAGGGTCGTTTTAATACGGCCCGCATCAATCAGATTCGCTGCTTGGAATAGAATATCTTGCTGCTTCTGGATATCCTCTGTATTGAACAGTGAACGTGTGAACATCAGCTCCCAAACAAAGCCTGCTGATTTGCCTTGCAGCGCTGATAAGTCAATTCCACCGTCAAATTCAACAATCGAACTGATCATGCCTTGCGGTGCGATCAACTCAACCATCGCATCCCAGTGCCCTTTTGTATCAGCAACATTGAAGATGTAGTCGACATGTTGAATGCCTTGCTCTCGGACAGACTCAACAAGGTTACGGTGGTTCACCACATAGTCCGCTCCCATATCTCTTACCCACTGCTCCGTTTCAGGTCTTGAAGCTGTTGCGATAACATTTAGGTTGGTGAGTTGCTTAGCCAGTTGAATCGTAATTGAGCCAACGCCGCCCGCTCCACCAATGATCAGGATAGATTTTTTCTCTTCAGGACGAACACGCAAGCGCTCAAACAACGCTTCCCAAGCGGTAAGTGTCGCTAGTGGCATAACGGCTGCAGCTTCATCAGAAAGGCTCTTAGGCGCTTTAGCGGTAATACGGTAGTCCACAGCTTGGTATTCTGCGTTAGCACCCATACGTGTTACGTCACCCGCATAGTACACACGGTCACCGACTTCGAAACCTTCAACGTCAGCACCTTTGCCAACAACTTCACCGACAGCGTCGTAGCCCAGCACTTTTGGCAGCTCAAGAGTTTTATCTTTAGCATTACGAATACGAATTTTTGCGTCAGCAGGGTTGATAGAAGTCGCACTCACTTTCACCAGCAAGTCATTATTTTTTAGTTCTGGCTGACTCGTTTCAAACTCAAATAAACTGTCTTGCTCTGTAATCGCAAGTGATTGAGTAAATCCGATCGCTTTCATTTTTGATGGTACTGACATGGTGCTTTCTCCTTGAATTAGACGAGTTAATCTTAGTCAATTCTCACTCTAGATAAACCGCCTAATATTTGAATAATTCTCAAATAATTTTTGATAATGGTGTTGCCGTTATCTGGGTAATGCAGACATCTCACTGCATTACCAACGGCTTAGAGGTTAAATCAGGCCTTTCTCAATCAACCAATCATGTGTGACTTGATCTTGTGGTTTACCTTCACGGCAAACTTTGTAATCCAGCTCTGCGATGATATCGTTCGAGAAGCGCAGGGAATCCAACTTCTGAATCTGTTGTTCGCTGAACAGATGCTTCTTGTCGTCTCTTAAAAGAAGCACAGCTCTGTCCACTATTCCGAGTAGGCCTTTTGGTTCTTTGAGCTCACGAATATCGTAACGATAGTGCAAAAACTGAGGTTTCCACAGCGGCACTACCACCCACTCTTTGTTTGCGACTGCACTTTCAAAGGCACTGAAACAATCGTCTTCACTGCCAGGAAAGAACTCGTAGCCGGCATCGCTCAGGCCATAATCTTTCATCATCTGGATAGAGAAACGTGTGATACCAGCGCCGGGGTTGATGCCTTGGATGGTCGAGTTCATTTTCTCGACCACTTCAGCTTTTAATAAATCAGAGACTTCAGAAACCGCCGCTTCAGGCACATAGTCTGGTACGCCCCACAAGGCATAAGGTTCATAATGAAGTCCAAGCTCGATAAGTGGCTCAACTTCTTCAACGCCCGCTTTGTAGATACCGTGACTTGATGGCAACCACGCAGAAGAAAGCATATCCACTTGGCCTGTTTTCAGCTTTTCAAAGTTCTCCTGATGTGGAGAGAAAATACGCTCTACCTCAAAACCCATGGATTTCAATACATTGGCAACCAATGATGCGGTCGTACGGTGGAACGACAAATCCGTTACACCCATTGTGATTTTCTTAGTCATCTTATCCCCCTAGATCGTAGGTCTCGTCCATACGATGTGTACTGCGCTACGTTGTCGATATGGGAAAATGATAGTGAGAAAATTACTAATGAAAAACAGCCTCACATTTGAATTATTATCAAATTATTTTTGACAATTAAGTGTTTGAAGCTAACTTATAAGCGATAGGTAGAGATAACCCATCTGCAGATTGTGATGGGGAAATATCCCAACGCCATGTTTAGAACATAATTCAATACAGGTAGATAACATGCTTCTTGAAGACTTACAGGTCATTTTGAAAGTGGCGGAGTTTCGCAGTATCACCGCTGCAGCCACCAACCTCGATATGCGTACTGCCACAGCAAGTGCAGCGGTAAAACGTGTTGAAGCGGCACTCGGTGCTGAGTTATTTGTAAGAACCACGCGCCATCTGAGACTCTCTTCAGCAGGCGAGCGTTATTTACCGGAATGCGAACAAGCCTTAAAGATGTTGGAGCAAGCGAAGCTCAACATGCGCGAAGAGCTCGGTATTCTTGACGGTGAAATTCGCATTGCGCTTTCATCGGATCTAGGACGTAATCTAATCACACCTTGGTTAGATGAGTTCTTGCTTGAATACCCAAAGGCGACGCTTCGCACTAGCATCAGCGATAGCAATATCGACTTCTACCGAGATTCTGTCGATATGGCGCTGCGTTACGGTTCCCCGACCGATGCCAACATGTATGGTTTCAAGATATGCGATGTGCCGAGGATATTGTGTGCGGCTCCTGACTACTTGGCTGAAATGGGAACACCAAAACACCCGAGTGACTTAGCGCAGCACAATGGGTTGCTTTACCAACTCCATGACATGTTGCAAGACGAGTGGGTGTTTAACGATGGTACTCAAGATCATAAAGTGAAACTAAAAGGAAATCGCGCTTCGAACGACGCAGACCTTGTAAGACGTTGGTGTATCGCGGGTAAAGGAGTGGCAATAAAATCTTGTTTAGACATGTCACCTCATCTGCTTTCAGGCGAAGTGGTTAAAGTTATGCCTGAGTTTAAGCCGACCCCTACCGAGCTGTGGTTAGTGTGTCCAAGTCGTCAATCCATCACCCCGACTGTGCGTCTACTGAGAGATTTATTCAGAGAGAAGACCGCTGAGATCCTTTCGCAACTGAGCAAACAAGGCATTATACAAAGCACAACATCTTAAGCTTGAATGCCGCTTAAAGATAAGCAACAGAGAGACAAAAAAAGCGTTAGCGAACTAAATTCGCTAACGCCTTTCATCATTAGAACATCATAGCTGCATGATGAACCTTAATAAGAGTACTTAGTTTAATACTCTTAATACAAGAGCTTAGTTTGACTCGTCTTCAACATCGCAGTCTGCGCAGCACTGAAGAGCAATCTCATGTTCGAAGGTGATGGTGTCTTTACCTTCTTCTACTAGCTCTGCAATTTCGTCTGCCACTTCTTTTTCATCATCCGCTTCAATTCCGCTTTCTAATTCTTCTTCTGAATAACCAAAGAAGTTAAGCAGTAAGTACTCGCGAGCTTCTTCTTTCGTGCAAACCACGTCTGCTGAAAGATCTGGAGTAACCTCGCCTTGTGCAAGTGTCGCTGTCACTTGTGCGATAGCATCGTCTTTCATCGCAGGCGTTAACCAACCAAGATCAGTACTTACTGTCGTTTTTTTACAGTCGAAGCAAGGCAGTTGGTGAAAGTAGTATTGAAAGGTAGTCATAGGTAAATTCTTCTTTAAATGTTGTATAGCGAGATTATGCGCGTTTTGTAGCAAAATACTATCTCAATCACAACCTGAAACCGCTTCGTGCTAAGTATTTTTACCAGCGCCGCGCAAGCTGATGTGATCATCCCATAAAAGCGCTGTTTTACCCATACTTACTCAGCTTTACGCTTGTTTACATTTATACGGATAATATATGCCTCATCAAATAATAAGCGTGGTACCTCACAATTGCTTTGGCTCTTGCTTAGTTTCGTCGTTCCAGCTGTCAGCTTGAGTTCACGGCTTACTTAGCTACTTAGCTCGGATTTGTTTGAAATCGCTTTGTTTTCAATTAACTTACTTGCACTTGGCTTATTTTGAACCACGCTTATTTAAATCACCCCTTCTCGGATACCCAATCAATGATCATCACAAAATATCAAGCCCTTGCCCTTTCATCTGTTGCTTTGCTCGCAACAGGCTGCTCACCATCATCAGATACGCCTTCGGTCAGCAACATCAGTGATTACCGAGGCTCAGCGAGTATTACTCAGGGTGTGGCGACCACCGTTGAATCGAACCTCTTTGAGTGTGCAAACGGACGTAGCCGAGTGGCGGGCGTTGGGGAAATTACGGACTCAGAAGGAAAG
>NZ_JADDYK010000073.1:70305-127369 GCF_015163615.1 Vibrio sp. OPT18
GTTTGGACGGTTCCAGCCAAGAACAACTTTGCGACAGGGCCAAAAGCCTTTGATCTTTATGAAGAGTGCTCAAACACCACACCAAGCAGCCTAGCCGAAGTCGATCAAAGCTCTGTACCTGTAGCGATAGTGGATCAAGACGGTGAGGAAATAACAGGTTATATTTTTGCCGATAACTATTTCGAACTTTATATCAACGGCAAGTTAATCGCGGTAGATACCATTCCTTTCACACCGTTTAACTCAAACATCGTCAAATTTAAGGTGAAGAAGCCTTACACGATTGCCGTGAAAGTGATTGATTGGGAAGAAAACCTAGGTCTTGGGAGCGAAGATAACCGCGGAAAGGCATACCACGCTGGTGATGGTGGCTTTATCGCGAGCTTTAGTGACGGAACCGTGACAGGACCAGACTGGCAAGCACAAACCTTTTATACCTCACCGATTTATGACCTGACTTGTTTGAGTGAAGTAGACGGGAAGCGTCTTTCTGAAAGCTGCACCACGGAAGGAACTGACCACGGTCAAGATGCCTACGCCGCTCATTGGGAAACACCAACCAACTGGATGAACCAAGAGTTCGATTCAACATCTTGGCCTCAAGCATCGGTATATTCAGAAGACGATATTGGCGTGAACAATAAAAAAGCGTACATGAACTTTATCGAAAAATTCAGTGGTGCTGGCGCAAGCTTTATCTGGTCGACAAATGTCGTTCTCGATAATGAAGTGCTGCTGAGATACGAAGTTAAGTAGCTTTATTCCTTTGTAAGCAAGCCCAGTCACAAGTATGACTGGGCTTACTACTCAAACAACTTGCTGGTGTTTCTAATTCACAGCGAACCTGATCCTAATCTTGGGTCGTTTCATTACGACGAAGTTTGCGAAGCCTTGCTTGCTCCACGCGACTTAGCTTTGTAATTGTGTAACCAGCAACAAAACAACCCGATGCACAAACCCCAAAATGCACTGCCGATCCCCAGTAAATTGGTGCCAGAAGCAGTGAATAAGAAAGTAAGCAGTGCAGGCTCTCGATAGTGGGTGTCTGCCATCGAAACAGCTAAACAATTCATTAAGGTCGGCATCACCGCTAAGCCAGCAACCGCAATGACAATCTCGGAGGGCACAGCGCTAAACAGCGACACAAATGACATCCCCATCACGCCAGCTAACAAGTAAAACCCGCCCATACAGATCCCCGCAATGTAACGTGTCTTTGGATTGCCATCCGCATTCGGGCCCATGCAAATAGCGCCCGTAATCGCAGCAAGGTTATACGCAAAGCCACCAAACGGCGCGAAAATCAAACCTGTCACCCCGGTGGTGGTAATGATCTTCGATGAATCGACTTGGTATCCATTCGCTTTTAGAACCGCAAATCCCGGTAAGTTCTGTGAAGCCATCGTCACTATAAACAGTGGGATACCGACACTGAACAACGAAAAGAACTCAAAATCGGGCGTGATGAACACTGGGGTCGTTAATCCCATAGTCACCTGACTGACATCGAGTTTGCCAAAACCCACACACATAACCAGTGCGATAATGAAAATGCTTGGGATCAGTAAATTTCCTAACCGCGCTTTCGCCAGAATAAATACAGCGAGCATGACCGCTACGACTTGTACCTCTTCCATTAACGACGTGAATAAACCTAAGCCGAATTGCAATAGAATCCCCGCGAGCATCGCAGAGGCAATCGATGTTGGAATCTGTTTTAGGACTTTCTCAAATATCCCCGCTAATCCAACTAACGTGATCAACATCGAACTGAACAAAAACACGGCCACGGCCTGATTCATTGTCAGCCCTTCAAGAGACGTGATTAACAACGCAGCTCCAGGCGTCGACCACGCTGTAACCACAGGCTTCTTGTAGTGAAACGAGAGCAGTATCGTGGTTACGCCCATGCCAATTCCCAACGCCCAAAACCATGACGCCACTTGTTCTTCGGTTGCTCCAGCACTCATTGCCGCTTGGAAAATGATCGCCGCGGCGCTCGCATAACCAATGAAAACAGCGATAAAGCCGGTACTGACGTGAGAAAATTTTAGCTTAGTCATGTTAATTTATTCCTGCGTGCGTTATAACGTCCATAGACCAAACCTAGCACTGTGCGCTATAACGCACAACTTATTTGTAAAAAACTTGTAGAGAAAATATGCAAACAGAAATTAAAGTTGGTGTTAACTTGAAACGCCTTCGCCAAGAAAAAGGCTGGAGCTTAGACAAAACAGCGAAAGAAACTGGCGTAAGCAAAGCAATGCTAGGACAAATTGAACGTGGAGAATCCAGCCCGACAGTCGCTAAGCTCTGGCAGATAGCTTCTAGGTTCGAGGTGTCACTTTCAAGCTTTATCGCTGCTAGCCCAAACAGTGAACTGACGAGTTTATTCAGAGACGCAAACGAACTAAGACATGAGGAATACAACATTGGCTTTTTCGTCAGTTTGTTGTTTCCTTTTGAGGAAGCACTAGGATTTGAAATATTCGAACTCACCCTAGCACCCGATTACCAGCATGAATCCGCCCCACATAACGCAGGCGTCACTGAGCACATCTTATGCATTTCAGGAGAGATGGCCGTGATGTTTGATGATGAGTGGCATACGTTACGCGCAGGACAAGCTGTTCGCTTTAATGCTAACCAGAGCCATGGCTACAAAAATATCGGTGAAGGAAACGCCGTATTTCATAATGTGATTCACTACCCTAATAACAAGCAATAGTGCCGCATTTGGCGCTAACGGCTATTTAGCTCTAACCGGATGTTCAACGCTAACGAAAGAGCAGGCATCCCACTGGCTAGTATCACCTTAGAACGACTATACGTTGACAACCATGCTGCCATCTTCTGCTTGATAACGAGCCCATAGTTGAGAAAGGTTTTCTTTATTAAGCTGTATCTCTTTTTCTTTCAGAAACGCTTCGTTATGCAGCTTCGAATACGAGCGCTCAGCAAGGTCACAGCTAAATGTAACGATGGTTTTCCCTTTCCCCATTCTAGCTGCAGCGTATAGCGCACCTGCTACGTTCAACGACGAACTGCTTCCTAGAAGAATACCGTCATGTTCCGCAACAAGGCGGGATATCGTCACCAAATCCTGATCGGGAAGCGTGATTGCACGATTGATTTTTGCCTGCCTGAAATTTTCAACCGTTCGCATGATCCCTATGCCTTCCGTGAACGAACTTCCCGTTGATTGATAGTGTCCATTACGTAGAAACGAATAAATGCCAGACCCATTTGGGTCAACTAACCAAGTTTCGAGGTTGGGTTTCTGCTCAGATAGATAATGTGAGTTTCCGGCAATGGTTCCGCCAGTCCCTACCACCGACACTAGAGCATCAATATTCCCTTGGGTTTGCTGCCATATTTCCGGTCCAGTATTTAAATAGTGCGCTCGATAATTACTGAGATTTTCGAACTGATCTGCCCACCAATAATCTTCATTTTCGACACCAATCCGTTTGGCCGTGTGGTAAAAGTGTTCAGGGTTTGCAAAAGGACAAGGGTCGACCAATAACAGTTCAGCGTTATAAAGCGAGATCATACGCTCTTTCTCTTGTGCCTGCCCTTTTGGCATCACCACCAACATTTTGTAACCGAGGGATTTAGCGACTAGAGCAAGGCCGATTCCCGTATTTCCTGCAGTACCTTCGACGATTGTCATTCCCGGCTTAAGCTTACCGGCTTCTATTGCATCCATAACCAACTGAAGTGCCGCTCTATCTTTAATCGAACCACCCGGGTTCTGGTGTTCGCACTTAATAAGAATCTCACAACCTGATATCTCTGAAAGACTGTTGATTCTAACAAGATCGGTATCGCCAATCAGTTCACTGAGATTGTTTGCAATATGGGCAGATGACATCGCGACTCCATTTATTTGTTGAGGATAGGTTTGTTCATCGATTGGGTTGTCGATGATCATAAGCGTAGCTCTGGGGTCTGCTTAGTCAAGAAGTGCCGGAATTGAAAAGACTCTCATTTTCCAAATAGCAATTATAATTAGGGGTGACCGATTAGATTGAGGGCAAAAAAATGTTTCTAAAAGAGAAAAAGAGCGGTGACCTCGTTGATGTAACTGAAATGACCAAATTAACCAACTTATTTCAAGACAGTATCGAAGGTCGGTTTCAAGCAGGTGAAGAACAGCAAGACCCTGAGATGTTTAAAAAGTCCGAACTGATGTTTATGTCAGGGGAAGAGTTACCTCGATGCTGGACAGATCCAAACTACCGCTCAGGGACTAAATAACCTAAGCGCTTCCAGAGCACCCGATGAGTCGCAATTGAAACTCTGTTCTAAAACTGTTTGACGAACGCCTCATAAGCTATCCCCCCGTTAAAACGTTCAGACGCATCTTTACTAGACACAAAAAAGCGAGCCACTTGAGCTCGCTTTTCGTTATCTAATTTTCTTAGACTCTATTACAGAAGTTCTACTGACTGTTGAGCGACAACGAGTTCTTCGTTGGTTGGCAAGCTATTAGAATCGCACCTATTAACACGGATTTGGACAATTCTGAGTCAGTGAGTTTACTAATTTAGCTTGTTTCGGATAACTTTTAGTACTCCAACGCACAAACAGCTATCGCTTCTCACGATGGCTGATATGCACGAGATGGACAAAACCAAGCAATCTCTATCTATGGCATTGGATTCGCTTTATGCAGAATGTTTCGCTGAACATGCAAAATGGAACTAGACCCGAAAACGCCCTAGATATTCAGCCCTAGAGATATTAAGTCTTTTTCACATTGGCCTATATCTTCAAATTGAATTGCATGCATACCAACAGACTTTGCTCCTTCCACGTTGTAAAGCATGTCATCAATAAACACGGTCTCTGAAGCTATAAGTTCGTACTTATTGAGTAACAAGTGATAAATTTCTGGTTGAGGTTTCAGCATGCCCACTTCCGCCGATACTATCGCTCCATCAAATAGCGGCCAAAATGAGTAGGTTGACTTTAAGTAGGCTACTATTTCGTGAACGTTATCCGTTAGTGCATAGACACCATAACCTGCACTCTTAATGCGTTGAATGAGAGCAATGGAACCAACTATTAGACGTTGAGTCTGCTTTACATAATAAAACAGCTCTTCACACTCCTGCTCTGAGAACCCGAGAATCTGCTGATACTGAGTTTTGGCTTCTGTTTCTGATATGAGTCCTTTGTTCAAATCTATCCACGTCTGGGATTGGAAGGTTGCTTTGGCAAGTTGTTGATGATCTTCACTCTCCACAAAAGTGAGTCGAGTAATTTCTAAAGGATCCCAACGAACAATCACGTTGCCAACGTCGAAAACAATGTTCCTTACTTTTGGTTGAGCCATAGTTTTATACCTGAATGAATTGGTCGTTTAGACATGCTGATACATCAAAGTAATCCCTTGCTGATGTAACTCCATTTATAGTGGGTTGTGTGGGAGCAACAGCGGTAATATTAACAACATCACACCCAGCGCTTAGGGCGGATTGGATACCTGCTAGAGCATCTTCAAAAACAAGACAATGCTCAGGGAGCACTCTTAGTTTTTCGGCCGCTAGCTTGTAACCTTCTGGGTCAGGCTTTCCTTTTTGTACATCCTCTACGGTAACCAATATTTGAGGGACTGGAATTGAGGCAGCCATCAATCGTTGAACGGCCAATTCTCTTGGTGCAGACGTATATATTGCCCAGTCGTGATCGTTTAACTTGTTCAGGAAAGCAATCGCTCCGCGTATAGGTTTTACAGAATCGACATTGTCCAATTCTATTGCTTCCAGCTTAGCAACTTCTTGTTTGATATTAAGGTGGGGCATCAGCTCTTTGATGACGTCGTCCGCTGGGCGACCATGAGATATGGCTAAAATGCGATCGACATTGATGTTATGTTCTAGCGCCCATAGACTCCATGATTTTTCGACAGCGTCCTTTGAATCGACAAGTGTTCCATCCATATCAAAGATGAATTTTGCATAGTTCTTCATTCTTTCAACCTCTTTAAGTTGTTGTTAGTTTTGTTTTTGAGGTTAGCTAAGCTCTTGGGACTATTATTCGGTATATTTCGCGCTTTTAGTCGCACTATTTGGACATTAAGTGATACTATTTCGACAATATTTAAAGGCAGTATTTATTGGATCTAGGCAGAATGAGACCTATACCGACGAAAAGCTTGATACGTCCAGGCTACTCTTGGAGACATCATTTAGATGACTCTCCCTTAGAGTTATTGAAAGCTCATTTTCACAGTGAGTTTGAATTCCTGTTGCTGGATCACTACCAAGGCGTAATCAGGATTGGAAGTGTTGATATAGATGTCACTTCGTGTTCTTTGTTCTTGATTCCTCCAGAATTACCCCATGATTTAAGAGGCTTAGTAGCAAATAGTAAAAAGCTTCCCCCCGAGAGGTACAGTCTATGGGTTGATAAAGAATGGGTGTCGAATATGTTGATGCACTGTAAGGAAATGAGAAAGCTATACAGCATACTTGGTGATGGCTTATCCATTCAATTTTCCCGATCAACGGCTGTCGAAGTGAAAAAAGTCATCAACCAGATTGATTATAAAACCTCAAGCCTAGAGCAGCTATCGGTGCTTTTTCGTGTTTTTTCAGTGGTAACTCAAGACAAGAACCCCGTGACTTTAGGCTCTTCTGAACATGTTAAATTTGAGTCTGAAAAAGATAGAATTGAAGCACTATCTGAATATTTGAATCAGCACTATGCCCAAGATATTTCGTTGCATGATTTGTCTCAGCATATTTTTTGTTGTGAGCGAACGGTAAATCGTATTTTTATTCGTCATTTTGGCGAAACATTTAGTCAAAGGCTGAAAAAAATACGATTGAGCCATGCTGCTAGGTTGTTAGAAACGTCTAGCCTGAAAGTCAGTCATATATGCCAAATGGTTGGATACAATAATCCTTCAAATTTTAATCGGTTATTCAAGAGCTACAAAGGAATAACACCTAGGGAATACCGAGATAAATTTTCTAGTAAATAGCAGATAGTACTATGTATTCAGATAGTTGTTCACCAGTTAACACAAGTGAGTAGCTCACTCGTTTGTTCATTAACGCCTTATCACGCCCAAAGAAATTGCATAACAATGCAAGCGGAAGTTGTCGGATAGAAGTGTCGATTTTGCACATAAATGAGAGATGCTGAGAACCGTTGTTCCGCACTCAGTCATAACTACAAGTATCGGAAATTCAGCAGCGTGATCCATTGGTTAGTCATTGCACTAAGGCGGAATGGGGCAAAAGTGAGTTAACTCTAGCCTCGCAGACTCGAAGATCTACTAGACGAAAAAAGTATCGTTCGGGATGATTTAACCAACATATAAAACAAAAAAAGCGAGCCACTTGGGCTCGCTTTTCATTATCTGATTTTCTCAGACTCTATTAAAGAAGTTCTACTGACTGTTGAGCAATTACGAATTCTTCGTTGGTTGGGATAACCATTGCTACCGCGTCTAACATTTCAGACTTAGCGATGATGCCTTCAGCACCAAAGCGAGCAGATTCGTTACCTGCTACATCTTCAACGAAACCTAGAATCTTAAGGTTGTTTAGGATTTCACGACGAATTGGTAGAGAGTTCTCACCGATACCACCAGTGAAGATGATGCCGTCTAAAGAGTCTAACGTTGCAAGGTAAGAAGCAATGTATTTTGATACGCGGTAAGTAAACACCTCAAACGCAAGCTTAGCGCCTTCATGGCCCTCTTCCATTGCTTCTAAGATGCCACGAGCATCGCTCGTAAGACCAGACACGCCAAGGAAGCCAGACTCCTTGTTTAGAGAGTTAAATACTTGCTCTTGTGACCAGCCTTTCTTAAGTAGGTATTCGATGATGCCTGGGTCTAAGTCACCACAACGTGTGCCCATCATAAGGCCAGAAAGTGGTGTGAAGCCCATTGAAGTATCAACACTGTTACCGTCTTTGATTGCACAGACAGATGCGCCGTTACCTAGGTGAACAGAGATGAAGCTCGATTTTTCGATAGGCTTGTTTACCATTTTCGCAGCTTCACGACTCACGAAGTAGTGGCTCGTACCGTGGAAACCGTAACGACGTACGCCGAAGTCTGTGTATAGCTCTTTTGCGATTGCACCAGTGAATGCACGTTGTGGCATTGTTTGGTGGAAAGCCGTATCAAATACAGCAAATTGAGGTAGAGAAGGAAAAGCTTCAATCGCAGCACGGATGCCGACAGCACCTGCAGGGTTATGAAGAGGAGCTAGGTCAGATAGGCTTTCAATTTCGTTCGTTACTTCTTCAGTAATACGAACGGTTTGAGTGAACTTCTCACCACCGTGAACGATACGGTGACCGATAGCCACGATATCAGCAGTGAAGCCTAGATCTTCCATCAGGCCAACCAATTTGCCAATGGCAATTTTGTGGTGGTTATCTTCGCCTTGAATGGCAATTTCAGTTTTCTCGCCTTGATATTTCCAGCTCATACGAGCATCTTCAAGACCAAAACACTCCCCTAGGCCACTTAATACTGCTTCACCAGAAACAGAATCGATTACAGCAAATTTTAGGGATGAACTACCCGAGTTAATAACCAGAACAAACGAATTAGACATTGGATATGGATCCTGTTTCAGTACGAATTGGATGAAGTGTTTACTTCAATTTTAGTTAAGCCCATTATTCAATAATTTTTGAATCTTTCAACTTTTGTTTTGAAAAAATCACTAAATGAACACAATTAAGTTGATCTTAGTCATCAAATTATTTATTTCGAGAGCGAAATTAAAAAATAGTTGAATAAGAAAATTAATGAACAGGTGACGCAAACGAGTGCTCACGTTATTTTTAACTTGATTCAGTTAATTAGAGCGACTCGAACGAATGCGGGTAATCCGCTTAGAAAACAACCACCCTTCCCTTTCGTCTGCTTATCATTACCGATAACTTTTTGCTCGATTTCTCAATTGCTCAGTGTTTGCATCAAAAAGCTCACTGGAATTGAAAGTAGTGATTTGATTGCCTTCGAGCACAACTCTACAAATAGATACACTGTAACGTCGCTTAGATAGCCTTCACACTTTGTTTTAGTATCTTGTAGCACGTTCTTTAACGTATAGGCTTAGAACGCGATACAGCTAAGTTTAGGCACTAATATTAGTTCTAGGCGCGATGTCTAGTTACATGGACGAAGCATAGTTACAGGGACGAAGCTTGATTAAAGTAAGCTGGCTACGAATATCGAGCCAACCAAAGCTTAAGTTCAAATAGCAGGCACAAAAAAGCCGAGCATTACGCTCGGCTTTTAAATTCAGTGTCTAGACTAAAGCGTCTAAGCGACAGGTTGATTAACCTTCGTTACGCTCTGGACGACGACCACGGTTACCACCGCCATTGCCGTTACCATGGCCACGTTCGCCACGGAAGTTACCACGGTGATCGCCACCACGGTTACGGTCGAAACGACGTTCGCCATCACGTCCGCCAGCAGAGTTACCATCGCGAGCACCATCACGGTTGCCACGGTATCCACCACGACCGCCTTCACGGTTACCACCTTCGCGGTTGCCGCCTTCACGGTTACCACGGTAGCCGCCACCATCACGACCGCCACGGTTGCCACCACGGTTGCCATCACGACCGCCGCCACCACGACGAGGCTCACGGAAGTCGTTGAAATCAACAACTACAGCGCCAGCTTCTTTTTGACGAATACGAAGTTTGCTTAGCTTACCAGCAGTTTCAGAGTTCATTGCTTTTGGCAGTTGAACGTAAGTAGAACCTTGGTCTAGCTTGATAGCACCGATAGAACCTTTAGTTAGGCCAAGTTCGTTTGCTAGTGCGCCAACGATGTCTTTAACCTGAACGCCTTGCTCACGGCCAACTTGTAGTTGGTAAGTATCCCAATCTTGAGTATTGAAGTTGCGACCACCACCGTCACGGCCGTTGTCACGATCTTCACGACGCTCTTTGCGACGGTTCTTATCACGCTCAATAGCAGCGATCATTGGGTCTTCGCCAACGTAGAATAGTGGGCTCTTACCTTGCTGACGCTTAAGAAGCATTGCAGCTAGAGTAGCAGCATCAACTTCTAGAGACTCTTGAAGAGTAGAGATAAGACCTGCAAAGTTTTCTAGTGCTTTGCTTTCTTTCTCAGTTTCAAGTTCAGCGCCAAGCTTAGCAACACGTGCAGCAGCAACTTGGTCACGTAGAGGAAGTTGGATTTCTTCCATTTGAGACTTAGTTACGCGCTCGATTGTGCGAAGCATGCGAATTTGGTTAGTGCGAACTAGTAGGATCGCTTTACCTTTACGTCCAGCACGGCCTGTACGACCAATACGGTGGATGTAAGATTCAACATCGAATGGGATGTCGTAGTTGAATACGTGAGTGATACGTGGAACATCAAGACCACGAGCTACAACGTCAGTTGCAACTAGGATGTCGATAACACCTTGTTTGATGTGGTCAACAGTACGCTCACGTAGAGACTGAGGAATATCACCGTGCAGTGCAGCAGCTTTGAAGCCACGTGCAGATAGCCAATCAGCTAGACGCTCAGTGTCTTGACGAGTACGTACGAATACGATTGACGCGTCAGTTTCTTCAGTTTCTAGAAGACGAGACATTGCTTCGTCTTTTTCTACGCCTTTAACAACCCAGAAGTTCTGCGCTACTTTATCAACTGTGTGGTTAGTACCAGCAACGTCAACTTTAGCCGGGTTACGTAGGTAACGGTCAACAATAGTCTTAACCATTGGAGGCATAGTTGCAGAGAAAAGTACACGTTGTGCAGATTCTGGAGCTTGCTCTAGGATCCAAGTAACGTCATCTACGAAGCCCATTTTTAGCATTTCATCTGCTTCATCAAGAACAAATGTGTGTGCTTCATCTAGGTGTAGACGGTCACGAGTTAGTAAGTCTTTAACACGACCTGGAGTACCAACAACAATGTGAGCACCGCGGCTTAGAGCACGCATTTGGTCAACAATTGAAGCACCACCGTAGATTTCAATAACCTTAAGACCTTTGATATCACGGCCAAGGTTTTTGATTTCCGCAGCAACTTGAATCGCTAGCTCACGAGTAGGAGCCATGATGATTGCTTGTGGTTTGTGTTGGTTCAGGTTAATTTTGTTAAGTAAAGGCAGAGAGAATGCTGCTGTTTTACCAGTACCAGTCTGTGCTTTACCTAGTGCGTCACGGCCTTCAAGAAGAAGAGGAATAGCTGCTGCTTGGATTGGAGTCGGAGAAACGAAACCCATGCTATCAAGAGCTGAAAGAATGTTATCGTTTAGGGCTAATTCATTAAATTGAATTACAGATTCGGACATTGGGATCCCACTATATATAAGTAAACAAAAGGTCCCGGGAGCTCTATCAATTCCAATACTGATCCAATCAGATACTGATTCCATTCAGAGTTACGAAGCAGTAATAAAACACTTCAAGCCATTAGGGACGTCTAAGGGAGGCGGATTATTCCCTAAATGCATAAAAAAAGCCAGAAAAAATTGAAATACATCACATATTTTTCGGTTTTCTATCAATACTGGCTATCATATCGTCAAAACTTGATGAATATCTCGTCAGGGCGATAGAGTTCGACCAAATTGATAGAGTTAAATAAGAGGGCAATTAATTTACGCTCTCTTCGGCTTTAAGTAGTAATCGGGCCTCGCAATGATTATAGTGTGCTCAATTGTTCTCGTTAGATAAAAGTAAGATGTTTCAAGATAATCCTCTACTCGCTCAGCTCAAGCAGCAAATCCAAGAAACCCTCCCTAAAAAGGAAGGTACCATCAAAGCCACTGAAAAAGGCTTTGGTTTTCTCGAAGTTGATAGCAAAACAAGCTTCTTTATCCCGCCTCCGTACATGAAGAAATGTGTGCACGGTGACAAGGTGATTGCCATCATTCGCACAGAGAAAGAGCGCGAAGTAGCTGAGCCTGAGGAATTGGTTGAACAAGGTCTTACTCGCTTTATTGCGCGAGTTAAGCTTTTCAAAGGCCGATTGAACGTTGTTCCAGATCACCCGCAGCTCAAAAAACTGCAACTTAAAGCGAAAGCAATGAAGGGTCTAAACCCTGAAACGCTTAAAGAAGGTGACTGGGTTGTTGCTCATATCGTTCAACACCCATTAAAAGGTGACAATGGCTTCTTGGCTCAGATCTCTGAGAAAATCACAGACGCTGACGACAAGATTGCACCTTGGTGGGTAACACTGGCACAAAACGATCTACCAAACAGCGAACCTGAAGGCATCGACAACTGGCTAATCAACGATGACGCCGATCTTGAACGTGTAGACATGACGCACGTCCCTTTTGTGACTATCGATGGCGAAAGCACAAAAGATATGGATGACGCGCTTTACGCGAAGAAGAAAGAGAACGGTGATTTTGAACTGACTATCGCAATTGCTGATCCAACGGCTTACATCTCTCCAGATGATGCGATGGATAAAGTGGCTCGCGAGCGCGGTTTCACTATCTACCTTCCTGGTCGTAACATTCCAATGTTGCCTCGTGATCTTGCTGACAACCTATGTTCACTGATCGAGAACGAAGTTCGTCCTGCACTTTGCTGCACAGTAACGGTATCTAAAGATGGCGTTATCGGTGATGACATTAACTTCTTCGCTGCGAACATCAAATCTCATGCTCGTCTTGCTTACGACAACGTATCAGACTGGCTAGAAACAGGCGCATCAGAGAAATGGCAACCATCAGAAGAGATTGCTGCAATTGTTTCTGATCTTCACCAATTTGCTCAAGCACGTTCAGCATGGCGCTCAGCAAACGCTGTTGTGTTCCCAGACCGCCCTGACTACCGCTTTGAACTGAGCGAAGATAACGATGTTGTTGCTATCCATGCTGACATGCGTCGTAGCGCAAACAAGCTGGTTGAAGAATCAATGATCAGCGCGAACATCTGTGCGGGCCGAGTGCTAAAAGAGAGCTTCAACCAAGGTGTGTTTAACTGCCACTCTGGTTTCAAGGCTGAGAAAGTCTCTGACGTTCTTGAACTGGTAAACCCACAAGCGGAAACACCGTTCACTGAAGAGCAAATCGTTTCTCTAGAAGGTTTTGCTACTCTGCGTCGTTGGTTAGGTTCTTTAGACAACAGCTACTACGACAACCGTATTCGTAAATTCCAAGCGTACAGCGAGATCAGCAATGAGCCTGCTCCGCACTACGCGATGGGTTTAGATATTTACGCAACTTGGACTTCTCCAATTCGTAAATATGGCGACATGATTAACCACCGTATGCTGAAAGCACACATCTTAGGTAAAGCGCCAATTCAAACACCAGATGAAACCATTGGTGATGAACTTGCTCTGCACCGCCGTCACCACGGCATGGCTGAGCGTAATGTTGGCGATTGGTTGTATGCTCGCACTCTAGCCAATTCTCCAGCAGAAGAAACTCGTTTCCAAGCTGAGATTTTCGATATTAACCGTGCAGGTATGCGTGTACGTTTACTTGAAAATGGTGCAGCTGCATTTATCCCTGGATCTCTCATTCTTAATAATAAAGAAAGAATAGAGTGCAACGGTGATATGGGTACTGTATCTATCGATAAAGAAATGGTATACAAACTGGGAGACGTTTTAGAAGTAGTTCTCTCAGAAGTTAATCAGGAAAACCGTAACTTAGTAGCAAAACCTACTCAAGTATTTGCGGACTTGCCTAGCGAGCCTGAAACGACAAACGAAACCGAAGCTTAAAGGCTTTAACAGCTACGACTTTCAAGGTCAAAAGCTTCAAAGGTTCACTTCTAAAGGCGCTAATTATTAGCGCCTTTTTTGTAAATGTCTCATGCTTAAACAATACTTAAAAAAAACAATCAATAAGCAATCAATTTACAACGTCAAAGAAGCTCACTATGTCATCAATCACAGTTACTCAGTTCAGAAACTTCATTCCCAGGAGACGAGAACGTTATCCTGCCTCTAAAAACGGTATCTTTATGGTATCGAAAGGCAGCATTTCTTTTGTGCTACCCAATGGCACTCAAGCCTCGTTGCAAGCCGGTGATTTCACCCTTTACAATTCTGGTCAGATTAAAGACATCACGGTTAACACTGAAAATGGCGAATTCAGTGCAACCTGCTTAGATTTTGATTTGACTATCTTTCAGAAGTTCATTAATCAGTTCAGCGATTTAGAATCCGCTCGAATCCCAGACAAGTACATTAAGTTCAATCAAACGGATACTGAGCTCTGTCAGTTGAAAGATCTCATCATGTCACTGGCCAACTCTTCGTCTCAGAATGACTACGCACTCACTCAATTAGGCTTAAGTTTGCTGTCTTTGATGGTGGAACAGTACCCTGGTCTATTGGCTATTATTGCTCGAGCTTCAAGGTTAACCGTGACCCAAAGAGTCATTCATTACATCGAGCAAAACATTGAAAACAATATCTCTTTGGATACGCTCGCCAGTTACATGGGAATGTCACCGGCTACGCTTAAACGTCGCTTATCCGCTGAAGATCTGTCGTTCTCAAACCTATTAAAGATAAAACGTATTGCTCATGCAGCCACTCAGCTAAGAACATCGGATAAGTCGATCACTCAAATCGCGTATGAGTCCGGTTTTAAAAGTGCCGCTCACTTCAGCACGGCCTTTAAAACGTATCACGGCAAAACACCAAAAGACTTCCGATCGCTAGTGGCACAAGCACAACTGCAAAGCGTAAAGCCGGAAGTTTAAACAAACAAAGCAATAGATTGATGTGAACGTCTAGTTGGGTACTGGTGTAAACCAAGTGGCTTCAATATTAGGCCACTTGGATTTGGGGTGAGGTCATTTGGTTTTGGGATTCAGTGGTTGAGTTTTGAGTTGAGATTCAGCTAATTATCTTCAGGAACAGGCCACCAGCAAACGGGAAGCCGGAGTGACTATGACCAGAAGTACGATTTAGGGTCTTTTTCTATTTCCGCCAAAATAGCATCAAGATCCTTCGATTTAGGCAGGTACGGATAAGGCCCCCAATTAACAGAGTCGGTTTCGACATCCCCTTCAAGCGGCACCATCACTAACCAACAAGATAACGACTCATCAAAGGTCACGCAGACGATCTCGTTTGTATAGTCACTGTGAGATGAGTCGAGTAGATAATGCGCCTGAGAAAACAGCACACCACCCTCACACTCTTCATATAGGGATTTACCTAGCTCGACAGGTAAACTGCGATTTCGAGATGTACAGAGCTTCTCAGCTCCAATTAAAAGACGATTCAGTTCGATATGAATGACGGACATAACACCCCTTGTAACTTCATAGAAACTTCTAAGTAGTGAATTCCTCTACTTAGCTTAGGACTCAACAAACATTTTAGCGAACAAGCGCAATCAAAATACCCGCCCTGCTCCCAGAAACGAATCTTGCTCTCGTAAACCCAAAAAGCTATCACTCATCAATCAAACAGCTATACATCGAGCGTATGGAATTTCACAAAAGTGTCATATAACCGACCTATCATATGCGACAAATGTTATTAACTAGGAGTTGTTTATGTTACGAGTCGCGCTTGCCTCTCTTTTATCCTTAGCCCTGTCTTCTCATGCTGCTTTAGCACAAGAAACCACTATTTCGGGCTCCACTTCAGTATCACGAGTGATGGATGTATTAGCTGAGGAGTACAACAAGACTCACCCTGATAACTATATTGCGGTTCAGGGCATTGGTTCTACAGCAGGTATTACCATGGTTAATAAAGGTGTCTCTGACATCGGTATGAGCTCGCGTTATTTAACCGACCGCGAACAGGACGATAAGTTGAAGGTATTTCCAATTGCCTTTGACGGCCTAGCTGTCGTAACTAACCGCTCAAACGCTGTAAGCAACGTTACACGTGAGCAGCTGTTCGATATCTACAAAGGCAAAATCACGAACTGGAAAGCTGTTGGTGGCGCAGATCAGCCTATCGCAGTTGTCACTCGCGAAGCGTCTTCTGGTTCACGCTATAGCTTCGAAAGCTTGCTTGGTTTAACGAAGATCATTAATGACCGTCTAGTGTCTGACATCAACCCAAATAACTTGGTTGTAAACAGCAACAGCATGGTTAAAACGATTGTTAACCATAACCCGCATGCGATTGGTTTTATCTCTGTTGGTTCGATCGACCGTTCGATTAAAGCAATCACATTTGAAGGCGTAGAGCCAACATCTAAGAACATTGCTAACCACAGCTATGAATTGGCTCGCCCATTCTTGTTGCTGCATAAGACAGACTCAGTTTCTGACGAGAGCAAAGACTTCATCAAGTTCGTGAAGTCAAAGCAAGGGCAAGATCTTATCGAAGAGTACGGCTACACTCGCATTAAATAAGTGAGTGAGTTTTATCTTATGAAAAAAAAGAGAGAGCATTAAGCTCTCTCTTTTTTTGGAATCTATATGGTTCGTTTAGAAGTGAAGTTGAATCACTGAAACGATCACAGCGCCAGGACGACGAATACCTTCGATTTCAACGCGAATTTCACGTTCAATCTCTAGGCCTTTCTTGATTGGCGTTACTTTTGTTAACGTACTTTTAGCACGAACGTTACTGCCCGATTTGACAGGGTATGGGAAACGTACTTGGTTAAGACCAATGTTTACGACCATCTTCGCTGTTGGGAATTGAGACTTGTCAGGGTCAACACTGTCAGTCAATCGAGGAAGCAGAGATAAAGTTAAAAAACCATGTGCGATGGTTGTTTTGAACGGAGAATCTGTTTCCGCTTTTTCAGGCTCAGTGTGAATCCACTGCATATCTTCAGTAACAAGGCCGAACTGGTTAATACGGTCTTGACTTACATTGATCCAGTCGCCAGTATGGATGACTTCACCGATCTGCTGATTAAGCTCATCAAACACAAGTTGTGCTTCAGGCTTAAGTACGATCGGCTGTTCCACCGGCATCTCTGGTGCATCTTCATTGACAGCAGGTTTGTGGTGATCACGAACCCACGCAAAGAAATGGCTGTTTTGCGTACGATTAAGAAAGTCGCCCCAGTAATCTCTAAGAGCTGGAGACATCCATTGCATAAACTCTGAGTGTTGCGAAGACATGCTATCGCCTCGGTGTTTAAATAAATCAATGACTTTCATAAGAACCTCAATGCACAAAAATTTCAATATAACTTCGTAATTTTGAAACACTTCACACTATTGTGCAAATGTTTTCGAGCATACAACCGTTAGCTGAACCTTGTTAAAATCATATTAAACATGCACTTACCAATAAAACATCATTTTATTACAAAACCCAAATTAGAGTGTTAACTCTATCACATAACAAACATTTGTTTATATAAAAGGCGTTTTTATTCATAAGTGGAATAAAAAAAGGCTTAGCGCAATGCTAAACCTTAGTTTTTACAAGGAATTAGTTTTCCGAGGGTTGGTCTTGTAAGAGACGAATCTTACAAGACACTCAATCCCCTATTCGTCATCAAGCGGAACCAGCTTGGTATTACCACCGTGTGCTTTTTCACGCTTACGTTGCACGAATGCGTAGAAGCCAGGGATTAGGAACGTACCCGCCAGTAATACACATAGCAGACCGCCGATCAGTGAAATACCCAGAGAGTTCTGACTCACGTGACCTGCGCCCGCAGCGAAGATAAGCGGGAAGATACCTAAGATGAACGACCAAGACGTCATGTTCACAGCACGGAAACGCAGCGTAC
Organism: Vibrio sp. OPT18; assembly: GCF_015163615.1. Lineage (NCBI taxonomy): Bacteria > Pseudomonadati > Pseudomonadota > Gammaproteobacteria > Vibrionales > Vibrionaceae > Vibrio > Vibrio sp. OPT18. Next base: position 87,963 of record NZ_JADDYK010000073.1, read on the forward strand.
CGCCCTTCACCGCCGCATCTTCAATCGGTGCGTCTTTCTCTTCACGCTCAACCTTTGCGAATTCCACAATCAAGATTGCGTTCTTCGCGGCCAAGGCTATCAAGAGAACCAAACCTATCTGTGCATAAAGGTTCAATGGTGTGCCCGTTAGATTCAACGCTAAGAAGGATCCTAAAGTTGCGACAGGTACCACGAGGATAATCGCAATCGGTATTGTCCAACTCTCGTATTGAGCCACCATAAACAGATAGATGAAGATCAGAGCCAGTGCGAAAGCAAAGATCGCTTGGTTACCTGCTAGTACTTCTTGGTAAGCCATGCCTGTCCATTCGTACTGGTAGCCCTGAGGCAGCACGTCAGCCGCGACACGTTCCATTGCCGCAATCGCATCACCACTTGAGTAACCCGGCGCAGGTTGGCCTTGAATCACGGCACTGCGGTACATGTTGTAACGCCATGCTACATCTGGTTCGAAGATCTGGTCGTAAGTCACCAATGTGCTTAACGGGATCATCTCGCCATTAGACGAACGAACGTGGAATCGTTGTAGATCGTCCATGCTGCTACGGTGTTCACTGTCAGCTTGCATGGTTACGCGGAAGTTCTTACCAAACATGGTGAAATCATTCACGTACAGAGAACCTAGGTTACCTTGTAGTGTTTGGAAGATTTCCGACAACGGAATACCAAGTTGCTGCGCTTTCTCACGGTCAATGTCGACATAGTAGTGCGGTACATTGGCACGGAAGGTACTGAATGTATGTGAAATCTCAGGCTGTTTTGCAGCCTCAGCAATCACATCATTCATAACCATCGCGAGATCGGTACGGCTACGACCTAATGTATCTTCAAGAACGAACTCAAAACCAGACGCTGCACCCATACCCGGTACTGCTGGAGGTCCCATTGCAAATACAATCGCTTGAGGCAATTCTGTTGCTGCTCGACCGTTAATACGTTGTGAGATAGCTTGCGCTGAATGTTGACCGTCCAGTGCGTTACGCATATCCCAATCATGCAGCTTGATAAATAGCGATGCGCCATTCGAAGCAGAAGCGCCCGTCATGAATGCATAGCCATTAACCAGTGTTACGCCATCAACACCCGGCTCTTGCTCAACCATCTCTAGCAATTGCTCAGTCACATCTTCTGTACGAGACAGTGATGCCGCGTCAGGAAGCTGCACGTTAACCAGCAAGATGCCTTTATCTTCTTGAGGTACAAATGCCGTAGACGTAGTTTTCGCGAAGTAAGTTACCGCCGCTAGTGCCACAATAAAGAAGGTAAACAGTAGAACACCCTTTTTCACAAGGAAGCCTGCTATTTGACCGTATTTGTTGGTTACGGATTCAAGACCACGGTTAAACGCTTGGTACCAACGTGCTGTGTTACCACCGCCCTGTTTAAGAACCAATGAACACAATGCTGGTGACAGCGTTAGAGCGTTAATAGAAGAGATAACAACCGCAATACAGATAGTCAGAGCGAACTGACGATACATGATGCCGGTGATACCTGGCAGCATCGCTACTGGAATGAATACTGCTAACAGAACCAAAGTAGAAGTAATGATCGGACCTGTTACTTCTTTCATCGCGATGAGCGTTGCTTTACGCGGTGAAATGGTTGGATCTTTAGCCATCGTGGTATCAACGTTCTCGATAACCAAGATCGCATCATCTACTACGATACCAATCGCTAGTATCAAACCAAACAGGGTTACCGTGTTGATGGTGAAACCCGTCATCTGCATGATGGCAAACGTACCAATCAAAGATACCGGAATCGCAACTACAGGAATCAAGGTTGCACGCGCACTACCCAAGAACAAGTACGTTACCGCAATAACCAGCAAGATAGCTTCGATTAGGGTCTTTACTACCCCTTTGATCGACTCAGCAACGAATACTGTAGTGTCATAACTCGCCTCATAAGCAACGCCTTCAGGGAAGTTTTTGCTTAGATTGTCCAGCATCGCCATTACCGCTTTACCACTTTCCAGCGCGTTAGCGTCTGATTGAAGTGACAGCGTTACGATTGAAGCGTCTTGACCACGATATTTACCATTGCCGTCGTAGAACTTTTTACCAAGCTCAACACGTGCGATGTCTTTTAAGTAAACCGTTGAACCATCTTGGCTAGCGCGAAGCACAACATTTTCAAACTCATCAGCCGTTTCTAGTCGCCCTTTGGTTACCAAGTTGAACTGCACTTCTTGTGCGTTGTCGTAAGGTGCTGCACCAATACGGCCAGCCGCTACCTGAACGTTCTGTTCAGCCAAGGCGCGATTCACGTCAGAGGTGGTTATATTGAGGTTAGCCATTTTCTCAGGATCTAACCAAACACGCATCGCGTATTCACCACCACCCAATACGTTAACTTCACTGATGCCCTTCACACGAGCCAGCTGGTCTTTAATGTTCAAGTTCACGTAGTTGATCAGGAATTGGTCGTTGTACTCACCGTTTGGCGAGTAGAAGTTCAATACCATCAACAGGTCCGGAGAACGCTTCTTAACCGTTACACCCACCATTCTTACTTCTTGTGGAAGCTTCGATTCGATCTGAGCAACTCGGTTCTGAACGTTGACCTGAGCCATATCTGGATCAGTACCAACATCAAAGGTCACGTTAAGGTTGTATGAACCATCGTTAGCACTTTTAGAAGACATGTAGATCATATCTTCTACGCCGTTAACCGACGTTTCTATGGGGTCGGCTATCGCCTGTTCCACCACTTCAGCACTTGCGCCCGTGTAGAATGCCGAAACACTGACCGACGGTGGACTGATTTTTGGATATTCAGCCACTGGCAAGATAGCGAGAGAAATCGCACCCGCCAGCGTTAAGATTATAGATATAACAAGGGCGAACTTAGGCCTTTGAATAAAGAAACGACTTAACATAAATAGTCCCCTTACTCAGCTTGTTCAGCAGAAGCTTGAATACGAACAGACATACCATTACGTACACGCTGTAGGCCTTGAGTGATGACCGCGTCGTTTTTCTCTAGTCCAGAATGAACAATCACGCCACCTTCAATCTGGCGACCCATCTCGATGTTTCTACGCTCAGCAACGGGTTCAGCTTCGCCTTCAACCAATACCATCACGAAGTCACCTTCGAGGTCGGTTTGCACTGCGCGACGAGGAATAGTCACAACATCAATAGGTTGTTTTTCACGTAGATCAACGCGAACGTGTTGGCCTGGAAGTAATTGCTGATTCGGGTTATCGGCAATCGCGCGCATCGCGATCGTACCAGTATTGAGGTTGATACGGTTGCCCAAGAAGTCAAGCTGACCTAGGTGTTCGAACGCTTCACCATTTTCAAGCATGATCTGAACTTCAACACCTGCAGAGTCGCTGCTGCCATCGCCTTCGATACGGTCCATACCCAGCTCAATACGCTCACGCTCACTGATGCTGAACGATGCGTGGATTGGGTCTAGGCTAACCAAAGTCGTCAGCACACCTGAAGACGGTGAAACCAGATCACCTGTGCTCACTTTGGTATCGCTAATACGGCCAGAGAAAGGCGCGATGATTTTGGTATGAGAAAGCTGAACATTCGCAGCATTTAGCTGTGCTTGGCTTGCTTCAAGCTGTGCTTGAGAACCTAACAAGTTTGCGGTTAATGCATCGAATTCAGATTGAGAGATACTGCCTTTCGGAAGTAGGTTTTTACCACGATTAAAATCAAGCTCAGCTTTTTTAAGGTTCGCGTTCGCTTGAGCAACAGACGCTTTTGCGCTTGCTACTTCGGCTTCAAACGAAGAAGGTTCAATCGAGTAAAGCAATTGACCCTTTTCAACCATTTGGCCTTCATTAAAATGACGGCTTTGTAGGTAGCCAGAAACCTGCGCTGTAATAGCCGTGTCTTCAACGGCTTCTATACGACCGATATACGACTTACTTTGCTGGTGAGAAACAACGCTAACATCCTGTACAGCTACGAGAGGTAAAGGTGCTTGCTTGGCATTTTGAGCATCTTGCCCACACCCAGCAAGAATAAGAGAGCTTGCAAGAGCAGTAAGGATCAACTTTTTACGCATGGTTATACCGTCACTTATTAGTATTTGAACAGCATAAAATTTACGTAACACCTCTGTTACCATTGTCCGAGGAATATCAATTATAACTGGCCAAAGTGTATCAATATGTTAATTGAAACCAAGTGCTTATAAAGTGATTACAAACACGCTACAATTCCTAAGTAAATCAATCTCTCAGCTTTTGTTCTCTATGGATATTGTCTAACATAATGTATTGTCAGACAGATAAGCATTCACATTTAATTGTTAAGGAATTCTCATGATTTCAAAATGGGCTAAACGTTTCTATCAAATGGCGGAATTGGTCGGTTCTTGGAGTAAAGATCCTTCAACTCAAGTCGGCGCCGTAATCACTAAGCACAACCGCATTGTTTCTGTTGGTTTTAATGGCTACCCACATGGCGTGTCTGATAGTGCGGATACTGATGACAGAGAGATGAAGTACCTCAAGACGCTTCACGCTGAAGAAAATGCAATTTTATTCGCTAAGCGTGATTTGGACAGCTGCGAAATCTGGGTGACGCATTTCCCTTGTCCAAACTGTGCTGCAAAAATCATCCAAACAGGTATTTCAGCGGTACATTGCCCAGAGCAAAGTGAAGATTTCCTTTCTCGCTGGGGCGACAAGATTAAAGTTAGCCAAGATATGTTTGAGCAAGCTGGTGTACAAGTGGATTGGTTACCACTCGCTGACCTAGATTAAGCTAACAGATAGCAAGAACAAAAAAGCCGAGAGTCGATATTATCGCTCTCGGCTTTCTGTTGTTTGGACTTATAGTTTGGTCGCTATATTTTGGAAGCTATAGTTTAGAGGCTATAGCTTGGTCATTGTAAACTGATGAGCAAACTAAGCGCTCGTTGGGAATGCTTCCGCGTACGCTTCCATAAAGTCTTTACGAATATCTTGCTCTAAATGAATCGCTTTTTCGGTCGGACAGAAGATCATAAAGTGCACTTCTTGCTCACCTGTCGAACTGCTTGTGATATGGATGTGAGGCTCAGAACCCGGAAGGTCAACGCCAGCGTGCTTTTCGATCACACCGTTGTAACGGCGGGCAACATCGATAAACTCTTCGCAATGCTCTTCAATTTTCACAATAAGACCCGGTACCATAGGGTATAGGTTTACAAAGTCTTTCACCGTCACAAAAAAGTTATGATAAACATAACGCTTCATGAAGTTGAGGTTCTTTACCGGATAAGTGAAGAACATACTATTAGGCAGCGTGGCTGTCTTGCCAGTGAAGTGATATTGCCCATGATACAAATCGATTTCTTGAATCACAGTCGCCATCAAATTGTGCTCAATCACCTCACCGCTGATTTTACCCACTTCGATCCAGTCGCCGATTCTAAATGAGCGAGAACTCGCACGCTGAATAGAACCTGTGAAACACAAAATGATCTCTTTTGAAGCTACAACGATCGCAACAGCAATGGCCGTGACAGATAGCGCAAACTCGCTGATTTCGGATTTCCACAGCACAAATAACGTCACAACAATAATCGCGAATGTGCCGTTTTTGGTTCGTGACATCCAGTTACGTTGGTCTTCGCTAAGGAAAGCAACATCACCTCTTATTTGAGATAAGGTGATTCGGCGAATGATTAAAATAATAGTGATAATCAACGCACTAAAAATAAACTTATGAGCGAGTAGAAAATCAATTACTTGCCACAACTTTTCCATTACTTATTCCTTAGCATTACAACAGTTAGCTTTACAACGGTTAGCTTTACAAGAAAGCCGCTAATATCCTTTCTATGAAAAAGCGCTCAATTCCTGAGCGCTCGTATACATTCTGGTATTAGCCTAGCTAAGGCTATCATTTTATCTTGGCAGAAGTAATAAATTGACCAAAAGTTTCACACCAAATCACAACCGTATTAAACCGATTAAGATCAGTACCTTCGGGAAGCTCAACCATAAAGCGGTCGAATGTTTTTACATCTCCGACTCTCAGCAACTCATTCTTGCTGTCATTGAAAGCTTGCTCGGTTTCAATGAACTTAGGTGAAAGGTAAACCTTGTAATCAGGTCCCGGCGCCAATTCACCTTCAAAAGCGATCGCACTTTCAGACACTGAAATGATGCCTTCTCCCCAGTGCAAGAAGTCACTGTCTTGTCGATCTTTAGTGAACTCACCCGTGTAGATAGCCTGCTCACTGATCGCTTCAACAGAACTTGAAGAAGGAGAATCTGGCTCAATCAAGATAGGTAATGCGTAGACACCCAGCCCAAAACCAAAAGCACCCACGGCTAAGTGGGTGCAAAGTAAAACTAACTTTTTCATCGCGTACTCCCTTATGCTTAAAGAGAGTATTATTGAATACTCTCAAAAATACAAAGAGATATAACGCTCTGATGTTCTATTTTTGGTAATGCGTCGCTGTACGTTGAGACAATTCAACAATCACTTTTACCGCTTGCTCCATGCCTTGAATGGTAATGAACTCATGAATACCGTGGAAGTTGTAGCCACCAGTAAAGATATTCGGACATGGTAGCCCCATGAAAGATAAACGAGCACCGTCTGTACCACCTCGGATAGGCTTGATCATTGGCTCAACATCGCACTCAATCATCGCTTGCTTCGCCAATTCAATAATATGTTGATGCGGTTCAACCATCTCTTTCATGTTGAAGTAGCTATCGGTTAGCACCAACTCAACACGGCCTTTCTCAAGACGTTCATTCAACTCATCGACTTTCTGTTGCATGAATGCCTTACGCGCTTCTACACCCTCACGTTCAAAATCACGGATGATGTAACCCAGTTCAGAGCGAGCCACACCCATTTCCGCCGATTTCAGGTGGTAAAAACCTTCATAACCTTCTGTGCATTCGGGAGTTTCTTGTGCTGGCATCATCAATTGGAATTGCGCTGCAATGTTCATCGAGTTCACCATTTTACCTTTTGCGGTACCTGGGTGAACGTTCACGCCATGACAGATAACATCGGCGCTCGTGGCATTGAAGTTCTCAAATTCCAACTCCCCAACTGGGCCACCATCAATGGTGTACGCCCACTCGGCGCCAAACTTTTCAACGTCAAACAGGTTCGCACCGCGACCAATCTCTTCATCCGGCGTGAAACCAATGCAGATGTCGCCGTGTTTGATGTCTGGATTCGCTTTCAGGTAAGCAATTGCACTGATGATTTCAGCGATACCCGCTTTGTTGTCGGCACCAAGCAGAGTTGTGCCGTCAGTCGTAATCAGGTCGTGACCATGTAAAGAATCAAGGTCTGGGTATTGGCTTGGGCTCAAACTCTCGCCACTTTCACCTAATTCAATCGTTCCACCTCGGTAATCTTTAATCACTTGCGGTTTCACGTTGGCACCTGATGCGTCAGGAGCGGTATCCATGTGTGCCACAAAGCCAATCGCCGGCACTGGATAATCGACATTCGACGGCAGTTTCGCCATCAAGTATCCATTGTCATCTAAAGACACATCAGCTAAGTCTAATGCCACCAATTCTAACTTTAAGGCTTCAGCAAAGGTAATTTGACCCGGTGAACTTGGGCATTGCTGATTAGAAGGATCGGATTTGGTATCAAAAGTAACGTAATTCAGAAAACGTTCTACAAGCTTTTCCATAATTCATCTCACCATGGATTAAGTAATTGATTTACTGACTTATATTTTTTCGATATACGATGCATCGTTAAATAAATACGAACACAGAGTCAGTAGCGAGGTTTTTCATCTTACGCCCCTGACCATGTATGTAATTGCTCTAAATCATTATTGTGCGAAATTAGATGCGCTTCCTATACTTGAAAACAGAGGGTTTCGTCAGTTCAACATTGCATACGGATGATAAGAGATCGCTTTGTACGCATTCTACGCCCTCCGCTCTCAGCCTAAAAAAAGTACAAAGTGGATGATGATCACAATTTATCCTTGATGCAGAATCTGTCATACGTTACACGGAGACACAGTTATGACGATTAATAAATATTTCATTTTCTCTCCTCAAGCCTCTGAGGAAACGCTTCGACCAGTATTAACTGAGAAAGAAGTTCAAAGGCAGGAAGCTCTAAGACAGGCGCAAACCCAGGGTGGGTTAGACACAAACGCGACCTCGTAACTCAATGAATACCTAGCACTATTAAGACCCCTATAAAAAAGCTCTACGCTCTATCCTGTAGAGCTTTTTTTATTTTTGATCGGTTATCCTCTCCCCCACTCCCAAACAAGCTGAACATTAAACCTTCACTCATTGCTTGTTGTTCTTCACTTCTCGCTCACCAATTGGCTCATAGTTTCTCGCGAATGTATTTTCACGCATTGCACACACTAGCTTGCAGCGCTGAGAAATGACTCACTAAACTCCCCGATGCCATACCTTGTCGTGTCATTTTGTGCTAATAATTCATATTCGTTTTCATTCCTCACTCGCCCTCTTTTCAAAACTATAATGCGAGTACCAGAGAACCTAACCACAGGAACCCCGAATTCAATGGAATATTCAAAGCTAGGAAGTAGTCAAATTCCCGTTTCCCGTATCTGTCTTGGCAGCATGACTTGGGGGCTACAAAATACGCAACAGCAAGCCGACCAACAGATCGAATACGCATTAAGCCAAGGTATTAACTTTATTGATACGGCAGAAATGTACGCGGTTCCCCCTTCTCCAGATACCTATGGCAAAACAGAAGCAATTATCGGCAACTGGTTGTCTCGTAATCCACAACGCCGCCAAGAGTTAATCATTGCGAGTAAAATAGCAGGGGCAGGACTGCCTTGGGTTCGAGATGGTGGTCCGATAACGGGTGAAGCTGTGATCGCCGCGGTTGATGCGTCATTACAACGCCTACAAACAGACTATATCGACCTTTACCAACTTCATTGGCCAAATCGCACAACGCCTCACTTTGGTAAGCATTTCCCAAATCACATTCGATTCAGTGATATTGACCGAAAGCAGCATGAAGCTGAGATGTTGGAAATCCTACAAGCACTGGCAAGCTGCATTAAGGCGGGTAAAATTCGCCATATCGGGCTTTCAGATGATTCTACTTGGGGCATTAACACATACCTCAAGCTGAGCGAGAAACACGATTTGCCACGTATGGTTTCGATTCAGAATGAATTTAGCTTGCTGCACGCAAAAGACTGGCCATATTTGATTGAAAACTGTGTGCATGAAGATGTCGCTTACCTGCCATGGTCGCCTTTGGCTGCAGGCATGTTGAGTGGAAAATACATCGATGGCGCAAGGCCGGAAGGCAGCCGTTGGACTTACATGCAACGTAAAGGCATTTTCCGTGATACTGAATCTGCCAATGAAGCGGTTAAAGGCTATGTTGAAGTGGCAAATGCTCACGGGTTCACTCCGAGCCAACTGGCATTGGCTTGGTGTAATCAAGTTGATGGGGTGACGTCCACCATCATCGGTGCAACTACGATGGAGCAGCTAAAAGAGAACGTAGCCGCTTTCAGTAAACCGTTATCAGAAGAGATCCTGACTGATATCAACACGGTATTTAAGCGCTACCCAGCTCCGTATTAGGCTGTCAGTACAGCTTAACTTAGGTGAGTAAATCCCATAAGAGCGCGCTATTTAGTGCGCTTTTCTTTTTTAAGTGAGTTACTTTCGCTTTTTATGTGGATCGCATTGAGTCATCACGCTTTTGGTTCGCTAACCTTTGCTCTATAATGCGCGGGCTTATATCTAGGATAAAAACATGATTTCAAAAAACCAATTAAAACTCCTTCGTGCTTTGGGCCAAAAGAAACAACGTAAAGCCCACGGCCTGTTTCTAGTTCAAGGTGAAAAGAACGTTCTTGAGCTGTTCAATAGTGACTTAGTGGTGAAGAACGTCTTCGCTACCGCTGATTTCTTATCTGAAAATCATGCTTCACTGATTGAGTTTGATTGTGTTGAAGCCTCGCTGGATGATCTAACCAAAGCGAGCACTTTGGTAAGCAACAATGCCGCGATTGCGGTTGTTGAGATCCCAACGTTTGAGCTACCAGAAGCAACAGGACTGATGATCGCGCTTGATGGCGTTTCAGACCCTGGCAACCTAGGTACGATTATTCGTGTCGCAGACTGGTATGGCATCAAGCATATTGTTGCGAGCAGCGATTGCGCAGACCCATACAACCCTAAAACGATCAGCGCGACTATGGGCAGCTTTGGCCGAGTTCACGTAAGCCAAACTGACTTACCCGCTTACTTAGAGCAAGCGAACCTACCTGTTTACGGTGCGTTTTTAGAAGGCGAAAGTGTTCATAAGACTGAGTTTACTGCCAACGGCATTTTGTTGATGGGCAGCGAATCCCACGGTATTCGTGAACATGCGGCTAAATACGTAACGGATAAGATTACGATTCCTGCATTCGGTGGCGCAGAGTCTCTGAATGTAGCAATGGCGACAGGTATTATTCTCGACAATATGCGCCGTCAGCATAGTTAATCGATTCAAGAGTAAACTACGAAATAGAACTCGCGGATATGAAGAGCAAGATTCCCTATCTTGCTCGTCCCTCGCTGTAGGGAATGACGTAACTTAGAAATAGAGACAAAACCAACCACCAGCTCTCACAGCATCAAGCATCAAGTATCAAGTATCAAGTATCAAGTATCAAGTAGATTTTGAAATATAACGTGGCAAGTAGGTCAATAATTAACTGAATCATCAGCCGTCATCCTCAAGAAGGAGGGACGACTGAGTTGGGGATCTTTTTTTGGGGAAGGTTTATTTCAAGTAGCAGAATTACTTTTCTAGCATTGCCAACTTATCAGACACACCATTCCACTTTTCAGCGTCATCCATTGGTGCTTTTACTTCCGTTTGTACCGGCCAAATCTCAGCAAGTTCTGCGTTCACTTCGATGAAGATCTTTTGATCTTCTGGCAGTTCATCTTCTTGGAAGATCGCTTGAGCATCACATTCAGGTACACACAAGCCACAATCAATACATTCGATTGGGTTGATTACCATGAAATTTGGGCCTTCATGGAACGCATCTGCGGGGCACACTGCCACACAGTCTGTGTATTTACATTGAATACAATTATCGCCTACGACAAATGCCATGATGCTCTGCTCTATAAGTTAGTCAAAATTGAAGAATGGGGATAATACTCATCCCAAAGCAAAATTCAACATCATACGGCTCTAATATCGTGTCTATTTGCTCCATGTTTCCAAATTAGTATGACAGATAAATCAATTTCTCGTAAAATGCGCGCCATTGTGAGCTTATCGCTTCTTTGAACATCAGTGTTTCCATCAAACTCTGTATTAAGAAACGATCTAGCTAAGACACCTATAAAAACGAGACATCGAAATGATACGTTTAACCGAAATTAAACTCCCACTAGACCATGAAGAGTCTGCGATTCAAGACGCTATTGAAGCGAAACTTGGTATTAACTCTGATCAGGTACTCTCTTTTAATATCTTTAAACGTGGCTACGATGCTCGTAAGAAATCAAAGATCTTACTTATCTACACGCTTGACGTTCTCGTTGAAAACGAAGCTGAGTTGTTAGAACAATTCATTAGCGACCCGCACGTAAAAGTGACTCCTGATATGGAGTACAAGTTTGTTGCTAAAGCAGTTGAGAACCAAACTGAGCGCCCTGTGGTTATCGGCTTTGGCCCGTGTGGTCTATTCGCTGGCCTAGTGCTTGCTCAAATGGGTTTCAACCCAATCATCGTTGAGCGTGGTAAAGAAGTTCGTGAACGTACTAAAGATACCTTTGGTTTCTGGCGTAAGCGCACACTGAACACTGAATCAAACGTGCAGTTTGGTGAAGGCGGCGCAGGTACATTCTCGGACGGTAAGCTGTACAGCCAAGTTAAAGATCCAAAGCACTATGGCCGTAAGGTAATTGAAGAGTTCGTTGCTGCGGGTGCACCAGAAGAAATTCTATACGTAAGTAAGCCACACATCGGTACCTTTAAACTGGTTACTATGATTGAAAAGATGCGTGCTTCTATCATTGAACTCGGCGGTGAAATCCGTTTCAGCACTCGTGTTGACGACGTTCATATGGAAGATGGCCAAATCACAGGTCTAACGCTTTCTAACGGTGAAGAGATCAAATCTCGTCACGTGGTATTGGCTGTTGGCCACAGTGCTCGTGACACGTTTGAAATGCTGTACGATCGTGGCGTTTACATGGAAGCGAAGCCTTTTTCTATTGGCTTCCGTATCGAGCACAAGCAATCAATGATCGATGAAGCTCGTTTCGGTAAGAACGCAGGCAACCCAATCCTTGGTGCTGCGGACTACAAACTGGTTCACCACTGTAAGAATGGCCGCACTGTATACAGCTTCTGTATGTGCCCAGGCGGTACTGTAGTAGCGGCAACGTCTGAAGAAGGCCGCGTAGTAACTAACGGCATGAGCCAATACTCTCGTGCAGAGCGTAACGCAAACAGCGCAATCGTTGTAGGTATCGACCCAGAGCGTGATTACCCAGGTGACGCACTGGCTGGTATCCGTTTACAACGTGAACTAGAAAGCGGCGCTTATGTTCTTGGTGGTGAAAACTACGATGCACCAGCTCAGAAAATCGGTGACTTCTTGAAAGGTCGCGATCCAAGTGCGATCGGTGAAGTACAACCGTCATTCACGCCGGGTATCCACCTGACTGATATTTCAAAAGCGCTGCCTGATTTTGCTATCGAAGCGATTCGTGAAGCAATCCCAGCGTTCGAGAAGAAGATCAAAGGTTTCTCTACGCCAGACGGCCTACTAACCGGTGTTGAAACTCGTACGTCTTCTCCTGTATGCATCAAACGTGGCAAAGACTTCCAAAGCATCAACCTTAAGGGCTTCTTCCCCGCTGGTGAAGGTGCAGGCTACGCAGGCGGCATCCTGTCTGCTGGTATCGACGGCATTAAGGCTGCAGAAGCGCTAGCACTATCAATGGTAGAGCAGAACCAAGCTGAGAAGATTGAGATCGCTTAAGCGCTTTCAATAAAGCAAAGCTAGATTTCGATTAACCAAAACTAAAAATCCAGTGTCTTGTCGACACTGGATTTTTTTATTGCATAAAGGTATCTAAAATTATTTAGTCACGACTTCGTCAGTGTTACTTACAAGTCTCTTTTGACCAGTTCACACCATCATCTGAACACTCAAATAGACTTGTCCCATTCTGGTAATAATAACCTTTAGTCCAGTTACCATGAGAATATCTAGACGTTATCGTTTGAGTATAATCAAACGGCGTATTTTCAATGTACGCATACTTATGTCGGTTCCAGCTGTCAGAGCCATATGAACTGTTGTCATTAAAATCTACCGATAGATAGTTGAGCGCATCAAAGTCGCTGCGCGAAACACTATCTAACGAATCACCAAGATTAACCCACTCTGGATGTGGCGCGTTATTCTCAAAATTAAATTTCGCTTGTACTTGGGTAAACTGGTCTTTGTAGTCACCGACAAGATCTGCCGTCAAGGTTTGCATAAAGCCCGCACCAACGTCTTGACGAGAACAGCTGTCCCAATCAGGTTGTTTAGACCAACCACGGTTCATCACACCAAAAGTCGCAAGTGAGTTAGGTAAAACTTGCTGCTTGATGGTCTCTTGCACTGAGCATGAGTGTTGGTTTCCATCAGGGTCCAATGAGAACGAAGCTTCTTTGTCATACTCTAAGCCATTTTTCTTCTGACCATTACGCTCAAAATGTTCACTTAACGCCAGTTCTGTCTGCAGGTCGGCTGAAACTTCATGTTCAATGACAATCAGCTTATCCGCAGTCATCACTGTTTTAACTTTATACCACTTATTAATTTCGTTCTTCTTGGCGTAGTCCCAATGCTGCCAGTAATAGTCAACATAAGCTTGCTGGGCTGTTGGGTTCTCTTTTTGAATCTCTTTGGTCTCTTGATAGGACTTTTTAATGGCAGGCATCATCTTCTGCGCTAAATCGTAGAGCTCAGTGTTTTGCTCTTTAACGAAATCACCGTACAAGTCCTCGACTGCGATGTTGTATCGGTTCGCAATTCGGAAGTCATGCTCTTTCACATTTTGGATAATGCTATTTTGGGTGTTCACAGCTTGCTTCAAAGCAGAGCAACTGTTTAAACCACCTTTATACAAGTCGGCTTGGATCTGATTCCATAACACGGTCGTAAGTGGCGTAGTCGACTTAATTTCTTGCTCAGAACTCACCGTCATGACTGGCGGAAATATTAACTGATAAGGTTCAGTAATCGGTGTGTTTGGGCTGTCCGCATCAATAGCGCCTACTGGCACGTTCACTACGATTGGAGCGTAGTCCATACAGTCTGAGTTAGAGCCCGTCAAAGATAGCTCATAGCTGCCCTCATGGTCCGTGATACTGCTAGGCTCACCTTCATCTAATACGCCATTATAATTGATATCTAGAAACGCGGTCGCCCCGGAAATATACCCGTCAATGGCGACACCTTGTAAGGTTCTCGTTTGAGGAGCAGGAGCACTTGTGTTGCTACCACCGCCTCCTCCGCCACAAGCCGCAAGGCCACCAGCTATAAGTGCGATAGAAATAAGCTTAAGTTTCATTCGATTAGATCCTAATGAAATACATTATAAATGGAATTGTCATTGGGGGGATGACCGGAAATGACTGTGATAGTCATAGCCCGTCATAATAGCGATTGGCATTAGAAAGAAACACGAAAGGGTGATAGCCGATTCGTGCATGTTTTCATTCTGAACAGAAACTAAAAGATAGGGAAATGGGGTTAAAAATGGACTAATTACTTCTCGTTCGAGGCTATCCAAAGCTTATAAAAATCACTATAACCGGTTTGGTTAATCTCTACGCCATGAACCTCAACACTGTTAAAAACCTTCTCTTTACCGTGAAATAACGGACAAAGTAACTTCAGTTGATAAAGCGAATCTTCAATCTCTTTCAACTCGCTCATTGGGTCCTCGCCACTCACAGCAGCTCTAACTCTCTCGCAATGCGCCTTCATCTCAGAATTGTTGAAAATGAATCTGAGCCCAGAGGAAGCAAGCAGCCAATCGTAAAGGCCATAATCGGCTGGCTGTTCGATAACTTCTTCAATGAATAACAGGTCTGCCGATTCACTCATGGAGCTAGGGTCACTGATATTGGGAAGCTCAACAACTTCAATAATGACACCTGTCTTTGCAATCGTTTGTTGCAGCCAGTCAGCCATCTCTTGAAGTAAAGGAATCGTCATTCTAGGTCGTGTTAACACAACAGTGCCCGTCAAAATTGGAATGGGGTTGCTGCATGTTAATTTACTCGGCGAGAAAGAGAGATCATCCGTCACCATATCAGCATCAAACTCTTTACTGCTGGACTTGATAAACGATACTAGCCTGTCGAGTTCTTCAGGGGTTATGCCCGAGTTTTCTCTACGATTAAGCGCAAGATACGAAAGTGCATTGATAGTGGTTTCTTCAGCGACACCAGATTGATTAAAACTCAGGGTGTGATCATTCAAACCTTCTATGTCGGTGAGCGTTATCTGTTCTAACAAGGCATTTTGAGCAAAGTAACCTCGGTGACGTTTAAGAACCAAGCGCTCTTCGCTCCAATCATCTAATGAGAAAGGACCAGTTCCAATATAGGCACTGCGACCGCTCGAAAAATAAGTACGCTTGCAGCGGTAAATAGACGCGTGAGGACTACTCAATGCATAGAGAAACATTGGGTTTGCGTGTGTTAGCTCAATAGTCAGTTGTTTATCACCCACCACTTGAACATCACTGACCTGATCAAATAAAGACTGTACTGGCCCTTCGATATTTTTTAGCTGCAACAAACATTGAGCAACATCTTTAGCCGTTAAAGTTTCACCGTCATGGAATAACACATTCGGTCTCAACCAAAAATGCAGAAAGCGCCCTTCCATCTTCCAATGGTGCGCGAGACTCGCTTGGGGATTTCCCTCATGATCTTGGACGAGTAATGTATTGTAGAGACTTCTTAAGATGTGATGTTCGGCGGTTCGGTATGTTTTTGCTGGCTCAAGATTATCGACCCACGGGTATTGAGTGATCAGCAAATGGTCATGTTGTTGATTGAACAGACTATGCTTTTCAGTCGCTAGCGTCAGGGCCTTTATTGCAGCATCACCATAGCTTTCTAGAAGACGGGGAATAACGTTAAAGCAGCCTTGTTCCAACTGAAGCGCTAACACTTGTTCTAATGCTTCGGAAAAGCTGACCAAAATTCTAAACTGGCTAAGCTTCCCTCTTCCTTTAGACGGAATCCAACAAATCCAGCGATATTCTGATAAGCATTTAAGAATGATCGAAGTGTTTCTGCGAGAAGTCGATAGCGAGTGTTCTAGATCATCTATCGTTAGGTGATACTCTTCACCTAGTTCATACTTTGCAGTAAGCTGCTGAAGTCTACGTAAGTTAGCGTCGTTCAATGGATATCCGAAATAAGCGTCTAGAAGAACGAGAATAGCTGTAACCCAAATGGGAGGTCTATTTACTTGTTCAAGTTGGAATATGCTTTATGAAACTGTTGATATAAATAATATCAAGATCCAACTTAATTTATAAACACCTCTTTTAGCAAACAAAATAATCACTGATCGTGCATATTCAGCGACAAAAATAAGTGGGAGATTAATCCTCCACCGGATTCGCTATTTGCTCTGCATTCCACTTACCTTCATGAATCGCTGAATTGACGTCTCTTCTTGGTAGCCAATCCATGGTTTCAAGTTCTGGTTTATCTTTGAAGTGATCAACGTAACCAATACACAGGTACGCCACAATATCGATGTTTTCAGGGATATCTAGTGCGTCTCGCAGTACTGAATCGTGGAGAATGCTCACCCAACCTAACCCAAGGTTTTCAGCTCTTGCCGCGAGCCACAAGTTTTGAACCGCACATACGGTGCTGTACAGATCCATCTCTTGTTTGATGGTTCTGCCTAAAACTACTTTTCCGGTTCGGTTTCGGTCGCAAGTCACGCAGATTCCGATAGGTGATTCAACAATACCTTCAAGCTTTAATCGCTTATACATCGTCTGCTTTTCATCGGTGAACATTTCCGCTGATTCGGCATGAGCCTTATTAAAACCGGCTTTGATCTGTTGCTTAGTTTCGATATCACGGACAACGACAAAATCCCAAGGCTGCATAAAGCCAACGCTAGGAGCATGGTGCGCAGCGGTTAACACACGCATCAACACATCTTCAGGGATCTCATCAGGAAGAAACTGTCCACGAACATCTCGGCGAGAAAAAATCGTTTTATATACTGCATCGCGTTCATTTGGCGTAATTTCCATACATCCCTGTCTTATCATCGTCTTATTGAACCAGTATTATCCAACTAAAGTGTGTATGTTGCTAGGGCGTGTTGACCTTTCGTGGTTAAATTTTGTTCGGATGGGGACGCCTAGTCAAAAGCGTTTTAATCGCGGCGAGGGAGAAGTAGCCTAGTCATTCTAAGCAAATCTCCCTCAACAAAGAGTAAAACGCTTTTTGCGGGGGCGCCCAGCTCGAACCCTTCAGGCAGCGTTTGCTGGTCATTTCTACTACGTTATCGGCTTCTCATGTAGGCTAGCTACACATCAAAGCCTCTGCCTTGTATAAATACCCAGCAACTCGCTGCAAAAATTAGCTCGAAAGATCAACATGCCCTAGTAGTACACAAGCAACATGGTAGAATGCCGCCATTAATCTTATCCTTGTATAAGATTGTTAAACCTTTCCATCGCTATTTAGCCAAATCATACCGAGAAACTTATGCCATTTTCCAAGCTTGGATTAAGCTCACCTATTGTTAAAGCCGTTGCAAAACAAGGCTATGAAAAGCCAACCTCTATTCAAGAAAAAGCAATTCCGATTGTGCTTTCTGGTAAGAACCTTATTGCGGCAGCACAAACAGGTACAGGTAAAACTGCGAGCTTTGTTCTCCCTATCTTAGAAATGCTAAGCAAAGGTGAAACGCAGCGTAAAAAACGTATCCGCGCAGTTATCCTGACGCCAACGCGTGAGCTGGCAGTTCAGGTTGAACAGAACATTACTAAGTACGCGAAGTTCCTAAACCTAACATCATTAGCGATGTACGGTGGCGTGTCTTACCAACACCAGAAAGATCGTCTTATTGAAGGCGTCGATATTCTTGTGGCAACACCAGGTCGTTTGATCGATATGTACGGACAACGTGCCGTTCACTTTGATGAAGTTGAAGTTCTGGTTCTAGATGAAGCTGACCGCATGCTAGACATGGGTTTCATTGAAGATATCAACAAGATCATCGCACGTCTACCACAAGACATCCAAAACCTACTTTTCTCAGCAACGCTTTCAACACCAGTGCGTGCGCTAGCGAAAAGTGCAATCAGTGAAGCGGAAGAGATTTCGATTGCCAAGACTGATGCGTCTAAAGCGAACATTGAGCAATGGTTGGTAACAGTAGATAAAGACCGTAAGTCAGCACTATTGAGCCACATGATTACCGAAGGCAACTGGGACCAAGCGCTTATCTTTATCGAAACCAAGCACGGCGCTGCTAAGTTGGTTGCTCAACTTGAGAAACGTGGTATTCAAGCAGAGGCTTTCCATAGTGGACGTAGCCAAGCGATTCGTGAAAAAATCTTGGCTGACTTCAAGAAAGGTCGTCTAAAGTACTTAGTCGCGACGGGTGTTGCTGCTCGTGGTATCGATATCGACAACCTAAGCCGCGTAGTGAACTACGACATGCCTTTCCCAGCAGATGATTATGTTCACCGTATTGGTCGTACCGGCCGTGCTGACGCATCTGGTGAAGCGATCTCTTTCCTATCGAAAGATAACTTCAAAAACCTGTGCATCATTGAAAAGCGTCTGGGTCACTTGATTGAACGTCGCGTTGTTGAAGGTTTTGAACCACGCAAAGAAGTGCCAATCTCAGTATTGAACTTCGTTCCTAAGAAGAAAAGAGAACAGCAACAAGACTAAGTAATTTCAGCGACAGAAAATGCAAAGTTGCATTAACCAAAAGAAAAGTCGCGTTAGCCAAAATGAAAATAAAACGAAGCCCTATGTGGCTTCGTTTTGTTCTTTGAAATACATATAACGTTGAGGCAATAAGATGATCACTCCTATCGCAACGAGATTAACCCGCGGCCAAGACCTAAAGCTTGAGATCCAAAGGTTAGTGACCACACACAACATCTTTGCAGGCTCTATCGCATCTTGTGTCGGTTGTGTCTCTCAACTCAACATTCGTTTAGCTAATGCGAACAACACCAAGCTCGTCCAAGCTCCGTTCGAAATTGTGTCTCTTATGGCGACGCTAACCCCAAACCACCAGCATGTTCATATATCCGTTGCTGATGAAAATGGCAATGTGATTGGTGGGCATTTGCTTGAAGGAACAATAATCGCAACCACGGCTGAACTGATCGTTCACCGCTACGATGCTTTGACCTTCAACAGAGAGCATGACGATTCGACGGGGTACACTGAGCTTGTTATCGGCACTAGCAAATAACTGATATACCCATAGCGACACCAAACGCCCCATATAAAGCGATACTACCAAACAGCAATTAGGAAACACGATGGCTTCAAACTCCGCAGATTCCGTTATCGTTCTCGATTTCGAAACCACAGGCTTATCACCCAATATGGGCGACCGAGCGATTGAGATCGGTGCAGTTAAACTCGTTAACGGCGAAGTCGTCGACACCTTCCAGCAGCTCATGAACCCAGGATTTCGCGTTAGTGGATTCATTGAAAGCTACACCGGCATTACTAACCGTATGCTGAGCACCGCGGCCAGTTGCAGTGAAGTGATGGATGAGTTTGCAGACTTTATCCAAGGCAGTCAGCTTGTGGCGCATAATGCATCGTTTGATAAACGCTTTCTCGACGCAGAATTAGACGATATAGGGCGTGATTACAACGGACAGTTTGCATGTTCGATGTTGATTGCTCGTCGGCTAATCCAAGATGCACCAACCCATAAATTGGGCGACCTAGTTCGATTCAAGCGCATAGATAACGACGGCACTTTCCACAGAGCATTAGCCGATTCAGAAATGACAGCAAGGTTGTGGTTATTAATGATCGATGAGCTGCAGAGTGACCACGGTATTCAACAGCCGAGCTTCCAATTAATGCAGAAAATATCGAAGACAGCCAAAGGTTCGATTCCAAAACTACTGATGAGTAACAGGGGTTAGGTTCCGAAATTCACCTTAAAGTGTGGTGAAAGGCTAGCTTGACAATAACCGCTAGCCTTTAAAAGGAACGCACTAGTCTTGCAATGACTTCAATGTTCCTTTAAGGCTTTCTAACTCATTCATAAAATACGCCCACTGCTTGTTACTGCTGGTCGCAGCGATATCAACTAAAAACTTGGCTGATGTTCCCATATTTTGGTCAAGCTGCGGCTCAAGTTCAGCAGGATAATAAGCTTCATTGTTTAAAAGCAACTTCATAATAATTGGCTGAGCAATATGCAGGTCGCTCTTCTTTGCCATCAGCGTCGTTAGCTCTTGATAGGTGTTGTTTTGATATTGTCGCCAGCTATTATTGGTGTTTACCCACTCTTGAGACCAAGCCAGAATAATCTGTTTTTGTTCTTTCGACACCGAACCTAACCACCGCTCTGCCCGCTCTTCTATTCTAGTTCTGTATCGCTCTCTCGAATCTTCATCGTTCAACGACAACCTTTCTTCATAATAGTCTTGTTGCTTTTCACGAAAGTTCTTTAAAAACTCTCTGTCTTGCTCAGGGCTAAGCTGCATACTCAAGGCGTAAATATCTGGAGCGAACTTATTGACGATTGAGCGAATATGCTCTTTAGTTTGTTCACTTTGACCCACAATAAAAGCGGGGTTCATATCCGACCGATCTACGTTTTGAATCGCTTCTAATTGCGAGATATACAGAGGTAGCTGAGTTTCTTTATGCCATTTCTGCAATATATCTAATCGCTCTTCAAGCTCGGATTCTTGGCTATTTGAGAGGGAGACAAAATCTTCTATATAGCTAACAACAAACCACCCTATATTGTTATAGGCGAATTTCGTCCCGCACCCAGTAAATAGAAAACAGATCACTAAAACTAACCACCGGCACTTTCTCATTCTACCCTCTCACGACATTCAACAAAGCCACAAACCGATTAACTCATTCCATTAAGGTTAGCCCAGTTCTTATAACGCTAATTCTAGCTCTTATAAAAGTAGCCTTAATAAACAGTGGTCGTAAAAACTTTCAGATAAATTGAGACCCAGACTTGCTAATCTAGCTATTTAGGCAAATGATTAAACTAAAAATAATTAACAGCAGTGATGTAACTTGATTTTTATTACTCATTTGACGTAATACGACCCTTTAAAAGAGTTAGGGGAACGTATTTTCAAATGATTGATATTTGGGAGGGAAGCTATGGCCGCTATTCCTGATCATACAAGCGATTTAGAATATGAGCTTTGTTATTTTGACGATGGATCAATAACCACAATCACGATATTGGTTCACAATCGACAGGAAGCGATGACTTGGTATCTTAGCGAAGGAAAACATATCAACGATCTTTATTCGATAAGACCCGATGAATAATGCTTTGGTATAGAGAGCTAGGTCGATAAACCTAAGAGAAGAAACTTGAGTGGCATTTTGTGGAACACCCTTTACTGCAATGCCATTAATTAGCAATGTCGCTAATTAGACATATCGCAGCAAAGGGATTCAGTCTCGAATTACTTCAGGATTCGGGCGCGGAATTGACGACCCTTCATTTTACCTGATTCGATTTTGTTCAATGCTTTCTTAGCCACAGATCTTTCTACCGCTACGTAAGCACGCATTGCAAACAGATTGATCTTACCTACTGATTTACCATCAATGCCGCCTTGGCCCGTCAGTGCGCCAAGAATATCACCAGCACGAAGCTTAGCTTTCTTACCGCCATCAATCTGGATGGTAACCATGTTCGAGTAGTACGGCTTAGCAATTGGTTTTGCTGGCAGTTCAGATGGCTCGATTGGCATGTCCATGTACTCATCGATTTGAGCAACACGGTACATCTCTTTTTCGCTAAAGAAGCTGATCGCTACGCCTTTGCTTCCTGCACGACCAGTACGACCAATACGGTGTACGTGAACTTCAGGGTCGCGAGACAATTCAAAGTTGAACACAGCATCTAGGTTATCAACATCAAGACCACGAGCCGCAACGTCTGTCGCCACTAGAATCGAGATGGTTTTGTTTGAGAACTGAACCAAAGCTTGGTCACGTTCACGCTGTTCCATGTCGCCATGAAGTTCGATAACACTGAAACCGCGGTGGCTTAGCTCGTCGTTTACGTTCTGCACTTCTTTCTTAGTGTTACAGAACACAACCGCAGATTCTGGTTGGTGATGAAGTAACAGCAACTCTAGAGCGTCATCACGAGCTTCAGAACCTTCTAACTTGTAGAAGTGTTGTTGGATGCTTGAGTGATCGTGTGTTGATTCAACCTTCACCATTTCTGGGTTACGCATGATGCGGTCTGCAACAGATTTGATCTGTTTAGGGAAAGTCGCACTGAATAGTAGAGTTTGGCGTTCTTTTGGCGCCGCTTCAATCACAGCATCCAAAGCGTCTTGGAAGCCCATTTCTAGCATGCGGTCAGCTTCATCTAACACAAGTGTGTTCAGCTCAGACAGATCAATACGACCTTTCTCTAGGTGATCCAAAATACGACCAGGTGTGCCCACAAGAATGTGTGCGCCATGCTCTAGTGAACCAATCTGTGGGCCCATTGGCATACCGCCACATAGTGTCAGCACTTTAATGTTGTGAATACCACGAGCAAGAGTACGAATCTCTTTTGCTACTTGGTCTGCAAGCTCACGAGTCGGACATAACACTAAAGACTGAACACGGAAACGCTTAACGCGTAGGTTCTGCAGCACGCCTAAACCGAAAGCAGCTGTTTTACCTGAACCCGTTTTACCCTGACCGATAACGTCCTTGCCATTTAGGATAGTAGGAAGACTTAACGCTTGGATAGGCGTCATTTCAGTATAACCAAGAGAATCTAACGTATTTAGAAGCTCTGGTTTAAGGGCGATTGAAGAGAATTTTGAAGTGCTCAATGGAAATATCCAACTGGTGAAAAACAGAGTGCATTATGAGTGTTTTTGAAAATTATTCCACCTTAATCACAGTTTTGGAGAAACATGTTAGGTGAACACAAAAAAGCCAGCTTTGTTAGCTGGCTTTGACTTCTATACGAATTGCTTTCTATGGCACACCGTGACCTTTAGATGCAACCCATACGCGATACCACTGTTCGCGCGTCAGCTCGATTTTTAGTGCATCAACCGCAGTCTTCACACGCTCAATCTTACCTGAACCAATAATCGCGATCGGATTAGACGGTAAACGACGAACCCAAGCGTAAATCACTTGATCAATGCTGTCTGCACCCACTTCTTGACGAATCGCCTCTAGCTCATCACGAACACGAATTGCTTGCGCGGAATCGCCACTGAAGATGCTACCACCACCGAGACAAGACCATGCCATCGGGCGAATGCGGTTCATCTGTAGTTGATCTAGCGTGCCATCATGAGCCACTTCAAAGTTCAATGGGTTGATTTCAACTTGGTTGGTCACTAACGGCTTACCGAGTCGAGATTGAAGCAGTTCGAACTGACGCGGTGAAAAGTTAGAAACACCGAAGTGCTTAACTTTACCTACTTTGTGTAGCTCTGCGAACGCTTCTGCTACTTCATCAGCATCCATTAACACGTCTGGGCGGTGAATCAACAATACATCGATATCGTTAACACCTAAGCGCTCTAATGAATTATTTACTGATTGGTAAATATGCTGCGCGCTGGTGTCATAGTGATTGATCTTGCGATCAGGAGTGTGGTCACCACATAGGTTGATATCGCACTTGGTGACGATTTGAATATCATCACGAAGGCTTGGTTCAAGCGCTAACGCCTCACCAAACAACTTTTCACATTGGTAGTTACCGTAAATATCCGCGTGATCAACAGTTGTGATGCCAAGATCAATATGTTGCTTCAGGAAAGTCAGGCGTTGTTGCTGGGTCATGCCCCAATCCGCTGTACGCCAGTATCCTTGCACCAGCTCAGAAAGTTCTGGGCCTTGTGGCGCTATCGTTACTCTTGCAACCATGGGTTGTCTCCTTTATCAATACTGAACGTATCCTAAGCTCGTTTTACCGAAGGCTCAACGTATAACAAATGGCAAAGGTAAACGCTTATTAAAAATGTGAGAGCCGCAGAAAAACGAACACTTAAATAAATTATAACTTGCTGTCTTCCCGTGAGCCATTCTCCTGAAAGGCTTGTTTAGCCTAATAAATAACGAAACTATCTATAAATTCGAGCAATTAAAAACGATTAAGTTCAACTGTTAAGTTGGCACCATCACTATGTAACTGGACCCAAGGAGAAACAGATCTAGAAGAAGATAAGCTAGGCACATTCCATACACTCAGTTGCTCTGCTGAACCGTGAGGCGCATTGATAAATTCGACCAGCTGTTTATCCACCTTATCGAAACCAACACCTTCATTTCGAGCTTGTTCGAGTTGAGCTGTAACATCGAATTCATCTTCACCAATACGAATTGAACTGAGAGCAAAGCCATCTTGGCGAAGGTATGACTGAAGCTTTGTGTAACTTAGGTGCGAATATGGCAGGTTTAAGCGAACTGTTTCGACGCTTGAGTCACCCAACTCCAGTTCAACATAAACATCCAGATCATAATATTGGGTTAAGTCACTGCACAACAGCGTATCTTCGATCTCACCACAATCCATCAAGTCGATATCGTTAATATAGTTTTGAGAATTCGGCAGACTTGGGCTGCTGTTAAATACTGTTCTTAGCCACCAGCTTTCGGTTGCTTGCGCTGAAAATGAAATAGCATTGAGGGACAGCATTAGAGGCAAGATTAGAACTTGAAAGATTTTCATCGACTGGGCTTATTTAGCGCTATATGAAGTGTCCATTATACGTGACCAATCGACAAACAACCGCTCGAGTCGCAAATTTTAGGCGAAAAAAAACGGGCATACATGCCCGCTAGATAAATTCATCACCGAATAACGTAATCCGTCACGTTGAGAACCATTACGAAAGAGAGGATATCACTCTCCCACAACAGTTACAATACATCGTACCCATTACTTATAGCCACCTTCAATCGCAGGCTCTTCAAGCGACAATCTCACTTTGTTACGTTGAATAGCTTCTGGCGGTAAACTGATGAAACCGTATTGGTTCAACACGCCTTGATGATAAGGTAACTTCTATGCCGTTATACTTAACATCACAAAATACATTCAATGAATGTGTCATAATGTTGAAATTGCTGGTTAAATTTCAAGGAATGTCATGACTGCAACGAACTATCTCAACCAATTGAATCAAAAGTATCTTGCGACTCATAAAGCGAAAGAAGACTTCTTTTGGGATACATATATGGGTATCAGTG
Organism: Vibrio sp. OPT18; assembly: GCF_015163615.1. NCBI lineage: Bacteria > Pseudomonadati > Pseudomonadota > Gammaproteobacteria > Vibrionales > Vibrionaceae > Vibrio > Vibrio sp. OPT18. Next base: position 113,444 of record NZ_JADDYK010000073.1, read on the forward strand.
ACGACCACGATGGTTCGACACTCGCGCAGACTCAGTGGACAGAATTTCTTAGCTCTGCCGAACAGATTGCTGCTATCGAAACGCAACTTGCTGCTATCGATGAAATTCAAGATCCCCTAGAAAAAGAGAGTACGCTAACAGGCTTGAATGGTTGGTTAGCGACCTTTAGATCTCACGCTATTGAGTCTGAACAGTCACAGAAGCTTAAAGCCGATCTCATAAAGTTTGAGGCTGAACTGTTTGAGAAGAAACAGAATCATGTGATGACTTACGTAAATGAAACGGGTGATGAAACAGAAGGATCACTGCCCGTTTTAGGCTCAGCCGTTAGAAGTAATGGTAATGAGCAAGTTAGGCTTTCTGCACACCAAGCACTATTAGATTTAGAGCAATGGCTGCTGGCTAACGGCTTTATTGAGCTGATCAAAAAACGTAACCAATTTGCTCAATCACTGGGTTTTAAAACCTTCTTTGATTACTCGGTGGTTAAAACCGAACAGATGACGACAGAGCAACTGTTTACGATTCTTGACGACTTCGAAGCTCGTACACGCGATAACCATCTGCAAAGTCTAGCCAATTTGGCAGAGCAGAAAGGCGAGAATGCACTTCAAGCCCATAACTTTACCTACTCTTTTGCTGGTGACGTTATGAATGATCTTGATCCTTATGTTCCATTCTCAAAGTCACTTCGACGCTGGATTGAATCTTTTGGTCGCCTCAACATCGAATACTCTCAAGCGACATTAAAATTGGATCTGCTTGATCGAAAAGGTAAGTACCCTAATGGTTTCTGCCATGGTCCTATCCCTTCTTTCTACGACCAAGACACTTGGGTAGCGGCTCAAGTTAACTTCACGAGCAACGCAAAGCCCGATCAAGTTGGCAGCGGTTATGATGGCATCAATACACTATTTCACGAGGGTGGTCATGCAGCACACTTTGCTAACGTAAAAATGAACGCACCGTGTTTCTCTCAAGAGTTTGCACCAACCTCAATGGCTTATGCCGAAACGCAATCCATGTTCTGTGACAGCTTGTTGAATGACGCCGATTGGCTCAAACAATACGCGCTTAATGCAGATGGCCAAGCAGTACCTGACGAGTTAATCAAAGCCATCATCGATAACAAACAACCCTTCAGAGCTTATCAAGAACGCAGCATTTTAGTGGTTCCGTATTTCGAGCGAGCACTTTACGAATTGGCGGATGAAGCTCTGACACCGGAAAAGATCACTGCTCTTGCTCGTAGCAGTGAGAAAACGATTCTTGGATTAGCTTGTAGCCCTCGCCCATTAATGGCGATCCCGCATCTATTGTCGGATGAAGCATCTTGCGCGTATCAAGGCTACCTGCTGGCTCATATGGCGGTGTATCAAACTCGTGCGTATTTCACCGATAAGTTTGGCTACTTAACGGATAACCCAGAGATCGGCCCTTTGTTAGCTAAGCACTATTGGCATCAAGGAAACAGCGTGAATCATAATGGGACAATCGAAAGCCTGACTGGGGAAGGTTTTAATGCCAAATACCTCGCTGACGAGTGTAACTTATCGCCAGAGGAAGCTTGGGCGATTGAGGAGCAAAAAATCAAACAACTGTCGACAAGAGAACGTGCACCAGTCGCGGATTTGAATGCGAAGATATCGATCGTTGATGGGGCTACCGAGTTAGCAAATAATGACAAATCAAATCATCAGATGTGTGATGAGTTTGAGCAATTCATTGTTGGGCAATACGGTCGATAGCGGGTGCTGAGCATCTGTAACCAAGGTTGAACCAAAACTCAAACGAAAAAAGGACGATAGTTTATCGTCCTTTTAGTATTCAGCTTTGGATTTATTCCGTGACACATGCCGAGCAAGTTTCAGTATCAAACTCAACATCAACAGAATCAGCACTTCGCAATGATTTTCGATGAATGCCAAATACTTGCCCCGTCAAAACAATATAAAACTTCTCTGTTTTGAGTAGACTCCAAGCTTCATCAAGAGATTCAGCATAAACCTTATTCTTGAGATCTTGTGGGCGAGTACCTGCGACTCTTCCATGTTTACGCGCCAATTCAAATAATCCATTACGATTCGGTTTACACATAAACAGGGTATCATTTCCATAGATAACACCCTTGGCTGTAATGCTTTTAATCATTACATTTCTCCAGATAATAATTTCACTCGTAGCACTTGAGTGACAAACCACATATCAATCTGTGGATGCTTACACTGCAAAAAGAAGAGAACATGGTGTAACGACCGGGCAAGCTATTACACCATTACCATCAAATGTCTTAGAAGTTCTTAAGAGGTCAAGTTCTTAGAAGTAGTAGTAAGCCGCTGCAAATACGTGTGTTTCTTCGTCGTATTGTGCGCTAGTTGAACCAATGCGCGCACCATCGATGTCTTGCTTGATATCGATACCCATGTCAGCGTTGTCAGCGATACGGTACATTGCCGCGATGTTGATGTAAGAAGCATCTACATCTGCTTGGCCATCAAGTTCATTGTTGCTAAACGCGTAACCTGCTGCGATTGTTAGGTCTTCAGAAACTTTGTAACCACCTGAAACGTAGTAGCCTGTGTTCTTAGCAGAATCACTCTCTTCAATCCAAGAGTTCATACCCAGTTTAAGAGCACCAACCTTCACGTTACCTGTTACTGTGTAAACTTCGTAATCAGCATCGTCATCACGAGCTTCATAACCTGCGTATAGGTTGAATACCTCTTGCTCTAAACCGATGTAACCATTAATGCCTTTATCCGCATCATTATGATCATCACCTGTTTCAAAGTAAGAAATACCGTAAGCGATACCGCTTGTCGCACCTTGGAATTTAACAACATTGAAGCCATCAGAAGCATCACCAGCAGAAGCGCCAAACTCGTAAGTGTTGTCGCCTGCGCCATCCACTTTATCTAGCGCTGTGTCGTTTTCCCAACCGAATGAAGCAATACCATAGCCAGTATCGAAACCTAACCATGCTTTATCTACATCTGTTGCTGGACCAGTATCAATACCGTTTGTCCAACCAGCTGTTGCTGCGTCATTCGCAGATACGTTGTTGTCTGTCGTGTAGTTCACCATTAAGTCAGTTTCGAAGTAACCAACAATACGGTTGTTACGGTAGTTAACTGCAAGAGTAAGGCCTGTTGCCCAGTCATCGTAGAACGCTTTAGAACCAGTATCGTAGTAACCACCAACACCGAAAGAGCCTGATACTGAGAATTGATCTTTGTGCATTGAATCGAATGCAAACATGTCTTCGTTTTGGCTGTTTTGGCTGCTTGTGCTTACAGCGAAAGCTGAACTTGAAATGCTCGCAATCGCAAGTGCTACTAATGTCTTTTTCATGATAACCACTACCTATATATATTGATTCGGCCTTGTTAGTCCGGCCTTTTGGAGTGGCGCTATTGTTCAAAAAAACACGTTATTGATATACCGTAAATTTACTGAAAATTTTATAGCTTTGGTGAATTTCATGAAATAAGAATATATTAATGTGTCGTTTATATTGAAAAACGTAATCCGAGTGTAAAGCCGATATCGGTGCTGTTATCCATATTACGGATGTTCTCAATCATCAGCGCTTCGACTGCGAGTTGATTGAAGCGGTAGCGATAACCCAAAACGACCTCATTAGAAGGTTCAGAAAAGTCCGGGTCATTAGTCGCCCAGCCTTGGTAGTTGAGAGACTCAATCAATAAGCTATGGCGTTGATTCAACCGATACTCATACCCAATCGCCCAACTTGCGCTGAAATTTTCAAGACTAACGACATACACATCGCTATCTCGATGCACAACACCAATAGTTGAAAAAACACTGTGTCTTGGGGTGATATAGCTGTAGTTAAGCTGAACGCCTTGCTCAAAACTGGTTCTCGCAAACTGCCCACTTCTTACATTGTTGTAAAACAAAGAGCCACCAGCAGAGAACGACATTAGCCCCCTCGAATAAAGCAGAATCTCATTGTAGAACGTCAGCGCGTTGGTTAAATCATCACCTTCAAAATCAGATACGTGCATACCTGCATTATGAAAATCCATGGTGAACTGATCTTCCGCCACTTCATCACGCCCGTTTTGTCCAATGCGAAACAAGTCATGAAACCCCATCACAAAACTGTCTAAACCATTATCTTTTGCAGTCAAAACTCGGTAATCCAGCTCAGTTTTCCAAACAGGTGAAGCTTGCCACTGAACCGCAATATTTGACTGGTTTTGATAATAGTCGAGCGAATACGCACTCGTGTGCGCCCAAATACTGGCCTGAGTATAAGAAGACTTGAACTCAATGGTGCCCACTCGATTAGGTTGAGCGGAGCGAAGTTGTGTTGAAAGTACATTTGAATGAATGGGTGACTGAGCATACACAAACATTGGAGAATTATTTGCGTGTGTAGTCGGATGAAAAAAGCTCAACATAGAGACTGAAATAGGCAGTAACGTCCTCAAACTTTTCACAGTGTTTACTCGGTTATAAAAACGCCCGATTTTATTAAAAAACACCGTTCAATTAATGCAGTAGATGTACTGCTTATCGCCTCTCCACATAGAACTAAGAGTTATAAAAAACTTTAGATTAGAACCTCTGATATATATAAGAATCTTATCTTGCACTGAGCGACTCGAACGAATATCTTCTGTGCATTGATGAAATGAATGTATCTATAAAGGAAAAATGTGTCTGCTTTAAAGCTAAGTTTTGAACAACTGTTAATGAAACAATCGACATCTCTCATTAATAGCGATCCAAAAAACTTTCAAACAACTTGGTCCGAAGCAAGCTTTGATGTACTCGATTGGTTTGGGATTGATCGTTTGACACTCTACCCTAATTCAATGGTCTTACTTGAAGAAGGAAAAACGTGTTCAGTTTCCAAAGCTCACATACCTCCTGTCAATATAAAAAGCTTAGTCGGCGGTAACTACCTCGATTACCTCAAGCTTTTAAAAACCAATGAAACCTACCTTGCTTTTACCAGCAACGAACTCGTTTCAAGCAAAAACTATGTGTTAAAGAAACTCTATAAAGAAGGGGGAAGATGGCACTGCATCATTCCTTTGCAGCTCTTTAACCAACGCTGGGGGGCGTTGTCTTTTACTAACTTTCACGACAACGATACTACCTTCGACCTCGAAGACATCCAGCGCTTAAAATTAGTCTGTGAACTTTGGCTCTGTTATTGGCAACATTCAACGTTAGCCAGAACACTAAAGCAAAACGAGAACTTGTTAGAAGATGACAGTGAGAAGCTATTGTTGCTCACCAAAAAGCAAACCAAGGTTCTGGCTCTAATTGCTCAAGGATTTAGTGCAAAAGAGTGTGCTGATAAGCTTCACTTAAGCTCACGAACCATTGAGTCGCACAAATACCGCATGTTAGGTTTGCTGAATTTAAACAGCCACAATGACCTGATTCAGTTCGCCTTACGCAATGGTTTGGGGATTGCAGAGAACATACACACGACACGTTAGAGCAAGTTGTTCGATGCCCTTCTGCTGTTTATATCTTAAGGTTAGATGTTTCTTAAGCTCAACTTTTCTTAAGCTCAATCACGCACGCTACTCATTGCCTTCACTCAGAGCAAATTTGATTTCGTCTGAAGAGAAACCCTTTCGACTTAGCATCGCGTAAGCCTTAGAGCGTTCTTTATGATCGTTAAGGTCATAAGACTTCTTCTGCAACTGTTCTAAACACGAAGAATAGAAATCTAGCTGCTCTTCATTAATCAATCGGTCGATGAGCGATGACAGCTCACTGGTGTCGATTTGTCGTTGTCTAAGGTCTTGCTGAATGGCGGTTAGACCCTTGCCTTTACGAGCATACTTGAGCACCTCTTTTTCCAAATCGGCTTTCTCGGCCTTAATTTGAATATTACTTTTCAGTTGATGTGCTTGTGGGTGTTGGTCAATCGCTACCTTAACTTGTTGATAGCTAAAACCACGCTTTTGCAGTGTCGCGACAAGCTTTTCACGGCTCATGGTAAAGCTTGAGTAGTAGTGGTTGATTCGGTCTATCAAGATGGTTTGTTCATCAATAGACTTTTCGAAGGACACTTTATGGATTGCATCAGAAATCACTGAATCGGTCAGGCCTTTCTTCTTCAATTTTTCGACAATATATCGAGAACCGAATTCACCAGAAAAAGCTTGTTCCACGAATTGTTCAGCAAACACTTGGTCAGACTTGAGATACCCAAACCCTTTCAAAGTATTCAACGTTTCATCGATCCATTCTTGATTGTCGGTTTTCACTTTTAGCTTCGCAATCAACTCGCTTTCCGTCATATCTCTCTGGGTTAAATGCCACATCGCAGAGTTCATAACACTTTCAATTCGTGTTGCTTTTCTTACCGTTGTGTTTCTACTATTCGTTTTTTGCTGTGAATCATTCATTCGCTTTCAACTGTCCAAACTAAGCCTACCTCATCATAACTTAATTCTAAGGCGGTTGAGTGACATAAAAGAATGAAGATCAACATAAGCGGCAGCCAATAAAAATGGACGCTTATTCAACGTCCATTTGATATCACATTAAGAAATCTACTCTTAGACGAATTAACTCTCTTCGTGATTGTAAATATGCACATCTCGTTGAGGGAATGGAATCGTAATGCCTTCTTCATCGAAGCGTTTCTTCACGGTTTCCGTCACATCCCAATACACATCCCAGTAATCATCAGTCTTAACCCAAGGTCGTACTACGAAATCAACTGAAGAGGTATTCAAGGTATGGAGCTTGATCATATGCTCTGGTTTTTTTAACACTAGAGGGTGCGCAAGAATGATGTCGTTCAATACCGCTTTCGCTTTATCGATATCATCTGAGTAACCAATACCGAAAACCATATCAACACGTCTCACACGTTCTGCCGTGATGTTGTTGATCACGTCACCCCAAATCTTGTTGTTCGGAATCACCAAGCGCTGGTTGTCGATGGTTTGAACGGTAGTCGACACTAAGCTCATGTCTTTTACCGTGCCTTGCACGCCCGCCACTTTAACCATGTCACCTACGTCATAAGGACGGTAGATCAAGATCATCAAACCCGATGCAAAGTTAGATAGTGTGTCTTGCAATGCGAAACCAATGATGACACCCGCCACACCGAAACCAGTAAGAAGTGGTGCTAGCTCTATCCCTATTTGAGACAACGCAATAAGCAAACCAATAAACACGACCGCTTTAGATGCGATGGATACAAAGAAGTCCTGCATCAATACGCTGAAGTCCATTTTAGAGTGCGAAACACTCTTACGAACGGTTTTGCGAGCCACGTTAGCAATAAGGCGAGTTACATACAAAATACCGAGAAACAGAGCAAGTTTAACGATAAAAGAAGGGGTATTTTCAAAAGCCCATGAACTGAACGAACGAAGCCAACCATCCAACAGCTCCAGTGCAACATCAACATCCAACACATCGGCGTTAATGTCACCTGTCGTCGCTAGCAAAACACGTTTGTACGAAGTCACATCCACGCCAAACGGTTCCATTAGCGTGATGGTTTCTTCTAAGCTCGCGACCATAACGCTAGTGCGCTCGCTGAAACGCTCAAGCTCCTTTTTAATCGTCGCTTTCTCTTCTTCATTCACAAAAGACAAACGCGCTTCTAGATCTTGTCGCTGTGTGTCTGTGTAAAGAATGGCATTAGTCAGGTATTTAGAACGAGCAATTAACGCCGTTTTAAGTTCACCTTCAGGAACAGCAACATCAACACCACGCTCTTTCGACCAATTTAAGGTCTTAGCAAGCTGCTGATAATAGACATCCATCATTCCGATTCGTTTTTGAATACGCAACTCAAGGCGTTTTTTAGCGTCACCCTCAGCGGAACGGTTTTCTTTACTCATTGAAACGATTTTAGTTTCATTCAACGACAGCAATTTTTGTAGCAGTTCGACCTGCTGAGCAAGAGTGACATCCAGCCCCTCTTTTTTATCTGACGATAGCTGTGAAAAAATCTCTTCGCGTAGGCCCTGGTTCTTACGCCTTAAGATATCTTCAAGAAAGGGTTTTTCAGCATCATGCGCCGTTTCTAATGTTGCTAGATCGAGCATTAACTGATCTTGTACTTCTGCGATTTTATCAACGCTCTGCGCATAACTTCCAAATGCGACAAACGCCAACATTAACAATAGACAACGCCAAACCTTCATCATATTAATTCCTATTACTGTCTAAATTGACCCTATAAATAGTAGTAAAAAGAATATGGATAACAAGCATTTAAACGTATGTTATGTTAAAAATTCGCAAATTATCAGCCAGCTTCTAATATTTGAGAGTTCCAATCCCCTCTTATGACCTGTAGAGTACGCATCCAACAAAGAACAACGGCCAATATCTTCATTTGGGCACATGCACTAAAGCGCCCTAAATACAATGTTGGCTCACAGCAAGAGAGCATAAAAATGAACAACGAACTTGATATTATTGAGTCTCTAGAAGAACTAGAGCAATTCCTAATTTCAGTAGAAGCTGGCGGTTTAGGCCTTGAAGGCGTCGAAGGTGTAGGCATGGCAACCAATAATTCAGATGGTCGTCACTTCGTTGCTGTATTCAACAGCAGCCACAAAGTTCTGCTTGCTCGCTGGATCACCAAAGAAGTGTTTGATAACGGTAAAGACTTGGTACGTAACGGCCCTCGCCGCACTCACTAAGCCTTTCCAATAACACCAATGATTAAAGCCCAACACGTTCAACGACGACCTGTTGGGCTTTTTTGTATCGCCTGATAATGAATAAACCACGCGATACAGAATAAATTAGCGATAACTTTCAGTTGCGGTGAACTTTAGCTACAGCTCAATGTCGTATTCGCGTGAATTGGTGTTTATGCATCGTTTATCGTGTATCTGCGGTTTCCCGCGTTTATAGATAGTTTCACTTTAACCATTTTATGACTTGTGGCGCGAAGAGAACTTATCTAAGCTAGCCACAATTCAACGAGCTCGCTTTAACGACTAACAAATTTGATTACTGACTAATTTGCTGAACACATCGCTACTTTTCTTATCCACACAGAACCGCCGACAAAAGCATTCACTTTGGGCGCTCTTCCTTACCGGACTGGTTATCGTAACTTGTCTGGCAAGCACTCTGGCCGTCAAGAAAGTATCGTTATCTGCATCCGCTAATGGTCAATCAGTCCTTGTTGGCGCGCAAACTCATACTGAAACCAGTAATCCTCAAACCGACATCGCTTCTTCAGAAAAAATGGCTGCTCTATACGCCAGCGTTTTCGGCTTAGAAGCCTCAAAAATGTTAACGTCACCCAATTCAAGTTCATGCAGCCTGAGTTCGAAAATGCTGACCTTTGCCGCCCCAAAAACCGGCTGGCTGATCCCATTCGTACTTATTATTGCTGTTGCATTTAACTTACCTCCCCACATATCGAGATTATCTAGAGACAATCATCGATCTACTCGACCGACAAAACACCGATTGCATCTAAAGCACTGTATATTTAGAGAGTAAATAACCGGGCTACTACACCCTTTTATTTATTTTTTGGAGATACATTTGTGTACAACACACTACTAACTAAGTTTGTCGATTCATTGGCATTCTCTATGCGTACATGCGCGAAAACCTTAGTCACTGCCCTTTTGGTTATGACGTCATTTACCGCCTTGGCACAGACAACGGGATGGCTTAGTGTCCCTGAGCATCCACCTGTTAAAATGCGAATGATGTCGACGGGTGAACAGTCGGATGACGGCTCTAAGATCCAAACCGTGCTCGATGTCGTGCTCGACGGCGACTGGAAAACCTATTGGCGCAGCCCAGGCGAAGGTGGTATTCCGCCAAGCTGGGACTGGTCTGGTTCAACAAACATTGAGTCAGTAGAGTGGCACTGGCCGATACCTAAGTACTACGAGCAGCTTGACGTCATGACGTTAGGCTACAAAAAACATGTCAGCTTTCCTGTCACGTTAACCCTGAAAGACAACATGAAGCCTGCAATATTCAGGGCGTCGTTTACCTTTCCGTCGTGTACCAATATCTGTGTGTTAACCGATTACGATATCGAACTGCCGATTGACCCGCAAACTTTAGCGCTCGATGAAGAAGCGATGTTCTTGTTCAACCAAGGCATGAGCCAATCTCCAAGAGAAGCTAATCGCACTTCGGTCAATGGTCTATTTTGGGACAAGAGCAAGCAGCAACTGGTTACTCAGCTGACGAGTAAAGATGGCTGGGATAAGCCGATGGTGTTGATTGACGGGCAAGAAGTGATTGATGACTTCTTCTCTCAACCAAGCGTCCACATCACAGACAATACAATGACGGCCGTATTTGATGTGAGCAACTGGATAGGTGAAGTCGACTTAACGGATCGCACCGTTAGTGTCACCGTTGCAGACACTAATTTTGCCGAAGAGATGACGGCTCAAGTTGGCTCAGAACCGATCGCTTACCAAACAAGCAACAACGGCTTTCTAGCAATGATTGGCTTTGCTTTAATTGGTGGTTTGATCCTCAACATCATGCCATGTGTGTTACCAGTATTAGGAATGAAATTAAACAGCATCATTCAAAACCAAGGTGCATCTAATCGTCATATTCGACTCTCATTCTTAGCTTCTGCTTCAGGTGTCATTACATCATTTGCGCTGTTAGCCCTAGGTATGACCGCTCTAAAAATGGGTGGTAATGCGATTGGTTGGGGAATCCAATTCCAAAATGTTTGGTTCATCGGATTCATGCTGATCATCACTTTGCTGTTCTCAATTAACCTGCTTGGGTTATTCGAATTCAGACTACCATCAGGTTTAAACACTTGGATGGCAACCAAAGGCGATGACTCACATTCAGGCCACTTTGTTCAAGGCATGTTTGCAACGCTGTTAGCAACGCCATGTAGCGCGCCATTCCTAGGAACCGCTGTCGCGTATGCACTCGGAGCAAGCTACCAAGAGTTATGGGCTATCTTCATCGCGCTTGGTATCGGTATGAGTGCGCCTTGGTTGATCTTTGCGCTATTCCCAAGCCTAACCAAATTGCTTCCAAAGCCTGGGGCGTGGATGTTCAAAGTTAAGCTGATATTTGGCTTAATGATGTTCATTACCAGCCTATGGCTAACAAGCCTCCTGAGCCCATTCATTGGTAAATTCCCAACTATCCTGCTGTCACTATTTATCGTGATTTCAGTATTGATTTGGATTGGCCGTAAGTTGGGTCGCAAGGTGCTTATTCCTATCGTCGCAACCACAACCTTGGTGTTTGGTGCTGCATTGATCGTCGGTAGTGTCACCGCTGATAACTGGGCGACTCCGATTGTTGACGATCTCGCTTGGCAAAAGCTGGATGCGAAGCAAATCCCTCAGCTCGTTGATGAAGGAAAAACGGTGTTTGTTGATGTAACTGCTGATTGGTGTATCACCTGTAAAGCCAACAAGATCGGCGTCATCCTTCAAGATCCTGTCTACAGTCACCTACAGCAAGAAGACATTGTTTTGATGAAAGGTGATTGGACAACACCAAGTGAAAGTGTCACTCAATACTTACAAAGTAATGGGCGATTTGGTGTGCCATTTAATATCGTTTACGGTCCGAGCTATAAAAGCGGTATTCCACTGCCTGTCATTCTCAACAGTGACACTGTCGTTCAAGCCATCGACGCTGCGAGATAACTGATGAAGACTCCCAACAATGAAGATAAATCTAGCACGACTGAAGACAACGCTGTAAAGGGTGAGGCCAAAAAGCCAAGTCGTCTTAAGAAGTGGGGAAAGGAACTGGTTTCAATGATATTGATCGTTGGCGTGGTTTCATTTGCCATGGACTTTTATCACAGCAGAAGTATGCCTCAGGGCGATGCGATTCCAATTGTGGGTCAATCGCTCCAAGGCGAAGATATTGATGTTATCGAGCTAAGCAAAAATGGTAAGCCAGTCATTGTCTATTTTTGGGCGACTTGGTGTGGTGCCTGCAAATTTGTAAGCCCAACTGTCAATAGCTTCAGCGATTCCCATCAGGTGGTTTCGGTCGCTCTATCGTCTGGTCCAGACGAACGTGTCCAGCGCTACTTGGATGCAAAAGAGTATGACTTCCCTGTTATCAATGATCTTTCTGGATCAATCAGCAGAAGTTGGGGCGTTAATGTCACTCCAAGCATCGTCATCATCAAAGACGGAAAGATCAGCAGTATCGCAACAGGCGTTACTTCTCCTATAGGGCTGTGGTTAAGAACCTACTTTGCCTAACTCGCTCACAAAGAAAAACAGAGCAAAGCTAAGTCAATAAACCGACTCAGCCAGTTTAACAAACAATATTAATGTGAGCGCAACCCAATAAGCGCTCACGATTATCACGAATTAGAGAAAAGACAATATGAAAAAGCATCTGATAAGCGCACTGATTTTAGGCTCACTAATGAGTACTAATGCCTTCGCAGAATTAAACAAAGAACAAACTCAACAACTTGAAGAAATTAATCAATTCCTGAAGGAAAACCCATCGACGATCTCTGGATTGCATACCAGTTTAGAGCAGTACGTAGCAGGTCAAGAGCAAGCGAAGAAAGCCCAAACGGAAAGCCATGATTGGTTATACAACAATGACGCTCACCCGATCCTTGGCAATCCAGATGGCAAATCGGTCATCGTTAATTTTACCGACTACAACTGTCCTTTCTGTAAGCGTTTAGAAAAAGGGTTAACTCAACTCACCTCTGAAAATAGCGACATTAAGGTTATCAATGTCTACTTATCATTTAAGCAGCAACAGGTTTCGGGTCTAAACACCAACGCAGCGCTATACGCGATGAAAGTATGGAAAGATAATCCAGAAGCGTTCCCTGAAGTAGACCGACTATTGATGGCGAAAAGCGGTAGCCACACAAAGTCGTCACTGCAAGCTGTAGCCAAGAAGACGGGAACAGAAGCGCAACTAGACACCACCACAGAACAAAGCAACACACTAATGACCAACCACCAAACCTTTAGCGCATTGGGTTTAACTGGCACACCAACATTAATGATGAACGGGCAGATCTTACCGGGATACGTGCCTTACGACCGATTAAAAGAGATCGTCGATGACGCTTTTTAATCGAGTTTAGTTAGAGATAAAAATTCGAACGAGAAGTAATAAAAAGCCGACTCGCGTAACTCGCAGTCGGCTTTTTTATGAGCTTAAGATAATGTTTTCAATATTATTTTTGAAACAGAAAAACAGTCGAAGTGTCACTATCTTGCAATGGATTCTTAATCTAGCCTCGCTACTCTAAAAGCAGTTCTCTCGATAAGTCCAAGACGTGCTTACTCTAGACAACTGTCCTTTGACCGAGCCTAGCTCGGTCTTTTTTTTACGTGTTTTAGATAGCAATACAGTGCATTAACACGGAAACGTCCACCGGCTGAGCCTTAACTTAGCAAGCGACAAACAAGCGCACCCGGCTCCCTTAACGCATCCACGTTGTAGCTAAGGACACGTCCAGCGGACGGCGCGTGATAACGGCGACACTCATTACCAAAAGCGTCATATTGAATGGCCAATAAATCATCTTGTTCTACGCTCTGTAGAAGCTCTACCTGCGGCAATACGAAACCACCAATATCAGCGCGGATAGAAACCACATCATTACCCTCTATCCAATCCATACTCGGCAGTTGCATTTTCTCGGGATGATTTATTTCAACCTCGAACATTTCATAATAAGACAGCATGTTAAAAACACCGTCTACCGCTCGTTGAATCATGTCAGGCTGAGTAAATTTCCCCATCCCAACTTCCACCGTGATGCTCGGAATTCCACTTCGATTCCAAACTGTTTCTAAAATACCTGGGTCGCCAGGGTCATTCAGAACACAATCGGGCTGCATCAGCCTCGCCATCTCCAAACATTGTTCTATGCGGTAATCAGCAAACACGTAAAGTGGGTAGACTGCGCCACGAGTTTGAGTGTGGAGA
>NZ_JADDYK010000073.1:127419-167139 GCF_015163615.1 Vibrio sp. OPT18
TCAACGGCGAAGGTGGCATTATGCTTAAGCAAACGCTCCCACAAAGACGCAACAAAGCGCTCCGCTGCCAAGCCATTAGCATCACCCGGAAAGAGTCGATTAAGATTAGCAGGGCAAGAGCCCGGATCCGAAGAGATGAAATCACGGCTATGGTTCAGCAAGCCAGACAGATTCACAGTAGGCACTATCGTAACCGTACCTTTGAGCGTTTTACCGACTAAGTCCCTGATAATTTGCTGTGCAGCCAACACACCGTTTAGCTCATCACCGTGAATACCGGCGGTGATCATCAACTTCGGACCTTCTTGACTGCCTTTAAAAACAGAAACCGGCATATTCTTAGGTTGCCCTAGCCCATCACTGGTGACTTGAAACCAAAACTGGTGCTCGCCAACGGGTAGGTCTTCAACATTCAAGGAGCCAATAACCTGCCTACCTTGTAAAACATCGCCTAAGTACTCTGTTTTCATCCAACGTCTCCATCTTGTTGAGCAGAATCTATTCTCTTCTAAGTTTTTGCATCATAGAGGATATCCTAACCAGTACAAGCAGTTAATCCGATTAACAAGCCCTCAAGCGCTACCAAAATTCATCACCATCGACATCCGTGAATCCAAGGTAAAACTTGTCAATGTGACCTTTGAAATACACGCAACTTGTATATCTATTCACAGAACACTCAGTCGCATGAAATAAAAGTGCAATAAAATCAACACTTAAAAAAGTTCCCCATTCACGAAAATGTAATTTTATGGAAATGAAAGCTTAATTTATCTGCTCTAAATTAGCTTCATATCGAAACGGAGAGCACATTGCTCACGGATTTTAAAATACAAGGTAAGTGATTATGAAAAAGGCAGTTCTAGCTTCTGCAGTGGTAGCGGCACTAGTTTCAGGTTCATCTCTAGCAGCAACAGTTTACAGCTCTGACGGTACTGAGCTTAAGATTGGTGGTCGTGCTGAAGCTCGCTTCAACATCTCTGACAACAATGAAAAAAGTGCATCTGATAGTTCTTTCAAAGACAAATCACGTGCTCGTCTAAATATATCTGGTAAAACTCAAGTTTCAGATGAGCTATACGGCTTTGGTAAATATGAAGCTGAATTTACTGGGGATACAGCTGAAGGTGTAAATGGAGAGGAAACGGACTCACTTACTAACCGTTATTTCTATGCTGGCCTTGGTACAAACTTCGGTGAGTTCTCTTACGGTAAGCAAGATTCTGCACAAGTTATGCTTACAGACATCACTGATACAATGGCAACATTCGGTGCAGATGCAGCAGATATCGTATCTGGGAACAAAGATAAGCGTGAGAACAACTTCCTTTACTCTGGCCAATTTGACGCGCTATCTATTCAAGCTAACTACATCGCTGCAAACGAAAAAGATGCAGACAGCTTCGGCCTTGCTGCTATGTATAACCTAGGCGTTTTTGACCTTGGTGCGGGTTATGTTTCTCAAAAGAATGGTAACTTCGATGATGACCAAATCAACCTTGTAGCTCAATTCTCTATGGATGCGTTTACGGTTGGTGGTTTATACACCATGGCTTCAAAGGAAGATGAAGATTACACAGGTTACGAGCTATCTGCTAAGTTCAAAGCAAACAAGCAGCTTTCTCTAGTAGGTGTTTACAACTTCCAAGAGAATGACGATACAAGTACTGAAAAAGCAAATAACTTTGCTATTGAAGCGGTGTACAAGTTCAACGGCCACATTCGCACATATGCTGGTTACAAGTTTGAACAGCTAGACAATGAAGATGACCAACTACAAGCGGGCATCCGCTACGACTTCTAATCTAAATCGACTTTAGATACAGACTAAAAAGGTTGGGCAATAGCTCAACCTTTTTTCATATTCAAATATTCTGACTGACTTCATCAATGCTTTTTCTGGTTAAGTGGTGCTAAATCCGTATCATAGGTGAACCACATCAAATAATTAGAAGCATCATGTCACAACACCATCCGATCCAAGGCGCTAGCTGGATGCTAACCGCAGGCCTAGCCTTTGCAGTTATTAACAGCCTAACTCAAATTGCTAGCATTCATTTCGGACTTACTTCTACCACCGTTGCCGTTATTCAATACGCCATCGCGTTGTTCGCTATTATTCCTTATCTGAAAACGCTGGGCATTCGTCGCGCGCTAAAAACCGATAACCTAAAATTGCACATATTCCGTGTCTTCTTGTCTGTTATTGGGATTCAACTTTGGATATGGGCACTGGCTTACCCAGTACCTATTTGGCAAGGCATTGCCCTTCTCATGACGTCGCCATTGTTTGCAACCATAGGTTCAGGGCTTTTCTTAAAAGAGAAAGTTGGGGCAGCTCGCTGGGGCGCGACCTTAGCCGGCTTCGTGGGTGCGATGGTGATTCTAGAGCCGTGGGCTGAAGACTTTAACTGGGCAACGTTATTACCAGTCGGTGCCGCTTTCTTCTGGGCATGCTACTCACTGATGGTGAAAAAGCTCTCTTCGCAAGACAGCCCTTCAACCATGGTGGTGTACCTGCTGCTATTAATCACACCATTTAACATCCTGCTTGCCGCGCCAGATTGGCAGACGCCAAGCGGCGGTACAATTTGGGCTATCTTGATTGTTATCGGTGTTATGACGGCACTCGCTCAATGGGCGATTGTAAAAGCCTACTCAGTCGCTGATGCTTCGTTTGTGCAACCTTTTGACCACGCCAAATTACCGCTAAATGTTTTAGCAGGTTGGATTGTGTTTAGTTGGGTTCCACCGGGTCGTTTATGGCTAGGGGCTGCTATTATTATTGCGTCAGTTGCATTTATAACGCACTGGGAAACCAAAAAACGTTCGAAAGTGAAGAAAGTTTAAGGTTGGTGAAATAAATAGTTCGACTGTCCGTTCTATATGGATAAGAGAATTCAAACGAGGCCGTAACCATGAAGAAACCAGTCAAGATTACACTATACCGTTGGGCAGGCAGCTGGGGTCCATTTAAAGTTAATATCCCATGTGGGGAATGTACCCTTACCAAAGACATTCTGAAGGATACTTTTGAGAATGAATTGGCCGATGTCGATGTCGAATTGGAAGTGAAAGATTGGTTGTCTCACTGGTGGGAGCCGCTAAAACTAGGCTCTTGGCATGCGCCAATCCTTGTTGTTGAAGGCAAGGTTGTCAGCCAAGGTGAAGCGCTTAATCGCGGAGTTTTGGTTCAATCCGTGATCAAAGAGTGGACCAAACGAGACAGCCTAAAAGGCAACATCGTTTATGGTAAGGCGACCTGCCCATTCTGTGTTAAAGCAAAGAAAATGTTGGATGAAGCGGGTGTTGAATACCAATACCACGATGTCGTAAAAGATAGCGCCGCTTTATACCGTATGATTCCAGAGGTAAAAGCACACATTGGTGAGAAAACACCGGTCACCGTCCCACAGATCTGGCTTGATGGTAAATACATCGGTGGTGCCGATAACTTAGAAGCGTGGATGAAAGAGAATGGCTTAGATAGCATCCCTAATAATGTGGTCGACTTATCCAATCAATCTGCTGGCTGAGTTCATTAAAAGCCATTAGTCAGAAGCTTAATTAGTATTTTTTGTGTCCATCCACAACAAAACAAAGCGATAACTTTCACCAATCGCTAAAACGAAAAAGGCCTTAAACTTCATCGAGTTTAAGGCCTTTTAAAATTCCGTTTTTGAAAATGCTTATTTAGCCATCTTCTTCATCATTCGCTTAAAGAACGATGGTTTCTTTGGCTTTGAAGTGCCGTACAATGCTTCGTGCATCATGTTTTTTGCTGCCATTTGACCAAGGTATGCGTGGCCTAGTTCGTAATTCATGCTTATCTCCGCACATAATCAACTTTCTTTAGCGCGGATTTTACACTTAAAACGCTCAAAAACAAGATCTAAATCACACTTTAATGCAATGTTAAGTATTAATTTGCAATTAGCTTAATTTTGTCTGTGTGCTAATCAGCATTGTATTTGTATATCAATAAGTTAACCTGAATTCCGATTTGAACTTAATGCTCCATTCCTAATAACAATCCAAGACATTGGTTTAGACACTGATAAAAAAAGCAGCTCAAGAGAGCTGCTTTCTAAAATACTTTACTGAGAAACCTAGCTGCGCTTCGGCTGTCTGTAAGTTTTACCGGCAATTTGGTATGTGTCTTTTTGCTTCAATTCAAACATCGTTTCAAAGAACCAAGCTGCAAATTTGATTAAGTCATCGCCTTCATTCATGACATGTTCGATGTACTCTTGCTCTTCGCCTTGTTCATTTTCTTGAAGCGTCACGTGGTAAATACGCTTTTCGCCTTCCACTTCAGCAAGTGCAAATTGACCAGTCAGTGATGCAGCAGCCTCAGCGACTTCTGTATCCTCATTGGATTTCAATAGCTCAAGCGCTTGAGGCAGGCCATCTAGTGCGCAGATAGCTTTTACCAGTACTTCAAATTCATTTTGCTGCATTTTGTTTTTACCTATTCAATGGACCGAAGCATTGTAGAAAACCATCAGCACAAATACAACGTATTAACGATGGTGCGTTAAACGATAGTGAATTTGGCATTTAGCTATATTCGACTTCAACAGTATCGCCTTTGTTGTTCATTTTGGTTGAAGACCAAAGCACTCCACCCATGGCTGCACCAATAATGAGGTAGAACACGCCTAACTGTAGATGAGTCGTGACCCAACTCTCTACTAGATACCCACCCAATAAACCCGCTAAACACATCTGAATAGAGCCCGACAATGCCGACACTGCGCCCGCTTGTTTCTTATGAGGTTCTAATAACATGCTGATTGATAGTGGGAACGAAATGCCTTGTGCTATCGCCAACCAAGTAAACGCCCAAACTAAGTTAAAGATGGATAACTCATGAGTAAGAAGCCAAGTTCCCGACGCCAAGATAATCAAAATAGCTAAGCTCATCAATTGGGGCGTACTAAACCTACGATTGAGTAAGTTTAAAGCGACGCTACCTATCAGTAAGCCCGCCGAAGGAACAATCATCAATGAACCATATTCAGCGGCGGTCAGCCCCAATTGCTCTTGCATTAAGAATGGAAACAACGACAGTGATACCAAACTTGCCATGTAGCTCATCCAGTTGTAACTGGCACTGGTCAACACTTGGCGATTGGTCAACAAGCGCCCGTAGTTCTTCACTACTTGGCACGCATCAAAGCGGCTCTTTCCGTATGGCAAAGTTTCATGCAGAACAAAGTAACCCAGCGTAAATATCGCTAATAGGTACAGTAGAACGAACAGGAACACCGCCTGCCAACCGAGGTGAAATGAAATCCAACCACCGAATACCGGTGCAATGATCGGCATGATCGACGCGGTGATCGAGATATAAGACAACGCTTTGGTAAGCTGCGAACCATCATAGCTGTCACGAAGCACGCTTCGCCCAAGAACCGAGGCACTACCCGCCCCTAAACCTTGCAGCAAGCGACCAACTTCTAGCGCCGTCATATTGTCAGAAAACACAACACAAACGACTGTACCAATCAAATAAACACCCTGACCTAACAAGAAGATAGGTCTTCTTCCCACCGCATCAGACATTGGTCCGTAAAATAGCTGAGACAAGCCAAAACCCACCAGAAACAGCGTGACGAGAAGCTGTACATCTACTTGAGTAGCACTTAAATCAGAAGCAATTAACGGCAATGCTGGCAAGTAGATGCTCACACCCACCTGCCCCGTAGCAATAATCATCATTGCTAAGAGTAACGGCGTTTTTTTAAAGGTCGATTGGCTCAAAAAATTCCCTATTCGTTTGATATTTGTTCATTAGATGAGTTTACATTCAAAACCAATAATTGATAATTAGCTAAATTGGAATTTTATTAAGTCCCAACAGGAAATAATATGGATTGGATTCTTAACGTAAAAAGCTACGTCAGAGTAGTCGAAGAAGGCAGCTTCAATGGTGCTGCTCGAAAGCTGAACACCACCAGCTCGGCGATCAGTAAAAGAGTGAACTGGTTAGAAGAGCGCATCGGCACCCAACTGTTAAAGCGCACCACACGCTCAATTAGTCAAACTGAAGCGGGCGCGCTCTTTTACCTGCGGGCCAAAGATCAGCTCGACAATTGGCAGTCCATTATTGATGAGACTCGCTCGGTTAACCAAACCCCAGCAGGCCTATTAAAGATAGGCGCGACGATTGCTGTTGGCTCTAAGTTTCTCGTGCAATACATGGACGACTTCTTAGAAAAGTATCCGGACATTAAGGTGCAGCTGATCACGACCACGCCAGGGCAATTACCAGAGTTGGGCTTAGATCTAGTGATCAGCCGTGAACTGGAACAGCTCAACTCGTTAAGCTTCAAGAAAACACCGCTGTTTGAACACAAAGCCAGCTTCTATGCAGCGCCAAGCTATTTAGCTAAACATGGTTACCCCACCAACGAGCAGGACTTAGAACAACACAACTCTTTAATTTGGGGAGAGCGCCCTACCCGAGAAGTCACACTCACCAAAGGGCAACGCATCAGCCTCAATGGTAACTTTGCTACCACCAATCCAGAGGCTTTGTTTCATGCTGCGAAGCGAGGAATGGGCGTACTGTTAACCATCAAAGCGATGATCAAAGAGGATCTAAAACAAGGGACATTAGTTCCAGTATTGCCAAATATTACTGCCGACGAAGTGATGGTTTACGCGTACTACCCTAAGCTTGATTACTCGCACACGCGAACCAAGCTCTTTTTGGACCATCTGAAAGATAGACTAGACAAAGAGCGTAGCACGCAAGCTCTGTGAAATAAGTCACATTTTAATTTGAAAAGTTATACGACACGGCCAATAATAAACTTGACGCATATAGATTATACAAGTTCGCACATATACAAGATAATACGTATACCGCTTACACAGTGAATCTGGTTAACTAGGGATGGTGACTATGACTCAACATACGAACAACAGCATGATAGACACAGAGCGCATTGGCCGTTTGCTGAAATTGGAAGGTATCGATCTTTTAGAATCAGCTGTGCTTACTTTACATCAGACCTTTGATACTCAATACACTAGCATCATTGAGAAGAAGCACTTCCCTGACCAAACAGTTCCTTTGGTGATCGCCCATTCTGACCATGTATTGCATGACAAAATCAATGCGCGCCATGGTCACATCTACCAACAAGCCGTCAATCAAAGACACCCAGATTGCTCGTTTGCTCAGTATGTCGTCCAGTCATTGCCAACATCGGCATTTAGGCAGGAAATCACCTCACAAAACTCCATCGCGATCCCGACTCGAACTCAAAGTGGCGAAGTGATGGGCGTGCTGTTTTCAACGTTTACCTCGCCTCTTAGTCCTGATCAGCAGCAAGACGTGATAAAACACCATCAATTGTTCGCCGACATCATCATTCACACCTTACGTGAAATGTGGTTTAACGATCGTTCCGAACAACTTGTAAACCAGCTTAGTTATGAAGTATCACACGACAGCCTAACCGGGTTACTCAACCGAAGCTGTCTATCAGATACCTTAGAGTCTATTACTCAACAGAGCGTCACTCCGTTTACATTGGCTTTACTCGATATCAATAGCTTCAAAGCCATCAATGACATGCACGGCAATTATATTGGCGATAAAGTACTTCAATTTGTCGCAGAAACCTTGCGGAGAACCTTACCCGAAAGCAACCTGACCTTCCGGACTGCAGGCAACGAGTTCGCCTTCATTACCTACCATTCCGATCCAATATCCGTTTGCGAACAAATATTGGCTAAGATCAAGCAAGGTTACAGCAGCGTCGATATCAAGATCGATGTCAATCTCAGCATTGGTATTGCGCGCTCAGACGGAGACATCAAAGACATTGAGCAGATCATCTTCAACACCAGTTTAGCGCTTAAAGAGTGCAAACATAGCCAAGATACTCACATTCAATGTTATGACACCCATCTAAGGGTGCGCTACCAAAGAAAGGCTGAGTTAGTTGCCGCTTTACGAAATGAGCTTGAAAACCCAATTTCAAATAATTATGTACCTAGTGGCAATGGTATGTACGTGGTTGTGCAGCCAATTGTCAGTCAAGGTGACACACAGTGGGAATACTTCGAGGTACTGACTCGCTGGAAAACTGCCAGACACGGTGATATATCACCTGTGGAGTTCATTCAAGTGGCTGAAGAGTCTGGGCTGATTGTCGAGCTAGGTGAGCGTATTATTGAGTTAGTGTGTCGCGCTAAAACCACCTTAGAGCAAGGCTTAGGTTACAAAGTTAAGCTTGGGATAAACTGTTCGGCTCATGAGCTGACCGACTCGAAACGCTATATTTCCTACCTCACTCGAACCATTGAAGAACATCACTTTAAAGCTGAAGAGTTTGTTATTGAGTTAACCGAAACGGTGTTGTTATCTCCAACCCAAGAGACCAAATCGGCACTTAACTTTTTGAGAGGGCAAGGCTTCACCATTGCGCTCGATGATTTCGGTACGGGTTACTCCAGTTTGAACTACATCCACAGCTACCCTATCGACTGTATTAAAATTGATGCCACCTTTATCCGAAACTTGCTGACTAGCTCAACATCCGAGAGCGTCGTTTGGTTGATTGTTCAGCTGGCTCATAGGCTTGATGTGTCATTGGTTGCGGAAGGCGTAGAGAAGCGTGAGCAACTAGAAAAGTTGCACGCTATGGGATGTGACAAGATACAAGGTTACCTCTACTCACCGCCGATGCGACCAGAAGCTATCGTCAGCTATATCACGCATTCGGAGCCCTTAGCTTAGACCGCTATCCTTGAATTGACCTAGGATCAAAAAAGCCGCGAGATCATCACTCTACTCGGAGTGATGCTCTCGCGGTTTTAGTTGGCTATTTGATGAGTAACAGCCTTATTCAGGGTTATCTCTAAACGATCTGGCTAGCTGTTATTAGCTTGAGCTAACGCGACCTTTAGCAACTTATCAGCTTCATCTCTTGCTGCTACAAACGTCGCTTTTTCCTTTTTAGGCACAGAATCTGCCATCGGGATATTTGCTGTCATTGCATTCACAGGACGACCACGTTCAATCAGTTCGTAGTGCAAGTGTGCGCCTGTCACTCGGCCCGTTTTGCCAGACAAACCAATACGCTGACCACGAGATACCGTTTGTCCTTTACGAACCAGGATCTTACTCAAATGTAGGTAACGTGTTTTGTAGGTGCTGCCGTGCTGAATGACCACGTAGTTACCCGCGTATGGGTGCTTACGCGTCATAATCACTTTGCCGTCCCCCGTTGCTTGAACCGGCGTGCCAATTGGCGTCGCGAAGTCGGTACCGTTATGCGGTGAGACGCGGCCTGTCACAGGGTGTAAGCGCTTAGGGTTAAACTGAGAACTTTGGCGCCAGCTACTGCTCACTGGGTAACGTTGGAAAGCACGTTGTAAGCTATCGCCATTAGCATCGTAATATTGTCCATCAGTGTGTAAGTACGCTGACACAACGCGGTTACGATTCATGATTTTAATCGCTTCAATTTCACGTTTGCCGGTTGCAACACCATCAACATATTGCGCTTTTTGAAGTACTTCAAACTGATCGCCAGCGCGTAGGTCTCGGCTAAAGTTCAGCTTATCTTTAAGAAGTGTCACAATATGGTCAATCTCAAGACTGCTCAGGCCAACCTTGTTCGCCGACATAGAAAAGCTGCCTTGAATATCACCGACTAAAGGTTTTTGCTTCCATTCACCAGGAATAGAGATGTCTTCGAATTCGTAGCTGCCGTCATCCAGCAGTCGGTAAACCACTTTGTCTGCGACGCTAAATTGAAGTTCCATTTTAGAAAGGTCGCCGGTCGCTTCATCACGCCAAAAGCGTAATGTATTACCCGGACGAAGCGTATCTAAAGCAAGGAAGTTCAAATCGGTTTCCATCACGCTCATCATCGATTTATAAGAAAATCCAAGTTGCGTGAAGATGCTACTCAAGTTATCGCCAGATTGAATTTGATACTCAAATGTCGGCGGCTCAATAACGGTAACAGAAGATGGTGACAGAATAGACTCAATAACGGTTGAGTCTGGTAGATCAAGATCGATCGTTTTCGTCAGATTTGATTGCGAAGATTGCAGAGCAACTCCAATCGCTGCAATAAGCGGCAGTCCTAAAATAGCTACTTTTTTTACAGGTGAAAGCTCGGCAAACGGAGAGGAAAATATTTTTGAATACACGGTAAACAGGTCTTTCTACGATATAAAGGCATAGGATATG
Source organism: Vibrio sp. OPT18 (assembly GCF_015163615.1). Classification (NCBI taxonomy): domain Bacteria; kingdom Pseudomonadati; phylum Pseudomonadota; class Gammaproteobacteria; order Vibrionales; family Vibrionaceae; genus Vibrio; species Vibrio sp. OPT18. The sequence continues at coordinate 137,642 of NZ_JADDYK010000073.1, forward strand.
CTTTTCAAACGCATAAATCATCAATGCATTGTCATAATATGATGTGAATCTGCCCAACTTAGCCTAAGTCATTGAGTTGCCGTAGATGAAGGCCATTAAATGAAAAATAAAATTAACCGCTAAATTTGAAAATAAAAAAGCAGAAACGGCTAGTTTCTGCTTTCTATTAGTTGACGTTATTCCGTTTCGAATAATTAATAAACGAAGCGAATTAGTCGCTGGTTTTGAGAAAAAGACTATGCGTTTACCGTCGACACTAAGCAGTTGTCTTCACCAAACTCATTTGGGATGTAACGGTCAGCGTTCGCATCGTTCACCCATTGTTGGTCATCAACTAGGTAGCGGAATTGAAACTCGCCATCTTTAGGTAGGCGAGTTTTAAACTTGTAAACCTTCCCTTTGGCCAGTTTTTTCATTGGGGTGGCTTTCCAATCAAGAAAGTCAGCAACGATGGATACAGAGTTCGCTTCCTGAGCTTCTAGCTCGAAGGTCACTTCAACTTCATCTTTCGTCTTAAAAAAACGTTTATTAATCATTCGCAAGCTCCATTTGTAAAAATAAGCGGACACAAAGCTAAGTGTGTCTAAATTTCATTCATCTAACTAAGATAATATGTAATTTGGCTCACATAAACAACAGATCCTTACATTCACGAAAACGTTATTGCTTACCAATTGATTGCGTATCAAAAGAAAAACTCATTAACACCTTTTCAGAAGGGGGTTCTGCAAATGATTGTTCCGCAGAATGCTGAGTAAAGCCGATAAAACCTTCCCCAGTGAGTTTATTCTGTGATTGCGAATCTGGCTGCTGAGCGACCTCCAATGTCTGAATTTGTATACGATCACCCAGTAAAAGTTGGTCGACTAACACCACACGGCTTCGCTGCTGGTCATGTTTAAAAAGGCCAAGATAATAGAAAACACCGCTGCCTTGGTTAGATATCCACATCGGCGCGACAAAGAAACTCGCCTTGCCCAGCGTGACAGCTGAAAGATTATTGGTGTCTACCGTTACCACACCGCGCTCAACACCTGAGTCATAACGTCCAAACGCGATAGCTTTAGGCTCATCAACTTCATTGATAAAAGCGTAGGCGTTAGTTTCAGGAACTTTAATTGTCCATGGGTTGGTCGTCTTCAAATCAAAAACGGTTTCTACGACTGGGTCATAACTCACTTGAGAAGAAGGAAACTTCGCCAAGATCTCTTCATCACTTAAGCTAAAGCGATAAATACCCGCTACTATCACCACAACCAGCATGACAATTGGAATCAGTAGAATCAGGGGAATAGGTAAGATTTTCTTTTTCATGGGCAATTATATTCTTTTGTTTTCATCCAGTTGTGCAGACCATAAAGGGCTTTAGTATAATTATCAATACAGGGTTAACCAGAAGTGGAGCATGGATGGATATCAATCATATTAAAGATAGAAATATCAGAAGTTGCGAATGCCGCTGTGGAGCAGTCAACCTAGTATGCCGAGGCGAACCTCAACGCACCTCTGTCTGCCATTGCTATGAGTGTCAGAAACGCACCGGAAGTGTGTTCGGCGTTCAGGCTCGGTTCCCAATAGAACAAGTTACACTCAGCGGTGAAGTGACCTCTTTTTCACGCATCAGCGATACGGGTAATGAAGTCACCTATCAGTTTTGTCCCAAGTGTGGCACCACCATGCTTTTGCAGTCAGTTGCCGCCGCCGATTTTTATATCGTCCCGCTCGGATTATTTAAAGAGCAAGATTTCCCACTGCCGAGCTTTTCGGTTTACGAAGAACGCAAACACGGTTGGGTTAAGTTCGACCACCAAATGAACCATTACAACTAGTTTGTCATTGAGCGTTATCTTTATAGAGCAACAGTATTAAAACAAACTGCAATACTGTTGCCTAAGATCAAATATCAATGCTCCACAACGCTAGCGTATCTTTTCTCTAGCGTTATAATCTTGCTCCTCTATTTAACCCAGGGTGAACCACATGATTTCTAAGCTACCTCGCTGGGTTGAATACGGCGCCTTACTGTTAGCCGGTCTTGCTGGCAGTGTTAATGCTATCGGCTTACTTGGCTTCCAACATCAAGCTATCTCCCATATTTCCGGCACCATGTCTTTGCTCGGCAGTAGCCTACTTACACCGACCTCGGCTTCTGTTCACCTCCTATTGGTGATCATGAGCTTCATGTTAGGTGCGGCATTCAGCGGATTCTTTATTGAAAACCAAGCATTGAAGTTAGGACGCCGTTACGGTGTTGCGCTATGTATTGAGGGTGGATTGCTGTTTTTGGCGCTGTGGACACTGTTGCAAGGCTATACTTCAGGTCAGTATTTCGCTTCAGCCGCGTGTGGTTTGCAGAACGCGATGATCACCACTTACAGTGGGGCGATCATTAGAACAACACACATGAGCGGGATTGTTACCGATCTTGGGATCATGATTGGCGCTCGCTTAAAAGGGATGCCTTTTGACCGCCGTAAAGCCAAACTGCTGATGTTCATTGTGGTTGGCTTCCTGTTTGGCGGCTTAAGTGGCGCTTGTCTGTTCCAACGCTTCGAAATCTTAGCATTGGCTTTCCCAGCCTCTTTCGCCTTCATTATTGCGTTTAGCTACTGGTTATACTTGACCTATCGAACTGAAACCCCAGTCAATTTATAAATATCTGGCAATATAACCTCAAACTACGTAACATCCGCAACACTTTATTCTAAACTCTTAATACGTTGCAGAATAACCAGCATGAATATTTAGCGATATTTGATGAATAGTATTGCAAGCGATATTAATACTGGGTAATCTTGCACCCAATGAGAAAATACGGACGTTTAGTGAATAAAAATGCCAAGGATGTGGCTTTTTTACGTGTAGAAATTCGAGAACAATAACATGTCTAACAACACGAATACTGCTCAAACAGAGAAATCTAAGGGCAGTTTCTGGGTTTTCTTAATCCCATCATTGATTGGTTTATTCCTTTTCATGGCGCCAATCAGCTATCAAGGTGATCTAACCATCCCTGTAGCTATCTTAGCCAAATCAATTCAAGCGGTTTTCGGTGAATATCTAGTTCCTATCATCACTGCGATCGTTGCCTTCATGTCTGTAGCTTCAGTTTTAAGCACCATTTTTAAGCCTACATTCATTACATCAAATTCATTTTTAAACGGCCTTTTCAACCCATCTCCACTATGGTTGCTGGTTCGTTTAATTGGTGGTGCTGCAGCCGTTATGGCTTTCTTCCAAGTTGGCCCTGAGGTTATTTGGGAAGAAAATACCGGTGGTCTGGTTCTAGAAGGCCTGCTTCCGACACTGTTCTCAGTATTCATCTTTGCTGGTTTGCTACTGCCGCTTCTACTTAACTTTGGCCTACTAGAGCTGTTTGGCACGCTACTAAGTAAAATCATGCGTCCAATCTTCAACCTACCAGGTCGTAGTGCGATTGACTGTATGGCTTCTTGGTTAGGTGACGGCAGCGTTGGTATCCTGCTTACCAGTAAACAGTACGAGAAGAAATTCTACACTCAGCGTGAAGCTGCGGTTGTTGGTACGACTTTCTCAGCAGTATCTATCACATTCAGTCTTGTGGTTATTGCTCAGGTAGAACTAGAGCACCTATTCCTACCTTTCTACGCAGCAATCTGTTTAGCGGGTATTGTGGCAGCGGTAATCATCCCTCGCCTTCCACCACTCAGCATGAAGAAAGATACTTTCATTGATGGCAGCAAGCCGCACAAAGACGCTGACGCGATCCCAGCAGGTCACTCAACATTCTCTTGGGGCCTTGAGTTAGCAGTAAGCAAAGCATCGCAAGTTAAGTCTGCTAAGTCAGTATTTGCTGAAGGCATCCGTAACGCCGTGGATATGGTATTTGGCGTACTGCCTGTTGTTATGGGACTTGGTACGATGGCGCTGGTTATTGCGGAATACACGTCTGTATTCTCATTCCTAGGTCAGCCTTTCATTCCATTCCTAGAGCTACTTGGTGTTCCTGAAGCGGTTGCAGCATCTGAAACGATTGTTGTTGGTTTTGCGGATATGTTTATTCCTGCGATTCTTGCCGCTTCTATCGACAACGAGATGACTCGCTTTGTTATTGCAGCGATGTCGGTAACTCAACTGATCTACATGTCTGAAGTAGGCGCTCTACTTCTAGGCAGTAAGATTCCAGTGAACATCTTAGAACTGTTTATTATCTTTATTCTACGTACGTTAATTACGCTTCCAGTTATCGCTGGTGTAGCGCATCTAATATTCTAAATTAGATGCTACTTATATAATTCAATAAGCAGATAGAATTATAAGCCTCACTTTTGTGGGGCTTTTTATTTGCGAAAATATATACACAGTATTATTTAGAGTTCAATCAATTTATAATTTCTGCATATCATTTGATTTCATATCGTTTATTCAACCCACCTCTTGTTTATAGAAAACTGAACGCATAATTGTCAAATTAATACATTCTTAATCCCTCCTTAAACTCCGTCTAGCCCCATTCCCCAACTCATTGAACCAAATACTAAAAGTAGCAAATATGTGATTTAGTGAATTTTGTATTGTTTAGGTTGTTGTATTTTTGTAGTCTATTTTGTGAAATTACATTCAAGTAAAATTCAATCTAGTCGATATATATAATTCCAAAAACACGATTAACTTTAGTCTTCGCAAAGCCTGTGAGAAGGGGAAAACTCAATGAAATTTAGCCATAAGGTGGTTGCTGCATCATCAGCCTTGCTGCTAGTGACAGTATCATTGCTTTCAATACAACAACTTTACACTGTAAGAAGTGCAGTAGAAAACCACGTCAATGCGAGCCTGAAAGAGATGGTCTCGGGCGTGAAAAATACCGTAGTATCGGAGATGAACGCCAAGAAAGCGTTGGCTCAATCGACGACTGAAGTCATCGAGATCAACCCTGAAGATCGCGCTTACGTTAAAGATATCTTAGAAAAGCCAAAGCTTAAAAACAGCTTCCTAGCGGTTGGTTTTGGTTATGAAGCAAACGGTTTCGTTATTGAAAATGATGATGGTTGGGATGCAGGTCCAGATTACGACCCGCGAATTCGTCCTTGGTACATTGATGCTAAATCCAAAAACAGTTTAGTTGTGACCGCTCCTTATGTGGATGCATCAAGTAAGAAAGTCATCATCTCAGTGGGCACTCCAGTTAAAAACAATGGTCGCTTTACTGCAGGTATGTTCTACGACCTAGAGCTGACGAACCTTGCTACCTTGGTCAACCAAGTGAACTTGTTTGATGCGGGTTATCTGTTCCTAGTCACTGCCGACGGCACCACGATTGCTCACCCGAATGCGAAAAACAACGGTGAAACGCTATCAAGCTACATGCCACAAGCGACTATTCGTGAAGGCTCTCAAGAAATTGAAGTCGACGGCAAAATGTTCCTAGTTAACTTTACCCACATCCCAAGTGAAGATTGGTACATCGGTGCCATCCTGGATGAAGAGATCGCTTTCCAAACCGTTGAAGAATTGAAGAACAGCTCAATGATCTACTCTTTGATTGCGGTGATTCTCAGCATCATTGCTCTAACAGTTCTAATTCGCGTGTTAATGCGTCCACTGGATGCACTTAACCAAGCGATTCAAGATGTGGCAAGTGGGCAAGGTGACCTAACAAAGCGCCTAGATACCAACACAGACAAAGAGTTCTCTGACCTAGCGAAAGGCTTCAATACCTTTACCGAAAATCTACAAAATCAGATCATTCAATCGAAAGCGATTGGTGTTGAGATTAAACGTGGTACTGAAATCACAGTGAAAGGTGCGGGCGAATCAGCGAAAGCAATGAATACCCAGCTGCAAGAGCTTGAACAGTTAGCGACTGCAATGAACGAAATGGCGGTTACTGCAACTGAAGTTGCAAACAATGCTCAAGGCGCAGCAGCGGCAGCTCGTGAAGCAGACGAAGCAACGCTAGACGGCACATCTGTCGTAAGTGACACCACTCAAGCGATTGATAACCTTTCAGCACGTATCGACCAAGCGGTTGCCGAAGTACAAGTACTTGAATCAGCAACGGCCAACATCGAAACGATTCTAAAAGTAATCAACGATATTGCAGACCAAACCAACCTACTGGCATTGAATGCGGCTATTGAAGCGGCGCGTGCTGGTGAGTCAGGCCGTGGTTTCGCAGTCGTTGCCGATGAAGTTCGCACTCTGGCGCAACGTACTCAAGAATCGACCACAGAAATCCGCAACATGATTGAACAGCTCCAAGCGGGTGCAAGCTCAGTATCGAACGCGATGAACCAAAGTAAAGACACAGCCACTGACGCCGTTGAACGCGCTCAGCAAGCGAACTCTTCACTTGACCGTATCCGTGACGCGATTCAACGTATCTCAGATATGAACATCCAGATTGCTTCAGCGGCAGAAGAGCAGAGCTTGGTAGCGGAAGAGATCAATAACAACACAGTTAAGATCAAAGACCTTTCAACACAAGTGTCCAACGCAGCTCAAGAAGCGAACACAGCAATGCAGGTTCAAACAGACAATGTTCGCCAACAAGACGAACTATTAAACAAGTTTACGGTTTAACTGCCTTACCGTTGAACTAACACTCTGTTTAGTAACTAATAAACAGCTTCAAATAAAAAGCCCCGCTTACTGATTGCCAGTAGCGGGGCTTTCTTTTCAATATTGTCTTTCTAAACGATTAGACGTAACTCATAACAGATTCGGTCGAGTTGGTTGTCAGCATCATGCACTGGTTAGGCTCAACCTTAATGGTCAACTCCTTACCGACACAGTCAAACACTTCTCCAGACAACAAGTCGGTCACGGCACCAGTCCAATTTAATGAGGCTGTTTTGCTTCGCTTCGACTTGTTGATCACCACAATGCCTTTATCGCCACGGACAAACACCAACAAATCATCATTTGCTTCAACCACACGCATCGCTTCGCCATGAACATGGTTATGGAATTGAATCATGTTTTTCATGTAAGGCGCTTGCCAGTCGTTAAGCCAACGAGGCTGACCGCTCTTGTCCAGAATACCGCTGGTGCTCAGTTCACTGTAAACCAGTGGCACACCGCCATCTCGACCAAGAATGAAAGCGTGCGCCAATCGCTCATCCACTTCATCCATTACATGCTCCAAAAACACCTCGTTGTTTGGAATATCATGGGTGACTGCAAACGTGATGGCTCGCATATTCGACAGAGCTTGACCAAAACAGTAAGGGTTAATCAAAGACTTAAAGCTGCCCTGCTCTTCAAATGCTTTGAAGATGGTGTTGAACAACGGGAAATCGTACGCCCCTAAGCGAGTGTGTTTAAGATATGGCTCGAGGAATAGCTCATACTCTTCTTCTGTCGCACCGCCATCGGTAATGATCTCACCGAAGATGTGCATTTCTTCGCAGATGTCATCAGTCCATACCTTGCGTAGGTGTGCCAGTGTCATGTGCTTTGCCGCATCAATGCGAAATCCTTTCACACCGATGTCTTTCAGTGCTTTTAGGTAGGCTCTTTGTTGTGCCACCACATTATCGTCATCTAGCAGCGTTGGCAGCCCAGGATCGCTCGCGCCACCGGTAATACGCCCGTTTTGCACTTCCCAAGTGTCTTTCCAGTTCTTGATACCAAACGCTTCCACGAAGTCGTTTTCATCAAATAAAGGCTCAGAAAGGTCACCAAACAAACGTATGGATTCATAATAGTCAGCATCTTTTTGATAAGACGCCATGTCTTGCTGATTGGGATACGTTAGATCACCGCGGATACCCGATTCGTTGGCCATATGATTGAACACAACATCTACATAGGTACGAAGCCCGTGTTGCTTTAACGTGTTCACCATCGCAGTGAAGTCTTGCGTGTCACCAAGCTGATTGTCGATCACACGATAATCTTGGGGTTGATAGCGTTGCCACCATTGGGTGCCAGAATTTCGGTCGCAACCTTTAGGCCCGCGCAGCGATTTCATCGCCGGTGATACTAAAACAGATTTATAACCCAACTCTTGGATCAGTGGGGCGTTCTTCATTACGTCAGCGTAGCACCAGTCAAAGGCATGCAATATGACATCTGTCGCTGGGTTGCTTAACATAGCTGAACTCTCCATGTTGTTCTCCTACCAAACTCGTTTACAGCTTTCTAGATAAATACAAAGGCTAAAAGGCAAAGCTGCATAAATTTCCTTAAGAATGGTATTTATTATATGAGTTACTCATTAAAACCCCTCATCCTCCCACCGATTAGTCACGGCGGATAGTTAAGGGCGTAGCGCCAATTATCGCATAACGTCCGGGATGAACACTCAACCGTAGTACTTTAAAACGCGTAAAAAAGGAGCGTATAAGCTCTCATTTAAATTCCATTCGATGCATATGATACAACAGTTTTACGACAGAACTTCAGTTACATACTTTACAAGGGCATTGCTTTGAGGCGAGATATTCTTGATAAACGCCCAGAAACAAACATCGAACAATCCAAACAAAATGCAGAATCAAGCGCATCAACCTTCCCAAGGCGCATTTGGCGTCACTTTCTCCATAACAAAATCGACAAAGAGTCGGGTCGGTTTCGCCATGTATCGATGAAATTGATAGACCACAAACATGTCTGAGGTTGGTGTGTCATAGTCAGTGAGCACTGGCACTAATTGGCCATTTTTAAGGTATGGGGTCGCTAATGCAATTGGAATATAAGCGACGCCGAGCCCTTGCAATGCCGAGTCAATAATTAACCTGGCACCATTCGCCGCATAGAAACCTGTCACTTCGACATGATGAGCCTGTTCAGCTTTTGTAAAATGCCATCGGGTGTGGGCTATTGAGTGGCCCATAACCAAACAATTAACCTTCTGAAGGTCCTCTGGCACTTTGATCTTCTTAGCCTTTGTCAGGAACTCTGGGCTAGCACAACAGATATTCTTCTTGGGACCTATCCTTCTCGCAATGAGTGAAGAGTCTTGCAGCGTCCCAGAGCGAAACGCGATATCCATTCGCTCTTCAACCATATTGACATAGTCATCTGAGGTATCGAGCTCGATACTGATATCCGGGTATTGATTTAAGAACTCGACGATCCAAGGCTGTACGTATTGAATCGCAAATTCTAATGGCGACGTGATACGAATTTTTCCTTTTGGCTCTAGCTGAGTTTGCTTGATCTGTTCATTAGCCTCTTCTAGAGCAGCAAGATGTTGTTGGCACGATTGGAAGTATTGGTGCCCTGCTTCTGTCATAGAAAGCTTACGAGTGCTTCTATGAAGGAGCTTAACGCCCAAGTCAGCTTCGAGCATCTGCACCTTCCTACTTACCGTCGTAGAAGGCATCTCCAAAACTTTACCTGCACCAGCAAAACTCCCAGCTTCTACAACGTCAATGAACACCTTGATGTCATTCAGATTCATCCTTATTACCTTCAATAATGGGATTAACAAAACCAAATATACCATCTAATCAAGTAATGAATCTTTTATTAAAATTATTTTCAGCAATCAAATTTAAGGACTAACAAAATGATTAGACAAATACATGAAATCAGAAATGGTCAAAATCACGGCCCCGTAACGAGCTATGTAAGCTCATCGAACCTCAAAGATCTCAACCCTTTTGTGCTTTGGGACTACTTTAAAATGTCGAATGTGAAGGGAACCGCCGGTTTTGACTTTCACGGACATTCAGGCGTAGCGACCATAAGCTATCCACAGATTGGGGCTATTGCTCACAAAGACACCGGCGGCCATTCAGGCTTATTAGAAGCCGGAGGCATACAAATCATGTCTGCGGGTTCGGGAGTGCTGCACAAAGAGACCGTTCACCCGGACAACAAAGTTGCGGATGCATTTCAGCTCTGGGTTGCCTTACCCGAAGACGAACATGAATTGGGGCCTGTCACTTATTCAACCCAGCAACAAGAGCAACTCCCAGTTGTTGAAGAGGCTCATTCAACCACCAAAGTACTTGTGGGACGATTTAACGGCAAGCAAAGCAAGGCTCTCACTCCTGTTGATATGACGTATTTACACATCAACTTAGATGCCGAATACACATGGCAATACGCAGGAGAACCATCACAGACAACAGCCTTTATTTTTGTACGCCATGGCTCTGTCAGAGTCGGAAGTAAAGACTTATCAGCGGGTGAATTAGGTGTGTTTGATAAGAATACATCGCTAATCGCTGTCTCTGCATTAGAGAGTAATGCTGAGTTTGTAATCGTCTCGGGAACCCCATTAAAACAAGACTTCATTAGTAATGGAGCATCGTTACACAGCAGCACTAGCAACTTAATCGCAGGTGTTAGACGAATAAAACATCTGCAATCCCAGCAAGTAAACCAATAACTAAAAAAGGAAGTCCATTATGAATACTACAACATTCACTCCAGAAAACTCTGTCATGCTACTGATCGACCATCAAGTTGGCACCATGGGTTGGGTTGGCTCAGCTAGCTTGGAAGAGATCAAAGACAACACAGTCGCATTAGCTCGTGCTGCACATGTGACCAAGATGCCGCTGATCCTAACATCGAGTATGGAAGATCAAGCACAAGGCCCTCTTTTTGATGAACTGATTAACGCAGTACCAGAAGCTTACGAGAATCGTATTCTTCGAGGAGGAGTTGTCGATAGCATGAAAGATGAAAACTTTGCGGCTGCGGTTAAAGCAACTGGACGCAAAAATATCATCATTGCAGGGATCACCACGGATGTATGTGTTGTTTACCCAGCGATTACAGCCATAGTTGAAGGTTACAATGTACAGGTCGTGGTTGACGGGTCTGGTTCCCCAACAACATTAGCGGATGAAACAGCACTAAGAAGAATGGAAAAACACGGTGTTACCCTAACTTCAACCAATCAGTTGATTGCAGAACTGGCGCAAGACTGGAGCACTGACCATGGTAGCAAGCTAATCCAAGTGTTATTCGAAGAGATCATCTCGAAACAACATTGATTCACTAAACTGCCGCTACATAACTTTGGTTGCCTTAGAACGACCAAGTTACATAAGCGTTTAAAGTGCGTCAAATGGATACAAAAAAGGAGCGTATATACGCTCCTTTTTATCAATCTAACACATATTTACGACTAAGTTCTGTAAAGAACCTTCACGACGTGCCAACCAAATTTTGTTTTCACAAGGTGGGGTACAAGCGTCTCGCCAGAGAAACAAACCTTATCAAACTGAGGCACCATTTGACCTTTTTTGAACTCACCTAGGTCGCCGCCCTTCTTACCAGATGGACAGGTTGAATGTTTCTTCGCTAGCGTTTGAAATTTAGCGCCCTTTTTAAGCTGCGTCATGATGTCTTCTGCTAGTTCTTTATGCTTCACCAAAATATGAAGCGCTGCTGCTGTTCTTGCCATGATAATTCTCAGTTTGTTGCTGCCAGTTTACTTACGACGATTGCTTAAAATATCGCTAATGTACTGACTGTTGTAAATCTGTTTGCCGCTAACGGCTTATCGACATAAATTCATCGACAGCCAACGTTTAGCGTGATTTTAACCCAAGAACCGCTATTCTTCACTCTATAACCGAAAACAACTGCCTTAAAGACCATTAAAAACCACATCGCGACTTGCTGCGGCTTCCATTTCCCTTTAAATTAATCCTTATAAATTAAGCGCGTATTAAGTAGGAGCCACTTATGGCCAAACCGATCAGTAAAGCGAGTCAGTCACAGGGAATGTTGATGTTCAAGTTGTCCCTCACTCAAAGTTTTGCGATTGGCACGCTTAAGGTCAGAGAAATCGTCCCTTTTCAGCCGATGACTCAGATCCCCTACTCCCATCATCACGTGATTGGTACAGTGACTATCCGCGACCTTACAGTTCCTGTGATTGATATGTCCGCTGCGATTGGTTTCCGTCCGATAACACCCGCTGAATACCAAGATTGTGTACTCATCGTTACTGACTGTTTGAGAACAGTTGTGGCGTTCTTGGTTCGTTCGATTGATAAAATCATTGAATGCGACTGGAAGAGTATTGAATCTCCACCCACCAGTGTGGGTCGCAATGTGTTTGTTACCGGTATTACACGTTTCGAAGACCGTATCGTCCAAATGCTCGACGTGGAATTACTGCTTTCTAAGATCTACCCTGCTTATGAGAATGCGCACATCCCGATGCTGACCGATGTAGAAAGGGAACGCCTCAAAGCGTTGAACATCTTATTGGTGGATGACTCTTTGATTGCACGTAAACAGTTATCAGATGCCTTAGACAGCATCAACATCCCTTACAGCATATGTAACAACGGCTTAGATGCCATCGACCTGATGCGACGCCAAGCCAGCGCTGGCAATGCCATTGATCTTCTGGTGAGTGATATCGAGATGCCGGGATTAGATGGTTATGAGCTTGCATTTGAAGTGCAAAACGACAGCGCTTTAAGTCACGCTTACTGTATTTTGCATACCTCACTATCCAGTGAGATCTGTGTTGACCGCGCCAATCAGGTGGGGGCACATGAAGCGCTTGAGAAGTTCAACGCGGGTGAATTAATCGAAGCTATGCTACGCGGCGCAAAAGTCTTAAACGACACCTCTACGGCTGCTTAGGCTCGTTTTAGAAGCTAAACCTAGCATAATGCTCAATGGTTTAGCTTCTTAGTCTCTTCTTTCTTCAAATCTTAATAAGAATAGAGCTAACCGTTAGTCTTTGTTTTCTGACTTAGACTTTTTCGGCATAGAGTAGCTCTTACTGACAAATTCCACTTCCTCGACTTCATTGATATGATTGGTAAAAGAGGCCAATGCATAGAGAGTGTTCGCCACTAGGTTTGCGTATTTAAAAAGAATCGGGTCTGGCGACTTTTTGCTTTCATGATGTTCAATAGTCACCAAAGCTCGCACGACCTTTTTAGCCTGACAACGACACAAGTGAAGTTCACTAGAGACTCGGTGCCCACCGGGTAAGACAAAGCCTTTAAAACCCCCTTCTAGCTGCTCACGGATACGATGATAATCTTGCTTGAGCTCGACCAATTCAGACTCGGTGATGGCAAGCTTACCGCGCACAGAGCCATTCAAATGGTAGATGTTTGGCTGCAAGCGTTGCAGGATCTCACGAACCTGAGGCTCTAGCTCTAAAGACAACACCAACCCAACTCGGCAACAAAGTTCATCCGACAAAATCTCAAAATCACAGATAGGACTGTCTTCATAGATAAATGGGTAACAGAACTCGTCCCAATCTCGACTTACTGGTTTCACGTACCGATCCTTACACATAAATAGTCATCAAACGCCAATATACCAAACTCTTTGATTTAGACATAAAAAAGCCCTCACATTGGAGGGCTCCTGAAGAAATCGGTTAAACGAGTTATTCGTTAGACACTTTTTTGTGGCCTTCTTGTAGGTGAACGAAATCCACCAGATCGTCGCCTGACACTTGGTATGCTTGACCAAAGCCTTTAACGAACAGGCCGTTCTCAGCTTTAAGATTGAATAGAGAGAAGTCTTGAAGTTGGCTCAAACCATCAATGATTTCACCAAAACGCTCTTGCATCTGGCCAATCACTTGAGTCCAAAGTTCCGTTTCACGCTCAATAACACTTGCTTGAGCATCAAACGTTAAACGTTTACGTGCATAAAGCTGCTTCGAGCTCTCTTCGTCTTCAATCATCATCAAAGAGACCTGAGGGTTCGCTTTCAAGTTACGAGCATGACGAGCAATATCAGAAATTAGAACAAAGTAACCTTCTTGGTTCTGAACGAAAGGTGCGTAACTTACGTTCGGGCGACCTTCTTCATCAACCGTTGCAAGTTGAAGGGTACGGCGCTCTTGGCGAAACTCTTTGATTTCTGGACCTAGGCGACCTTGTAGACGTTCTTGTTTTACTTGCTGTTCCATGGGTAATTCCTTTCTTCACTTTCTCTGATTTATTATTTTTGCCCGAGGTTGAACGATCATTAGCGAACTAAACGATCCTCGAGCATTGATGTCTTGTTTAAGCCAGTTGGCACCCTTGTGTAGGATTGCTGCTGATTATTTACTATTGATTAAGCTTGTTCTTTTAGCGCTTTAAAGCGTTCTACTTGGTCGGCAATAAGCTCACGCTTTTCGTTGCGGCCTAGGTAAATCTTAAAAATGTTCTCACCGGTTTCACTGAAGAAGCCGAAGTAATGGCTTTCACGACCCATGAACGCCTTGCTCACCAAACCGATATGTTTAACGTTATCCAGTTTTAGGTGGCCATGAAGCTCGCCCTCTTTGCCCATCAGATTGTAGTAACCACGCGCTACTTTACCTTTCGGGAATGGCGCTTTTACTTCAAAGATAGAACCAAATGAATGCACGATAGTGGTCACAGGGCCCCAACCCACTAAACCTTCTAGAATCTCTTGAGCACGGCTGCCATCTAGCATTACCGCCATGTCGTTTGGAAAAGCAGCAACCACTTCAACCTCTGAAACACCTAGCTTCTCAGCAATTGCTGTTGGCAGTAGTTTTGGCTCTTCTTCTAAAATTAGAGCTACGCGTTGTTCTAGAGTTTCTGTCATTTCTAATGTTGTATCTGTCATTGAATATGTTCCGTATAAACGAGTAATTTACGTAAGTTATAAACTAAAAATTCGATATTAAGCGTGCTTCAAACTTGCATGCGGGTGTACGCCCGAACCTGATGCTTTAGGCGCTGGATACATAGCTTGGTATTCAGCGTTAAGCACTTGAATTACACTCTGAGCTAGGCTTACCGCCCAAAAGCTGCCAGCAATAGTCAGGCACAGATAATCTTCCGAAAGCTCAACTAAACCGTTCTTTTCCCAATGCGCGAACAAAGGCTTGAGGTAGTCGAACGTGTCTTGTCCCATAAAGCTCGGTAGCGTACTTCTTCTAACAACACCAGAATCGAAACCTGCCTTTAATGTTGAGAAGATAGGCTCTAATGAACTTTGCTTCGTCATCATGGCAATAGGTAATTGACCTTGCTTTATAGACTCCATGTAGCTGTCTAAAGTTCGATGCTGCATCACACCATGACCGCCGATGTTGCCACCAGCGCCACAACCAATGGGTAGAACTTCGGCATAAGTTTTCGCTAAGCTGTTGTAAATGCTGCGTTCGCGGTTATCCCGAGTCCAGTGGTTTACGCTCAGTTGCTTGACCTTATTTTTTGCCATGAACTCTACACCCGCCAAATACATGCTCGCCTTATCTGGCGTATTCGCAGGCGGTGGGATTTTTCCTTTCTCAACAAGATTCAGCATAGGTGCATTGCCCGCAACAATCAGTTGGTAGAGGTCAATGCCGTGTGCGCCAGTAGACATGTAGTCTTCTAAATCTTGTTGGAACACTTCCATAGATTGGTGTGGTAATCCGTATAACAGGTCAAGAACGATTGGCGCTTGTTCTGTACGGCTCAGTGAACTGATACGTTCTAGCACAACCTCTCGGTCATCTAGGCGCTTAGCACTGCGTCGAACCAGAGTATTGAAACTTTGAATACCGAATGAGAAACGATTGAAGCCACCTTCAAGCGCACGATCAAACATCTCGTCGCCAAATCGATTGATGCGCCCTTCCAATGTCATCTCAACATCGTTTGCTAGTGGGAAATATTGACGAATCGCTTTACCCAGCTGTTCAACTTGCTGAGGTGACAAATCGGTAGGTGTTCCGCCACCAATATAGACGGCGTGAAATAGTCCAGACTGAGCCCAAGGTGTTTTGGCTTTCTGCTTTAGCTCGATCATCAGTGCATCGAAATACTCATCCACTAATTTACGGCTTGCGGCATTTTGGAAGAAATTGCAGAACGTACAACGCACACGACAGAAAGGAATGTGGATATACAAGCAACGCTTATCCTGTTTTTTCCCTTCACTCAGCATCAGTTCGTCAAAGAGTTCTAACTTCTTACTGGGGTCGACCGGAATTGAACTTCCTCCGGCGTGTGCAGAATGCTTTTTCGCAAACGCAAAACGAAGCGGATCAGGGCTAGAAACACCCAAGATTGATTCGTCAAATTTATAAATATTAAGACTCATATAATCTCTCTAAACACTTACATAGCAAAGTCTGGAAGACTATTCGCTAAAAACTGAGAGAATCATAAATACACGCAAATGATAATGCAATTGATAATTGATCTTATTTAGATTCTAAGCAATAATCCGATACAGAATTTTGATTTGGTAAAGGATTGATTGTGAACGTTCCTAGATATGTTATTGCAGGCGGTGCATCGTTAGTGATTCATGCAGCGTTGTTGTTTGTCGCTCAAGAATCCAAAGTATTTGCGATGCCTGCAGGTAGCCAATCAAACACGGTATCGATCAACTTCACTCCTAAGAGCGTTCCCTCACAAGCTCAGCAAAAAACAGTCACAGAGCCAGTTGAACCAGAACCAATAAGAGAAACCGTCTCACAAGCTGAACCTAAACCAGTCGAACCAAAAACAGTTGAGCCAAAGCAAGCTAAGCCAACTCCAAAGAAAAAAGCGATCACCAATAAGCCTCAACCAAAGAAAGTAGAAAAAAAGGTTGTTGAAAAGAAAGTTGAGAAGAAGCTGGTTCAAAAGAAACCAGTGACTGAGAAAAAGGTGGTGAAGAAAGAACGCCCAGAGTCAAAACCAGCACCACAACCAGAGAAGCTAGCCGACAAGAAAGTCGATAAGAATATGGACGAATCTGCCAACCAGCCTCAGGAAGTAAATCAAGGCGTATCAAACCAAGAGCCAGTTTTGGTCACTAAGCCTTCCTTCTCTGCGCGCCCTACCCCACCGAATTACCCTCGCCAAGCAAGACGCCGTGGCGTTGAAGGTGTCGCGACTTATGAAATCTGGCTAGACGCTGAAGGTAAACAAATTAAACAAGCATTAGTAAATTCATCAGGCGCACTAATGCTCGATAACGCCGCATTAGATGCCATTAAACAATGGAAATTCTCACCTCACACTGTCAACGGTCGAGCGATTGCTCACCGAGTACAAATACCTGTTCGTTTTAGGTTGGATTAATCATGCAACAAATCAGTTACTTACAAGATCAACTTGGCTTAATGACTTGGCCTCTTCTTATCTGTTCGGCATTAACAGCAATGATCATCGCTGAACGTGTCTTCCAAGTCATGCTCAGTATTGGTGTGGGCAAACGTGCCATTCGTCGCGAGTTAAACCAAATCTCACCAACCAACAGTAAAGAGATTGAAGCGCTTGCTCAGTCGATTTCAGGTAAACGCCCGCTACTGTACAAGGGCGTGTCAATGTTGCTTGCTCACCACTCTTTCTCAAAAGGGTTACGTGAAGATGCCGCTGGGATCTGGCTACAAGAAAAACGCCACCAGCTTCATGCAGGTTTAAGACTGCTTGGTTTGATCGGCGTGATCAGCCCACTCATCGGCTTGCTTGGTACGGTACTTGGTCTTATTGAGATGTTTAAAGGCGTTGCCGCGACAACAGGCAGCATCACGCCCAATGATTTGGCAGACGGTCTTGGATTAGCAATGCGAACCACAGCAGCAGGTTTGATGATTGCGCTTCCTGCTATTTCTGGTGCTCAGCTACTAGGGCTATGGGCCGATCGAGTGCTGGCTCAATTGGAGCATACATTGAACTATGTGAATGTGTGGCTAGAAGGCATGTCGATTCAAACCAATCAGTCTGATGATACTCAGGGCAAGCCTGTCAACAAAACCTCTATCGGTGATGTGAGCCAAGCATGATTAAAACGCCCCACTCATCTCACACACAGAGCCTAGCGCCAGACTTAACACCGCTGCTCGACATCATTTTTATCGTGATGGTTTTTCTATTGCTTACGGCATCAGTAAAGCTGGAGTCACTGGAAGTTGAGCTGCCAAGCTCGGATGTCAAAAACGTTTCTGAAGTCCACAAGGATTCGATTAGCGTCAATATTTTAGACCGCGAACCCTACTGGGCAATTAACGGCCAAGAATACATCGACTGGGAAAACTTCAAGATTGCCCTGTTAGAAGAGACTGGTTCAACGGATAAAAAACCGATCATCATTGGCGCGGATAAAGCCGCCAACGTTGAAAACCTAGTGAAGTTGCTTTCATTCCTTCAAGAAAACGGAATACCAGCGACTCAATTGCTCACTGACGATGGCTAGAGCGACACTCAATTTTCACGAGGTTTGGCTTCTGGTTGATAAGACTAAACAAGCAGAACTAAGCCTCTCTATCGATTCGAACTCACAATGCGAACGGACTGCTCACTGAGTATCTTCGCGATACAAAAAGAAAATATAAAGAACTTATTATGAACAACTTAAACGTGCTCAATAAATTAAAGACTAAGACACACCTCCTTTCAGTTGCCGCTATGGGCTTGGCACTTAGCGCACCCGCAATGGCCAATGATGCTGAACAACCTCGAATCATCAGTGCCGGCAGTGCCGTTACTGAATTGGTTTTGGCATTAGGTGCTGAAGAGCAGCTAGTCGCGATTGATGTAACCAGCCACTTTCCTCAAGCAGAAAACCTGCCAAAGATTGGCTATCACCGAAACCTGTCTGCGGAAGGCTTACTTGCCCTAGAACCGACCACGTTGATTGGCTCAGATGAAATGGGACCAGACAACGCGATTTCTCAATTAAAATCGGCAGGCGTCGATGTAGAGATCGTCAACACCGAAGCAAATGTTGAAGGGCTATTAAAGCGTATCGACCAAATCGCCAAGATCACCCATACCGAAGCACACTCACAGCAAGTTAAAGCCGAAGTAAATCAGAAGATTGCTGCACTGAAAGCGAACCAAGTGCCAAGCAACGAAGCGAAGAAAGTACTTTTCCTATTGTTGCATGAAGGTCGCCCTGCGAACGTTGCCGGTGGTGAGACTTCACCAAACGCGATCATTGAATTGGCTGGCGGTATCAACCCTGCTGCTCAAAGCCTAACGTCTTACAAGCCATTATCGATGGAGTCACTGGTAGAAATGCAACCCGATGTGATTCTAGTCAGTGGCCGTAGCTACCAAAAAATGGGCGGTGCTGATGCCATCCTGAAATCGCTACCTATGTTAGCGGCGACTCCTGCAGGTATGAACAAGCAAATCATTACCGTAAATGGCAGTGCTTTGGTTGGCGGACTTGGCCTTGAAAGCCTTTCTGAAGCGAAGCGATTAAACGCTCTTATCTATCCGCTATAACTTATCTACCCGCTATAACGCGACTACCCTATTTTTACTGTTGCTAGTTCAATGCCCGTCACCAGCCTACTTTCGCAATGTTGGTGATGGATATTGAAGTTAGCGACAGATATTGAGGCCCTTTATGTTGTTACGATCCGTCCCGCTGAAAACATCGATGTTAGGCCTAGGTGCTACCCTAGTCTTCGTCGCACTGTTTTCAATCACCGTTGGGCCAATGAACATTAGCTTGGCTGACAGCGCAGCGAGCTTACTACAGCCAAACAATGACTTGGCCCCCCACATCAACTTGGTGATTCAAGAGATTCGCTTACCTAGAACCATTTTGTGTATGTTGATTGGTGCGATTCTCGCGTTATGTGGTGCTGTTATGCAGGGCTTATTTCGAAACCCACTTGCTGAGCCTGGGATCATCGGTGTGTCTGCTGGTGCGGCGCTTGGTGCAGCACTGGCCATCGTACTTTTCTCTGAGCTATCGCTTCAATACCCTGCTTTCATGAACTTTGCTGCGGTTCCTGTGTTCGCTTTTCTTGGCGGCGCTTTAACCACACTGTTGGTGTATAAGCTAGGCACGGGTAAATTCGGCACCTCTGTCACCATCATGTTGTTGGCGGGTGTGGCGATCAGTGCGCTCTCTGGCGCTGGTATTGGCTTCTTGAATTTCATTGCTGATGACCAAATGCTGCGCGATCTTTCATTGTGGTCGATGGGTTCATTGGCTGGCGCTAAGTGGTCAGGCATTTTGCTGGCTGCTGTCACGCTCGTTGGATTGTTTGTTGTTTTCTACCGCCAAGCGATGTCTCTAAATGCTCTATTACTGGGCGAGTCAGAAGCGCAACACCTTGGCATCCCAGTACAAAAGCTTAAACGAAAGCTGATTCTACTGACGGCTGCAGGCGTTGGTATCACGGTTAGCCTGTCTGGCATGATTGGTTTTATTGGTTTGGTGATCCCACATTTAGGTCGCATGTTAGCAGGCCCTGACCACCGAGTTCTGTTGCCACTATCAGCGGTACTAGGCGCACTACTGCTAACCGCCGCAGACATGTTCTCACGTGTGGTACTTGCTCCGGCAGAGCTACCTGTAGGTATTGTCACTGCGATTATCGGCGCTCCATTCTTCTTGTATCTACTATTTCAACAGAAAGGGAGAATCCTTTAATGTTTCCTTCAGCTTTAAAAGCGACCGATATCGAAGTGAAGTTCGGCAGTAAAGTGATATTAGATGGCGTTTCTATTGAGATTGAAGCGGGAAAGGTAACCACACTGCTTGGGCCAAATGGCGCAGGTAAAAGCACGCTGCTTAAAGCTTTGTGCCAAGAGATATCAAGCAACGGCGATATTCAATACTTTGGACATAGTAAAGACAAGTGGCCTTCTCACAAGTTAGCTAAGCACCTTGCTATGCTTCCTCAACACAGCACCTTGACCTTCCCATTCTTGGCACATGAAGTTGTCGAGCTTGGTGGGATTCCTCTGCAAGAATCCAACAAGAAGCTGACCAGCATTGCTAGCCAAAAAATGGATGTTGCTGATGTGACTCACTTGAGTGAAAGGCTTTATCCTTCACTATCAGGCGGTGAAAAGCAGCGAGTGCACTTGGCTCGAGTATTAACTCAGCTTCACCACTCTGGTGACCAATGTATTTTGATGCTTGATGAACCAACGTCTGCACTGGATCTTGCCCACCAGCACAACACCTTAAAGATTGCGAGAGAATTGGCCGACAACCACAATGCCGCGGTTATCGTAGTTTTGCATGATCTCAACTTAGCTGCGCAGTATTCCGATCGATTGGTGGTATTGAAAGATGGCAATTTGGTGTGTGATGGCAAGCCTTGGGATGCGCTGAAACCTTCGATGATAGAAGATGTGTATGGTTACAAAAGTATCGTAGAAAAACACCCAACCATGAGTTTCCCTCAGGTTCACCCCGCACAATAAGTCAGATTAAGGAGCGACTCATTTTAAGTATTCGTTCTTAATGACAATGACGTAATTCTAAGCCTCGATTTGTTCGAGGCTTTTTTATTGGCTCACAGCTACCCTCTCGGTTTAAACTCAATTTTATTAATAACTACGACAGCAAGCACCAAAACGACTCACCTTGAGCGTTTGAGGCTCTAGAAATGCACACTACCCGTTAGAGTTACTTAACTTTTAACACTAGAGAGGGAAACAAAGCTTGAACGTAAGCATATAAAAAGAAAAGAAATAACTTCATTCAGCATCAATCAACATCATTCAGCAAACAGCGACATCGGCGTGGGATTGAGAGAAAAACGCGCAAGAAGTGAAACGGCAGGCACAAAAAAAGCCCCCGCAGGAGCTTCTTTTATTGAGTGCTGATTATTGGCTCATACGAATCAATGATTTACCAATCAACCACTCTAGTTCTTTACCGCTAGTATCGCCAAACTGAGTTTCAGTCAGCTTGTATAGACGATCAATACCGTTTGCAGCGAACTCATGTGCGCTCTCAGCAGTAACGATATGATGGAAAAGTAAACGTAAGATTGCTAGGAACTCAGCGTCTTCAAGTGCTGCAACCCAGCTAGCTGAAAATGCGTCAAGGCCATTTTCGAAGTCAATGTGTTCCATGAACATCTTGAAAATACGACCGTCTAGAGCAGCAGTAAAATCCGTTTTCTTTGGAAAGTGATGACTTATACCTGTACGAGAAACACCCGTTTGTTGACTCAACGTCGTGTATGACATCTTGTCGTAACCCAATCTTAGTAGCTGGTCTACAACGGCATCCATGATTTTCTGGATCGTGATTTCTGTATCTTCTTTACTACGCTTTGGCATATTCAGGCTCTTCTCTTTGTAAATCCATCTAACTCAATCAAATGAAGTCAGAATGAAAATCGTTATCAGCATTATGTGAGCAAGGTATTTTTTCGCAAGTATTTCCATTAAATACCAACAAATACTTTGTACGAACAATTTTACAGTGCTGCCTCTTTGGGCACTTTGTCTAATTATTCTTCGAAAGTCACCTTACCTCTCTAAGTGGTTAATCTAAAATAACAACTTAGAATATCAAATACCCAACAATAAATTCATTGTATAAATACCTATCAAGCAATAGATAGTCTTATAAAATTAGTTACGACGCAACTAACTGAATGATATTCTAACAAATTAATGACACTGCTTATCAACAAAACATGAGATAGATCACATACATATTTGGCGACGCGAATGTACACATTCATTTAACCCCTTCAACAAACAACATAGCATACCAGTACAAATTAGTTCAAAGATTTTAATTTTTGTAGATACAGTTCAAATTGCTCGTTAGAATAACCTCAGACTTTGTAAGAGGATTATTATTATGAGCCAAGATATTGGTAACAACGATGTATGTGAAGCTTGCGGCTGTGCAGGCGAAATCGGGTTCATCATTAAAGAAGGCGACGATGTTGCTGAAGTAACGGTTTACGGAAACTCAAAAGCACTTATTGAAGCTGAGTTTGCTAAGTACGTTGAACTTGCTAAACAAGTGTCTAGCAACGTTGAATTTGAAGCATCAGAAATGACTGAAGAAAGCACAGAGTTGCACGCTCGCTTTAAATTTGAAGTTAGCGCTGAGAAGATTATTTTTGAACTTAAGACTCGCTCTCTAGCGCGTTAATATAAGCATTTATATTCTTATTGAAAGACGAGTGAATTACTCGTCTTTTTTTAATTGAACCCAAGCCAGTAAACCATTTTGCTCAAAATCGTTTTCTGCAGCGCACTGAATCACTACGCCTCCCACCTCTAACACCGCCCCAATGCTATAAGCCTTGTCATCGTAATAACAAACTCGTTGCTGTTGACCGCCTTGTGTCACTACCACCGCAGCTTTACCGGGCGTTGAAATTACTTTGTTGGCACTCGCAGACATTGAGCCAAACATTGAAGCGGCTATCAGAAAGACCTTAACAATTCGTATATTTACTCTAATCATTGATTTACCTGCCATCTTTGTTCCATTCCTGGTTAATCTACCGCCAAATGGGTAAAACACTATGCGAGATTAATTTTTCCATTATAGTGTAAGCGTCTATCGTAATAAGAAGCCTGTTATGCTCAGAATAATTGCACTTATTATTGGTTCCTTAACCATAACAAATGTCAGTGCTGAACCACTCGATCACTATCAAATATTGAACCATCTCGATAATTACGGAAACTTATATCTACGAAATAAGCCTTATACATCACTTCCAACTGGCTTGGTGGTAGATGGTAATCTCAATATAGAGAATACTGCGATCACACGCCTACCCAAAGGGTTAGAAGTGAATGGCAGCCTAAAAGGCTCTAACAGCCAACTCGCTCGAATCCCGAGTGGGGTTAAGATAAAAGGTTACGTCGACTTGATTGGCAGCCAAATCACCAGTTGGCCAAGAGGTGTAAGAGTGGGCGGCTTTATCAACCTCACCGATACACCACTGGAAAGGCTACCGAATGGCTTTAGGGTGAAAGGCGATCTGAGCGTGATCCGTACTCCTTTGACTGAGCTACCCAACGGGATCGTGATTGATGGCGACCTTTATATAGGCGGTTCTGGGATTACAACACTCCCCGAGACCATGACAGTCAAAGGCAACATCTACCTGGGCGGCAACACCATAACCACATGGCCAACCAATCTGGAGCTCGGTGGCGCAGTCGCTCGCTAATTCAGGCTAATGCTCTATTGCTCGATCGCAGCAGCAAGTAGCGATTTAGAAACAAAAAAGGAGCCCAAGGCTCCTTTTTCAATTCAATCAAGTTGCTAATCAACTGGCAAGCTAACGTTCGTTAACCAATGTTCTTCACTGGGTTCGCGTAGCTATCGATCAAGTACTGACGCGCACCTTGTGGCAGGCTCGATAGTTTAGCTTCAAACTCTTGCTTAACGGCCGTTGTAATCGACTCGTCTTCTTTTTCTGCTGCCAGCAAGTTCACTGGGAACAGTTTGTAGTTATCGTGGATCTGACGATCGATCTCTTCAGCAAGCGCTTCAGGGGTATCAAAATCTTGGTCGATAACCTGACCGAAGCCAACGTGAACGCGTCCTTTATTACCGATGATGCCTTGAATGATACTTTCGATATCTTCAAACTCACCCTTTTCGTAACTGCCGTTTACGTCTTTCTCGAAAAGCTCTATCGCTTTAGCTGTGTCACATGGGTCGTTCTCGTAAGAAATAGCCACAGGAACAATCTTCAATGACTTCACGTATTCAGGGAAAGCAATTTTTTGCTTACGTCCTTCAACGTGGAACATTTTCAAAATTGCTGGCTCAGTAAAATCGTTACCGTCTTTCGCACGACCTTCCTTTTGAGCGATCCAGATTGAGTTGCCCGTTTCTAGAGAGTGCTTGATGTAAGAAGACAACTGCCCTAGCGCTTTCATCATCTCACGCGGTCCTTTCAGAGAACGCTTTACGATGAAGCTCTTATTTAAACGCATCAATTCTGTCGCACATGGCTTCTTCAACAGGTTGTCACCAATAGCGATACGACAAGTCTGGTGATTATTTTGATGCAGAGCGTAATTTACTAACGCAGGATCCATAGCAATGTCACGATGGTTTGATACAAACAGATAAGCTTGGTTCGCATCCAGTGACTCGATACCAGTGTACGTCACACCGTTAGTGGTTTTCGCTAACGTGTCACGTAAGTACTTTTTCACTTCAATCTGAATAGATTCAACGCTAGTCAGCTTGCTCCACTTCATTTTTAAGTACACACGCAAAATCGGGCTCATTAATGCTTTGAACCAAGACGCATGGTTTGAAAAACGGTAGTGCAAGATTGCACTGATAAATTCTTCATCATTAATAAGACGGTTTAGTGCCGCTGGAATTTCATCATCGCCGTAAGGACGAATATCAACATATGGATCGGTTGGAGAGGTCATTTTCTAATTCATATAATAAAAAGCTGGCTCATTCTACGCGTTGTTTTGACTTCTCGCAGCTACAGAGCCCATACTTTTGACAAGGTCAGACCAGAAACATTGAAAATCCCCTGTTATTGTTGGCATTCTTTAAGATTAACGGTAATCTTGACGCCCCAAAATTAAGGTACTATCTATGAACTTCGCTATTGAATATACATCGGCTTACTTTTCACACTTGGTGATCACACCACGCAAGAAAGTACTTAAACATAGCCTTGTATCGGTTCAAAGTGGCTTGGTTTTGATTAAGTTAGGCAAACAAGAGTATGCCGTTGAACCAGGACAAAGCGTCTGGATTCCACACGACTGCCTAACGTCACTGACCTACTTTCCAAACACTCAGGTTAACCGCGTCGACTTTTCTGTTCGTTTGACGGATTCATTCCCAAGACAAGCGGGTTACATCACGCAAACTAACCTCTCTTCGGCACTACTAGAAAAGCTAGAGCAAACCAAAGCTCGTGCTTCCAATGCCAATAATACGGAACAAGCGTTTAAAGATATGCTTTCTGTCTTGAAGCAAGAAGTGTTGTCGTTTAAACCACTGCTTTGCGAAAGTGCTCTTTCTCAGCGATTCAATCAATGGAACATTGATGATTCAAACCTGCCACAAGAGCACACTCTGGTGATGGTGATGCGAGAAGCGAAGAAACGCATGCAGTCAGGCCAGAAACGTTCACTTGTGATTGATGATCTGTTCTCAGGTAAAGAAGAAGAGTTCGAGCAACTGTGTATGCTTGTTTTTGGTGAAGATTTATAGCTTGGCGGTAAGTCAGTGCTGGTATTTAAACTAGCAGCCAGATACTAAAAAGCCGCAAAAACTGAGTTTTTGCGGCTTTTTAATTCTTACTATTTAGACGTAGATTGCAATCTATCTATGTCACTACCTGTCTAGAATGGCAACTCAACCTGCATCATTAGGTCGGCGTCACGTGAGTCGTGCCAACGATAATCAAAGCGCATACGCGGCTGCCCTTCTACTTTCTCGCCAAAACCGATGCTGAGTTGAAGACCATGATTCATCAACCACTCTTCCGTCGACATATCATACTGCTCATCTTCAAGGTCTTCTGGAAACCACATACCCAAGCCAACATAGTTTGACTCAATGCTTTGTGTCAGCAATGGTGAGTCTTTACTTTGAAGAACCCAATCAGACCAATAGTCCGGTGTGCTTTCAGGTTCATCATCGCTCAGCCCGCTGATTTCCATCATACGTTGGCCAAAAGACTCGATGCTGGTCGAGAAATCTAGACAGTTGTCATCTTCATCAGAAGTCAGCATGATCGAATCTAGGCTAAAAAAATCACACTCAGCATACGCAGGCATACTGCATGCTGCCATGATCAACGTCGCTGGTATCGCGCTCTTTAGCATAGTCCTCTGACCTCTGGATTAATGAACTTACATTATCTGATACAGTCCACTATCTTGCAACATCTTTGTAACTGACTTTGTACTCAGTTTTGCAACATCGCTTCCACTTATCAGTGCATTACGTATGTCTGTGCTGCGAATTTTCACTTTTTCAGGGCAAGCCATTACAGACCACTGCTCGGTAATCTCATCTGATTTATAGAAAGATGAGAACTTAAAGAAGTTATCTGGGCCAATAACAAATGTCAGTTCAGCGTCACGATGTAACTTTTGAAGTTCACTGAGAACTGCATAAGTCGTGACGCTTTCACCTGGGGTAAATAGGCTCTTTTCGATCAAAGAAAGCTCCACTTGATCCAGTGAAAGATCGCTAATAAATGCGTTAACTAACTGACATCTCGTATCAAAGTCTAGCATCTCTTTTCCCCAAGCATGGGCAATACTTGGAACGAGTAGAATTTTGTCAAAGTGAGCCAACGAATCAATCACACTTTTGTGCCCTAAGCTCGGCGGATTAAACGCACTACCGAAAATGGCTATTTTTTCCATTATTAATTACTGCCTTCTCTTTCTAAGCTTGTGCAAAGAGGTTTTTAAATCGGATGATTTAGGTATGATAACACTAGATTTTTAATTTGCTTGCAGGAAAGGAATACGAATGGAACAGTTAATTCGTGACGAAATGCGCGTACTACCTTCAATTGACCCTCACTTCGAAGTGACTCGTCGTGTGGACTTTATCAAAACGAAACTTCAGCAGTCAGGCTGCAAGTCTCTGATCCTTGGTATCAGTGGCGGTGTGGATTCGACAACTTGTGGCCGTTTAGCACAAATGGCCGTTGATAGCCTAAATGAAAGCGCTGGTAGCAACGACTACCAATTCATCGCGGTTCGCCTGCCTTACGGTGAACAAAAAGATGAAGACGAAGCGCAACTTGCGCTGTCTTTCATTCAGCCTTCTCAATCTGTTTCTGTAAATATTAAAGCGGGTGTTGATGGGCTTCACGCTGCATCTCACGTTGCTCTAGAAGGCACTGACTTGCTACCAACAGATTCAGCAAAAATCGACTTTGTGAAAGGCAATGTGAAAGCTCGCGCTCGCATGATCGCACAATACGAAATTGCAGGTTACGTTGGCGGCCTTGTAATCGGTACAGACCACTCAGCGGAAAACATTACTGGCTTCTACACTAAGCACGGTGACGGCGCATGTGATTTAGCACCGCTGTTCGGCCTGAACAAACGTCAAGTTCGTGAACTAGCAGCAACACTGGGTGCTCCAGAGCTACTGGTTAAGAAAGTACCAACCGCTGATCTAGAAGAGCTTGATCCACAGAAAGCAGATGAAGCAGCATTGAACCTTTCTTACGATCAGATCGATGATTTCCTTGAAGGCAAAGCCGTTTCTCAAGACGTATCCGATCGCTTAGTGAGCATCTACAAAGCAACACAACACAAGCGTCAACCAATCCCAACGATCTACGATTAATTTTTTGAGTTAATCTCAGATTCAAAAAGGCCGGAGGCTCACTCACGAACTTCCGGCCTTTCTATTCTATGTGCGGAATAACCTAACTAGTTAATCAACAACTTCGATATCGGTTTGAGGCACACTGCAACACGCCAGTATCTGACCCATATTACGTTCATGTTCTTGCAATGCAGGCACATCCGGTTGGTGAACTTGCCCTGACTCAAGGGTCACTTTACAAGCGCCACAGAAACCCGCACGGCAGCTTGAAGCGATAGACACACCCGCCAACTCCGCTTGCTCTAGCAGGGTTGATTGGTTATTACCTTCGAACAAGTAGCCATTAACACTTAACTGCAGTGGCTTCACCGCCTCTTCGGTAGACTGAGCAACACCAAACGCTTCTTGATGATAATGCTGAGGATTAAGCCCCATTTGAATCAGCAGTTTCTTGGCATTATCCATAAAGCCATCAGGGCCACACACGAAGGCTTGGCGCTTGTGTAACTCTTCAATTTTAGCGACATGCGACACGCTCAAACGTCCTGATAAACCATCCCACTCTTTCGTTGGTTGGCTTAGTGAGTAAATCACCTGTAAGCCCGGATGTTCATTGGCAATTTGATCGATCTCTGCTTGATAAGGGATATCTTCTTCGCTGCTACATTGGTGATAGAAAACCACATCATCAATCTGAACATGGTCGGCCAAATAACGAAGCATCGACAACATTGGCGTAATACCGCTACCCGCAGACAAAAGCAGCAGTGGGTGCTTAGGGTTTTGTTCTAAATAGAAAGCGCCATCTGGATTTTGAGCAACAAGCGTATCACCGACTTGGAAATGATCATTGAGCCAGTTTGAGATTTGACCATCGTCCACTCGCTTTACAGAAATCGCTAAACGACCTGCACGTGATGGACTCGAAGATAACGTGTAACGACGAGACACTTTTTCGCCATCAATCACCATCTCAATCGGTAAATGTTGTCCCGGCTGATAGCTTGGTAATGAATGGTTCTCTTTCGCTGGCTCTAGCCAGAACGTCGTGAAGTCGCGAGCGATCTCTTCACGCTCGACGCAAGTTAAGTGCAGTGACTCTACCCAAGTGTCTTCGTAGTGTTCTTTCTCTTTGGTTTCAAGTACCTCAACCACGTCACCCGCTTTCACCAGACCTTCATTTTTTGCCACAAGGTTCTGACCAAAGAAAACTCCACCACGCTCGTTGGCTCTGAATGTAGAGAAGGTATTAAGAGGCTCTTTTGTCGCTCTGAATTCGCCGCTCTCAACATCGACTGTCGTCAGGATACAACGCTCACAAGGCTTCACCGCTTCGAATTCAACCTCACCAATTCGGATACGCTTCCAACCGTCTTCGGCAAAGGCTTCTGTATTTGAAACAACAAAGTTGGTGCGGAACTGATCCATTGAATGAACTTCAGGGCTGCGGCGATTAAGCTCATCGAGAGAGGCTTGGCTGATCACCAACATTGGATAGCCGTCAGCGAAACTGACATTCTGACCAAGCTTTTCTCGAACACGATTCGATTGCTCACCACAGAACAGCAGTTCTACGCGAACACCAAGCACATCGC
>NZ_JADDYK010000073.1:167192-190176 GCF_015163615.1 Vibrio sp. OPT18
TGAACCAATCATCCGCCTCGTCGTTGGTGGTATACGCAGTAAAGCTGTCTTTCCATACCGTTGCAGGCGCTTCTTGCATCTTGAAGTTTGCATATTTCAGGCGCAGCGGCTCTTTACCTTCATAAGTAAAAATCAAACCGTCTGGCTGTAAGCTTGAAGACACCTTGACCATTTTAGGGTACTTACGCGCCGTCACCATTGATCCGTCAGCCAACGCCAACATAAAACGTCTGTCGAAGGTAAGGCCCTGTTTTTCGACCCAAGCAGAAGAGAGTGCAATCCCACCTACTGATTTAACCGGAAACACGTTGATTTGAGATAAGGAAGGAGCTTGCTCTGAAGCCTTTCGATCTATAGGTGACTGCGACATAACGATTCCAATGTTTTGTTGTTTGTCCCAATGCTAACAAATGGTTATAAATAGATAAACTGGCAGGCATTAAACACTTGATACTAAGCTAATATCTTGAGATGTTTAGCTCCCTCTTGATACAGTAACGCACTCGACCAACATGAAGGCGGGGATGACAGCAATCTTCTAAACTTAAGAGAGTTGCATAAACTATTTAAAACTTGACAAATTGTCGTAACAATCGCTGCTCTTACGTTAAGTAATATTACCCAGTTACTTTCTTACCAGTTAAGTAAAACTAAAAAGAACAGATAACTGCAAAACTATGCTCTGACTCATAAAGACGAACACTTATTGAGTAGTTTAAAATGCCACGGTGTCTAGCTCATAGAATTAATTGAGCTCGCCGACGCATTTACTGAAAGACTCTAAGTTTAAAACAAAGATTTTATCGTGATTATGCTTAGTAGTTCAAAGGAACCAAGCGCAAGCGCCTGGTTTCCGTATAAGGAAGGCTAGCTGATTTTTTCCGTTAGTTCTTGTATGGACGGTAAGTTGCCTTTTAGCTTTATCCAAGGCACTTTAGCTTCATTAATGATGATCTCTTTCGCTTTCTTATTGCGTTTTTTGGCAAATGGAGTGGCAAGCATTCCAAAGCAGACAACAAGTAAGTAGATGGCAAACAGTGGCGGGAAAAGGAAGCTAAGTGGAACAACAAGGATTAAGGCATATAAAGACCTTACAAAGCCTAACCTGAATTCAAACTCCTTAAACCCATCATCTATACTGTATTCGGATTCTTGGGTGATGTTGTAAATTCGCTCAAGGAATTTATTTTGCTCAATGTGTTTTTGGAAAGCCTTGTTATCTGAGCTTAGCGTGTAACCTTTGATAGCCAACCAGTCTCCCCTTTGAATCTTACCTGTCATGCCTGTAGGCATATGTAACTCTGTTAAATTACCATCCATTGTTTGCAATAACAGCACTTGGCTTAGTTTAGATGTGCGCGTGTCGGTAATATAGTTTTCAACATTTCGCTTACGCTCAGTTTCAGTGTGAGTATAGTTATAAGATTTGTTAAAATGACTGAATTCGTAGTGATCTGTTTCTTTGTCTGTCCCTGTAATCGACTCCTTTGATTCTGATTTGTACTGAACATCTGCTCTTGTATCAATGTCGAGGACTTGGCCCAAATAGAAGTTATTCATTACGTTAAACTCAACATCACGAGCAAGGACTAACTTGTGTAGGTAATCGGTGTTAAATTGTGAATTGTACTCACCCTCAAGATTCGACTTTATTTGCTGGATTGATAGTTGGTTGGCAGACTTAATCGGCGCAGGTTCGTCAGCGCTCTCTACATAAGCTTGGCTCTGAGTTGAAACTATTTCTAGCGTAGGCTTATCGGATGATGTGAATAGGGTTGTCTCACTTGGCTCTTGTAGTTCTTCTGTAGTGTTGGTTCCGCAAAATGCACAGTATGCGCTATCACCAGCAATACGTTTTGTACATGAACTACAAAGAATATCGCTTTCTAAACGAGGTCTTTTTGAAGGTAAATAGCCAAGTGATTGCTTTGTTATTTGCAGCATAGATGAATAGAAATCGAGTCTTTGATTGTATTTTATCATGCTGTTTTTATAGTTAGACGAATTATGAGAATACACAAATCCAAACACGATCACGCCCACAACAGCACCCGCAATTAAGCTCATATTCACGTCTTTTGTTTGCCAGAAGGCAAGAAGAAAAGTAGCTACGGCTAAAGATAAATAAAAGTTTGAAGTTCTTTTTTCTGGCTTTTTGACAAGACTAGGCTTGATAAACTGATCTTGTCCCTCATCCTTATGTACAGTGATAACCTCTTCGCCAATTACACCGTCGATTCCAACATTAAATACGGTAATAATATCACCTTTATGTAAGTTGCGTGTCGCTTCAGATTCAGCAATGATTTTAAACTCGTGAAGATCGCCATCACTATCAACAACTTTCGCATTCCAAAGGCTGTATTCCTTTGTATTGTCAATGTAAGTCTTAGTGTTTGTTTGGTCTTTACCATCATATTCGTCTTCTTTAATGGTTTCGAGCCCACCAGTCATTTCTGTTGCGTAACTAATGGAAATAATCTCGCCAGTTACAAGTTCTACATTAGGAAACTCACTCTTTATGTTGTTGATCAATTCGGGGTGAACTTGAGCAATATTACTCTTGGTAGGTTTCTGCAATGCACTACCGCAATCACCACAATGATTTTCATCTTTATAGAACTTTTTTTCGCAATGTCTCATTAATTTTCACCATTAATTTATAAATTTATGAGTAACTTACCCTAAATTAATGATATATTCCATGATGCATATGCAATCTTTGTATTCTTGGTAGAATGCAAGGCTGTGGGTTATAATTAGAAGTGATAAGCATGAAGAATCCAACATTAAGCGAAGATAAATCAGATGTGATCTTTAAGACTAAAGAGAAGAAAGGTTCAGTGAAATTCACGACAATTCTTTTTTATATGTATTCAGCTATTCATTGTAGCGTCTTCCTTTTTTTGATGGCACTTTTTGATAATCAGCGATTTGCCGTGCTACATCGAGAGCCAGCCTTCATATCGATTGCTCTTCTAGGTTTCGCTATTCCTTTCGCCTTGAGATTCAAGAATAAAATTCGTAACTTCATCGTCTATGTCGTGCTAACTGTCTCAGTTACTATTGGGGGCTTTGGTGTTTATGCTGATTTTACTGAAGATACAATTCCAAACACGGTGTCCAAGACTCATAGTTACGTTTTAAATTTCATCAATACTGAAAAGAACATGTATTATGAGAGGCAAGCTCAGAAAGCAGCATCGTTAGCTAATCAGCAGAAATCAAAGGAAAAAGACAATTCAAAAAATATTTTCCAGATTATCTCTGGTGGTGAGGCCAATACCTTAGTTAAAGCCATCATTAATTCTCCTCATGGTATGTCAGCATTTGTGTATAGCAAGGCGCTATACGGAAGCAATTCGTACATCAAAACAATAGCTGAAGGTGAAAAGGCATGGACTTACATGATTCTATTTGCGATCTGCTTTCAGCTTTGGCTTCATGCAACGAAAAATGGCGTTGAACTCCTTCAGGCTATGAAGGAAACTAAGTTTTTCGGATTCATTGGTATAGTGTTTTTTTTCTTATTTTGTGCAGTAATTATTGGCTTCTTCTTGTCTTTTTTGACTGGTAATGAGTCTGCTATGCACTCTGCCATTGCTGCTGGGTTTTTAAGTGGATTCCTATTAAAAATTCAAGCTCATCTTTACTTCGATAAGAATAACAACAAAGGGAGTATCTTTTATTTCAGTTTTGGACTTCCAATTTTTACACATATCGTTGCAACGATGCTTAGCTCCATTAAAGGCTTTGGTCATTTCTCTTTTGCTGGCGGCTACTGGATTGAAAAGCTTGGTGTTACTGGTGCGCTATGTGTTGTAATTTTCATGTTCGCATTCTTCAAAATTAATGATATGTATGATGATTATGCAGCAAGAAAAAGATGATGAAGATATAAATCTAAGTGAAGCTCACGACCGAAGGAGAACTACCTTGCGTTATTTCGACTGTGGTCTGGATACATCAGCTTTACCATGCCGCATAATTTACTTTTTTGAGTTAATGCAGAGCAAGATTGTGCAGTCTGAATGTCCAGATGAATGAAAACTTGAGCATAAAAAACCATAATCTGACATGTAGCAGCTTAGCTGTTTGTTCACAGTTTCATATTCATCTAAATCCGTATTACAGTGTGCTAGGTACACACCACCGACTAAAGTTCCCAACCCTTGTGTTTCCATGAAATCTAAAGCTGAGTATTTATTATTGAAGGCAAGTAAGTAATCAGAGGATTGATTCAATTCTCTGATGTCGGCGATATCAAGATTGTCTGGCATCTCATCCGAAAACAACTTATCAGTGATATTCAAAACCACATCTCTTATAGCTATTGAATCGTTAGAAGGGTTTTCAAAGACAAAAAGCTCAAGATCTATTGCCACACACGCACCTGCTAACTCTCGATTTTTCTCTGGAATCAAACCTGAGACAAAAAGAGCATCAAGCGAAGAGGTAAGTAAGGGAGAACCAACGATATCATCTGGTGGAATATAGATACCATTTGAAACAAAATCCAACCCTGGCAACGAGACTGCCAGTTTTAATTCATCCATGCCTACTGATCTTGGTTCAAACATACCTTTCCCTGTTTTATCTACTTTTAAAACGCTATTTATAAGGTGAGAAATCTTATTTGCTTTTTTAACTGTGCAATATTCCCAGATTGACTTCAATAGTGAGTTACAACTAAGTGGCATAACAAGATGAATAAGTTGCATCTTACAACTTATTAGTGGCAAGTTGGAGCGGACATTCTTGATACTCTATAATGTGAACACGGTTATCGCATTGAACTTTCATTGAATAAAAAGGATTTATCATGAACAAACTCGTCATTATCATTTTATGTGTACTACTTCCGCCTGTTGGTGTGTTCTTCGCTCGTGGTGCAGGTAAAGATTTGCTGATTAACATCGTCCTGACCTTCTTCTTCTGGGTGCCAGGGATGATCCACGGACTCTGGGTGGCGACTCGCTAACCCGTATCCAAAAATAAATACCGAATTAAAACGCCGTAAAAACAAGCTCCTAGCACTGAACAGTTAAAAATAAGATGAAATGAAAGTGCTTTTCCACTATCATCCTGTCGCCTAAACGTAAGCGATTGCTTTCACAGATTTCGCCGAGTTTAGGCTCCAACTACATAACACTTCAAATGGTGGGAGCCTTCAATGACACAACTTACGATTACTCGTCCTGACGACTGGCACGTTCATCTACGCGATGGCGAAGTATTAAAAGATACAGTGCGCGATATCAGCCGCTACAATGGTCGAGCGTTAATCATGCCAAACACCATCCCACCGGTAACCGATACCGAAATGGCTTTAGCTTACCGTGAACGCATCATGGCAGAGCAGCCAAGCGAGCAATTCCAGCCTCTAATGGCACTTTACCTGACAGACAACACAACACCTGAAGAAATTCGCAAAGCGAAAGAGTCTGGTGCAGTAGTCGCAGCAAAGCTTTACCCAGCGGGCGCGACGACTAACTCTGATTCAGGTGTAACGTCAGCACAAAAGATTTACCACGTGTTAGAAGCAATGCAAGAAGTGGATATGTTGCTACTGGTTCATGGTGAAGTTACCACTCACGATGTTGATATCTTCGACCGCGAAAAGCAGTTCCTAGACACAGTGCTAGCACCGATTGTGAACGACTTCCCTAACCTAAAGATTGTTCTTGAGCACATCACAACCGCTGATGCAGCAAACTTCGTTAAGAACGCGAATGACAACGTAGCGGCAACCATCACCGCTCACCACCTGCTTTACAACCGCAACCACATGTTGGTTGGCGGCATTAAGCCACACTTCTACTGCCTTCCAATTCTGAAGCGCAACACGCACCAATTAGCGCTTATCGAAGCTGCAACAAGCGGCAGCAAGAAGTTCTTCTTGGGTACAGACTCTGCACCACACGCAAAAGGTGCAAAAGAGTCAGCATGCGGTTGTGCAGGTTCTTACACAGCGCATGCTGCCGTTGAACTGTACGCAGAAGTGTTCGACTTAGAAGGTAAGATTGAGAACCTAGAAGCTTTCGCGAGCCACAACGGCCCTGACTTCTACGGTATTCCACGTAACACGGACACCATTACTCTTGTTAAAGAAGAGTGGAACGTTGCTGAGACCATGCCTTTCGGTTCAGACATCGTTGTGCCAATCCGTGGCGGCGAGACGATTGCTTGGTCTGTAAAGTAAACGCTTAATCGGTAAATAAGCGCTTATATTGCAAAATAAGAGCGTGGTGTTAATTAAACACGACCCATTAGATTAAAAGGGGCACCATAATGATTATGGTGCCCCTTTTTCGTTTCGTGGAGAGATAGTTTTATTAAAATCAATAATGCGCGATTACTTACCGCGAATTTTTCCAATCACAGTCCAAACAGCAACGACGATCAGTCCAGCTAAGACACCAATAACACCGTTCAGTAGAGTTGGAACAACCGCCGTCGCTATCGTATGTCCTCGAAAATCCATAATAATCGGCTCAATTAAGTGATGAATCGCAGGAACATTGTGCACCACAATGCCGCCGCCAACCAAAAACATCGCCGCGGTGCCGACCACAGCAAGCGTCTTCATTAACTTGGGCGCAAACGCGACTAACCCATTACCCAATTGGGTTTTAATAGCACTGCCATTCGATGTTCGCTGCAGATAAAAGCCTAAATCGTCTAACTTAACGATCCCCGCTACTAAACCATAAACACCAATCGTCATCACAACCGCAATCAAACTCACAACAAGAATCTGAGTAAGGATACTTGTACCTGTCACGGTGCCCAGTGCTATCACTATGATTTCCGCGGATAATATGAAATCGGTACGAATCGCGCCTGCGACCTTTCTCTTCTCATATTCCTCTATGGATTCACCAGTACTTGTGTCCTCCCCCTTTTCATCATCTTGATGAGAATGAGGAAACAACTTCTCTAAGATTTTCTCGGCACCTTCAAAACAAAGAAACAAGCCACCAATCAAAAGCAAAGGCATGATCAGCCAAGGAATAAAGGCACTGATCAATAATGCCGCGGGTACCAAAATCAGCTTGTTTTTAAATGAGCCTTTGGCAACCGCCCACACCACTGGGATTTCTCGTTCAGCAGAAACACCGGATACCTGCTGAGCGTTCAGCGCTAAATCATCCCCCAACACACCAGCGGTTTTTTTCGCTGCGACCTTAGACATCAGTGCGACATCATCCAATACGGTTGCAATGTCATCCAGTAGCGTTAATAAACTTGCTCCAGCCATTTTATGGTCTCTTTTAAGGGATTAAACAATTGATAAAATGTAACACCATCAATCCAGTCATCAAAGTTATGAGTCTGTAAAAAATAGAGTCACAAGTTGTGTTTTCTATTGCCGTCTCAGCTAGACAGGACTAGTCTGTCTTCATCTTTCGCGAACATAAAAGAAGAAGTATAGATGAAAAGTGAATACTCCTACCCAATTGGTAAGCCAGGACAAAAATGGCAAGAAGCAGAACGTCAAGCATGGTTCGCTCAAAGAACCGTTAAGCGTGAATACCAGCAAGAAGTCGTGCCAAAAATTCAAGCATTGGCAGACCGCTTTGACATCGAGCAATACGGCTCACTGAGCTACGATGAAGCTCGCTTCCCGCTTTTTGCAATCAAAAGCAAAAACTGGGATGCATCAAAACCGACGATCCTTGTAACAGGTGGTGTTCACGGTTACGAAACCAGTGGTGTGCATGGCGCGATCAAGTTCGCCGCAACTCAAGCAGAACAATACTCAGCGCACTTCAACATTGTTGTTGCACCTTGTGTGAGCCCTTGGGGTTACGAAGTCATCAACCGTTGGAACCCAAATGCTGTCGATCCAAACCGCTCTTTCTACGACGGTACCCCAGCAGAAGAATCAGCAAACCTACGTGCATTAGTCGCTTCTTTACCAGAAGTGTTGGTTCACGTTGATCTACACGAAACAACGGATTCTGACGAAACAGAATTCCGCCCTGCACTTGCTGCTCGTGATGGCATTGAGTACATCGAAGGTATGATCCCAGACGGTTTCTACACGGTTGGCGATACTGAAAATCCACAGCCTGAGTTCCAAGCGGCGGTAATTGCTTCAGTTGAAAAAGTAACACACATTGCGCCAGCAGATGCAGACGGCAAGATCATTGGTTCTGAAGTTACCCAACATGGTGTGATTAATTACCCAATGAAGAAGCTTGGGTTATGTGGCGGTGTGACTGATTGTAAGTACGGTACGACCACAGAGGTTTACCCAGATAGCGATAAAGTGACAGACGAAGAGTGTAATGACGCTCAGGTTGCTGCGGTAGTCGGTGCTTTGGATTACGTAATTCAACACGAATTAAACGCGTAAGCTAATAGCTACTAGCTAGTAGCTAGTAGCTAGTACCCTAGAGCTAAGCCCTAAAACTAAAAGAGCCACAAGTGACGATTCGCTTGTGGCTCTTTTTTTGGCTCTTTCTCTTACCTGTCATTTCTTCTCAGGCATAAAAAAGCTCCCTTACACACGGTGCAAGAGAGCTTTGAAATAACGCTTCCTCTGGAATAAGTCGTTAATTAGCTAGTGACTTAATCAGCGGTTTAGTGACTTTATTTCGCTGTTTCGCTAACGCTTGTTTGCCCTTTGTCTACTTCAGTCAGTAGACCTTTCAACAAGCTGAAACAACCAATCAGAAGAATGATCGTAAACGGAAGTGCAGCAATGATAGTGATCGATTGCAGTGCTTGGATAGATTGAGTACCACCAATCCACAACATCACCATTGCGATAGCACCTGAGATAACCGCCCAAACCACTTTCTGTTTAACAGGAACTTCAAGCTTACCGCCCGCCGTCATGCCATCGATAACGATAGAACCTGAGTCTAGTGTAGTCACGAAGAATACGATGATCAGTGCTACAGCGATAACCGATAGAATGCTACCAAACGGGTAAGCATCTAGCATGTAGAACAAGCTTAGAGACACGTCTGTGATGCCTTGGTCGAGGCCAAGTTGCCCCACATGACTGATCACTTGCTCGATAGCCACGCCACCAAAGATAGACATCCAAGCAGACGTTACCAGTGTTGGGATAATCAATACGCAAAGTAAGAATTCACGAACCGTACGGCCCTTAGAAATACGCGCTACGAACATACCGAAGAATGGTGCATACGCAACCCACCATGCCCAGTAGAATACAGTCCAGCCATGCAGCCATGTTGTGTCTTCACGGCCAGAGCTTTGGCTCAATGCAATGATGTTTTTCGCATACCCCGTCACAGCAGTCGCGACAGAATCAAGCACAGTTGTGAAGTTCAGAACAGCGATCAGACCAAGGAATACGAACGCAATAACCATGTTCAGGTTACTTAGGAATTTAACACCACCGTCCAT
This sequence comes from Vibrio sp. OPT18, assembly GCF_015163615.1. Classification (NCBI taxonomy): domain Bacteria; kingdom Pseudomonadati; phylum Pseudomonadota; class Gammaproteobacteria; order Vibrionales; family Vibrionaceae; genus Vibrio; species Vibrio sp. OPT18. Next base: position 176,580 of record NZ_JADDYK010000073.1, read on the forward strand.
ACCACGTAGTACAGAGATGATCGCTAAGCCCATGATCAGAACGATGATAGATTGCTGAAGGAAGATGTTGTTATCCAAGCCAAACACGTGGCTGATACCACTTGCTGCTTGTGTACCACCTAAGCCTAGTGAAGTCGCAAGACCAAACAGAGTAACCAGTACCGTGAGTACATCGATCACATCACCCGTTTTGCCCCATACTCGCTCACCCAAAATTGGGTAGAACACAGAGCGCATTGATAGCGGTAAGCCTTTGTTGTAAACAAAATACGCAAGGCAAAGTGCCGTCATGCCATAGATAGCCCAAGCATGGAAGCCCCAGTGGAATACGGTCGCACCGAGTGCCAGTTCACGGCCAGCTGCTGTGAACGGTTCTGCATCGAGTGGCGTTCCGAACCAGTTCGTAAAGAACGCGGTTGGCTCTGCAACACCCCAGAAAATAAGTCCAATACCCATACCTGCTGCGAATAACATCGCAATCCAAGATGACATTGAATAGTCCGCTGTCGCGTCTTCGCCACCTAAGCGAACTTTACCCAAAGGTGAGAATGCAAGAATAACGGCAAAAACTAACATGATGTTGGCTCCCCACATAAAGAGGAAGTCAAACTTTGATAAAACAGCACCCTTGATAGAATCAATCGCAGCTTTGGCATCTGCAGGAGGAAGAGCAAGAAGAGTGATGATGAAGAGAAGAGATAAGCCTACTGAGGCTACGAAGACTGTGTTATGAACATCCATGCCCCATTTACTGACGTTATCTTGACCAACTTGATAGTCAGTAGAATCAATACTGTATTTTTTTGATTTAAAACTCATAAATTATGATGTTCGCATATCCGAATCAACGAATATAAGGACGCTCTCCGTATCCAATTACTACTTGATTGGCTCGCCGAACCGCCTAAATAAAAGGCAATAAAAATCACAATAGTTAGTGATAAATGGACTTACTGGCTCAATCCCAAGGCGCACATTATAGCACAGCTCAAAGCATTTTGACTGAGTTTTAGCTCAATAGTCACCCAAACCACCGTTGATAGTGATAGTTAACCCAATAAAAACAGAATAAAATAAAAGAATTAAAGCCTTCAAATACAACAATTTAAATTAAAATGACGCACCGTAAAATTACATCCAAACTTTTTTCAGATAATTTTAATAATCACCCAATTTACTTATAGCTCTAATAAAAAAGCCCCGCTATAGGGGCGGGGAAAGTTACCAAAGGTAAAAGAGAAATCAGTGCTCAAATGTCAGTGCTGCGTCTCACAGATCAGCACTGCACATTTCAAAGACAGTTCGTTAGATTGCGAAGCAAAAACCTAGGTTATAGTCTTCACCATTTTTCGCCGTGAACTCTTTGTCTTCACTTGATGCATTCGGGCGGCCACTTTCATCGCCTTTTACTAAGCTCACCCAGTGACGGATGCCTGAAGAACGGCTGGCCTCAGTTTGACCAAACGTAGTGCACGTCTCTAATTGGATATCTTGAATATCAACCAACTCCAGACGGCCTGTGCCTTTACGAGCGCCGATTGTCACTTCAACGTGCGTACCGCTTTCATCACGGAATAGGATTGCTGAAGGCTTAGATTTATCACCTGTGTAAGCCACAAAGTGTTTAGCGCGTTTCAACCCAGTATGTTCACCATTCTTGAAATAAACCTGAACATGTCGGTAATCGATCTCGTAGCTCACTACATCTTCATGTGAACCCGTCTCTAGAGGAAATAGAGTATCAAGCAACTGTTTCGCCATTTTTTGTTTTTCGAGTTGCTTGTCTGCTTTCACCATTTCGACGGCAAAGACAGCTTCAGCAATAAATGTTGAATGGTTTCTGTGAAGTTCTGTTTTGTCTAGTGTCAGCATATTCATAGTCTATCCCTCGTACGGCTTTAAATTTCATTTAGGTCAAACATCCCAATAGACCCTTTTCAAAATTGTTCTTTACTGTGTGGTTTCCATGTTTTTCATACTACTGTTATTTTTGAAACAATTTCACAACAAAAATTACACAGTGTGAATTTTACTAAATTGCTTTTTTACACAAACCGGCATTTCGAGCCCCCAGCCCTTTATTTAACTGGGTTGAGGGTTCCGTAGAAACGCGTTTACGTGTTGTTTGAATTTGTGTAATAACCCACCCCAACCAACTTATTGTCGATAACTCGATAGTAAGTGTGCTTAGTTTCCACTTTGCTCGACAGCGGATTTAACCATCGATAGGTGTAAACGCCACGACCATTTTCTTTGGCTAGGTTTAACATCTCAGTGAGAATCGGCTTATCGTCAGGACTTAGAATTTCGTTGTGTGAACGCCCTACAAGCTCAGGAGACACGCCATGCGCGAGCAGCTTTCCAGAGCTCATATCCATCACAAACACATACAAGTCCCCTTCTACAAAACTGCCTTCGGTATCATTAAATTCAGTAATGCTGTCTTGCTCAGACTCCACTATCGCGGTCATGGCTCTCGCCAATAATCGCTTAGCTTCTGCAGCACTGGAACGTTCTGGGTAATACCCCACGGCCACGATCACATCACCAACACGCTCGAAAAAAGTGGTTTTAGGTTCGCCCATTCGGTCAGTAGGATTAGTCCAGTGGTACTTCACCTGACCAAAGCCGTTGTGTACCGCTTTGGTGATCATTTCACGAAAAAAAGGATTGCCGTAAACGTCTTGGGTATCCAACACACTGTCGCCCACCAGCACCATAGAAGAGCCACCACTAGCAAGGAATTGGCCATCAATACCAAGAGCAAACACATAGAGCTCACCGTCTATATATTCGGCATCACTCATGAAGTCTTTCACGCTGTCGTCACCTTCTTTTTGAACGTGCACCACCGCTTTCGCAAGCAAGGTTTTGGCTCTTCTTTCAGCGTCACTGACCACATGTGGCTCAGAAATATCGAGCACATTGACTGGCTTAGTTTCTTTCTCGACTTCCGAATGCTCGGCACGCAATCCAATGCCGCTAACCACAGCAAACAAGGCGCAGCCAATAAGGATTATTCTGGATAGATTCATCGTTGTGTCTCCTAATAGCCGACTAAGGACGGTAGCCAAAGCGTGATTTGTGGGAAGAAAGCGATAACGAAAACGCCCACGACAGATGCAAGTACAAAGGGATGGATCTTCGCGGTGATCTGCTCGACCGTAGAGCCACCGATCCCCGAGGCGACAAAGATATTTTCACCGAGCGGTGGTGTGGCAAAACCTATCGAGAGCGTACACACCACCACGATACCAACATGGGTAGGGTCCGCGCCCAACATGTACATGATTGGCAGCAGCACTGGCACAATGATCATGATCGCCGCCAAGGTTTCCATGAACATGCCGATGAACAGCAGCAAGGTAATCGTTAACGCCCACACCATGTACATGTTGTCGGTGAAACTGAGTAATGATTCCGCCACAACAACTGGAATTTTTTGCTCAATCAACAAGCGTCCGAACACAGTGGCAGCAAAGAGGATTAGCAATACGCGTCCGGTGATCCATGTGGTGGTCGACAAAGATTTCATCACGCTTTTGAACGACAACTCTCGGTGAATAAACACACCCACGAACAGCGAATAAAAAATCGCCACAACCGCAGACTCTGTTGGTGTGAACATACCGCTGTAGATACCACCAAGAATCAAGAATGGCGCTAATATCGACCATAAACCGCGGCGCAAGTAATGCCTTACATCACCAAACGACCATGTTTCGGTTAGCCCTTTATAACCTTCACGCTTAGCAATGAAATAGTTAGTGACCACTAGCGTCGACGCCATAATGAAACCCGGCACAACCCCAGCGACAAACAGTTTTGGAATAGACAAAGAAGCAAACTGCCCATGCTGAGCAATAGCTTCTGGCGGTGCCATTAATCCCATCGCAGAAATGCCAAAGATAACCAAAGGGATGGATGGCGGAATGATGATGCCCAAGCCACCTGATGCGGCCGTTACTGCCGATGCGTAGCTCTTATCGTAGTCACGCTTAACCATCGCGGGCACCATCAACATGCCTACCGCTGCGGTTGTTGCAGGGCCTGAACCCGAGATAGCGCCAAAGAAAAGACACGCCATAACCGTAGCCGCGCCAAGGCCACCCGTTACCGGCCCAGCTAAGCTTTCGGCGATATCCACTAGACGTTTTGAGATCCCCGCCGCCTCCATTAATGCGCCCGCAAGAACAAAGGCTGGCAGCGCCATTAATGGGAAGTTACCCACCGAGGTAAACGCAATTTGTACCAGTGCGATGGGATTTTTGTCGAGCAACATATAGGCCGCCATCGAAGCGCCAGCCAGTGATACTGTGATTGGTGCGCCCAGAATTAACAGCGTTAAAAAGCCACCAAATAAAATTAGAGTTAAATAGGATTCCATTATTACATCTCTCTATTACGACTATTCTCTGTGATGACTATTGCGCTGACTTTTGTGCCGTCATTTTGCGCAGCTCTTTGACTTCTGGATCTTCGTTGGTTGCGCCTTTGAATAAACGCTCATAGTTGTTCCAGATAATTCGAATCATCATCAGTGAAAACGCGATAGGTAAAATCATGTAGAAGTACTTCATCGGGATACCTGTAGTCTGAGACTTCCAAAACAGATTCATTTTGTTGAACACGAAGTCGTAGCTGAGGTAAACGAAGTAGCCGTTGAAACAGAGCCATAAGAAGTCAGCGATGGTTTCACTCACGGTCTGCACGATTGGCGGAAAGAATTTAAAGTGAAAGCTCACTCGGTTGTGCGCCGACATCTTGGCCGCAACAACAGCCCCTAGATAGGCAAACCAAACGAACATGTAAGTAGCGACCTCATCCCCCCAAGGGATAGAGTAATCAAAGAACTGACGAGTAAGGATTTGTGTGAACAGCAATAGGACAAAGCTTGCGAGCAGCAGACAACATGTATATTCCTCAATGTTGTTTAGGTGCTTTTTTATTGTTTTAGCGACTGACATATAACCTCCAATGTTGATTTCCACATGACAACCAGTCGCTCACGGTCCTAAAAAGATCAGGTACAGAACAGATCAACGAGTACAGCCATGTAAATGCCCTATCTCACTGTTCTATCGCTAGGTGATTAAGTAGCGCAGAACAGCAGATAGGGCGAATCTAATCGTTACTTTCTACCTAGTAACTCAAGAACGTCGTCTAGCTTGTCTTTGCCTCCAATGCTTGAGTAAAACTTAGGCCAAACTGACTTAGTCACCTTGCTGATCCACTCTTGCTCGTTGTCTGCTGGGTCTGTGAATACCATGCCTTTCGCTTGTAGCTCTTCACGGATCTTATTTTCCGTATTTTCTAGATAAGCAAAGCTGTGCTCTGTCGCTTCCTGACCCGCTTCAAGAATGATCTTTTGCATCTCTGGAGTCTGTTGTTGGAAGACTGTTTCACTGACGATTAGCGGCTCAAGCGAGAAGATGTAGCGAATGTTGGTCACGTACTTTTGTACTTCATTGAACTTCATCGCATGCACAGTGATGTAAGGGTTATCTTGACCATCAACCACGCCTTGTTGCAGGCCGGTAAAGGTCTCAGACCATGCCATTGGTGTTGGGTTTACACCCCATGCTTGGTAAGAAGCAATCATGATTTCGTTACGAGGAACACGAATCACCAGTCCTTTAAGATCTTCTGGTGAAGCGACTGGCTTTTTCGAGTTAGTCAAAACCCTAAAGCCTGAATAAGCCCAACCAACGATGCGAACGCCAGCATCACGTATCGTGTTATCGACGAGGTCTTGGCCGACTTGGCCTTGAGTCAGTAGAACCGCTTCTTCTGCGCTTTGAATCACGTAAGGCATGGTCAGTAGACCAACAGTTGGAGAGAAAGGGGTTACGTTGTTGATCGCCAGTACAGAGAAGTCGAGAAGACCGATTGCCGCGTCGTTGACGGTATCTTGTTCATTGCCTAATTGACCATTTGGGAACAGATCGATTTTCACTTTTCCGTCTGTTTTTTGCTCCATCAGTTCAGAAAACGATGTCGCCAATTCCCACTGCGTGCCACCAGCAGCATCGCCGATAGCCATTTTAAAATTCGCTGCTGCCGCGGTATGAGATAGCACCGCTGTTGCTACAATGGTGACACCAGCAATAATTTTATTTTTAATAAATTTCATAGTCTTAACCTTTCCTATCGTACAGACTTCCTGCCTGTACTTTGCTCACAAGGTGACCTGGTACAACTTTCCCGGTCGTAGTTCTATTTCCCTATTTTGGAAACAATGTTCGAGTCGCGATTACAGCTTTTCATCCTTTAACGAATACCACTGATAGAGGAACCGCTGCCCCATTCTGCGAAACGGTGCAAACATCTCTGATTCCACCACTTCCCTCACGTTGGGGAACGAAAGTTTTGATTCAAATATTGGCAAGTCCAACTTGTGGCCTTCACCTGCAATCCACTGAGCGAGGCGCTTACCTGCTTGAGCGGAATACATCACGCCATTACCGCCATAACCCAGTGCGTAGAAGATGGATTGCTTTGGATTCGGCTGATAGATTCTCGGCATCATGTCGTGGCTAACATCCACCCAGCCCCACCATGAGTAGTCGATTTTGATCTGATCGAGAGACGGGAATTTTCGAGTTAAATCCGCTCTCAACATGTCTTCGTATTTCTTTTCAGGTGCGTTCTTGCCACTGATGGCACTGCGCGTCCCAATCTGTACTCGGTTATCGGGTAGCAGACGGTAGTAATGACGCAAGATTCGGGTATCTGTAATCACCTGATTGGTTTTGAAGTTACACGCGGCAATTTCGTCTTGAGTTAGCGGACGTGTCACCATCGAATTAGAAAGTACCGGCAACAAGCGATTCTTAAGCTCTGAATGCAAGCCTTGACTGGTGTATCCACCGGTACAAACCCCAACAGAACGCGCCTTCACAACACCGCCGGGCGTTTTTAGGTAGTGCACACCGTTACGTGTTTCCCACCCCATCACAGGGCTAGCTGGATGCACTTTTACACCGAGTGCTCTCGCCTTTCTTAGATAGCCAAACGCCAATTTACCAGCATGAATACCAATGCCTTCTGGTTCATGCATTGCGCCTGCCGCTTCTTGGTCACCAACGTAATCACGCTTTACGGTTTCCGCATCTAAGATCTGCGCATCGTAATCGAACGTGTCACGCAGCAACTTGGCTTCTTTCTCAAGTGTTGCCATCACTTTTGGACGGTGAGCGACATATAAGTGGCCACCCGGCTGCGGGTCACAATCAATGTCTTTGATTAGAGACTTAAAGGTGTTCATGCCATCGACGCATTCGCGGTGCATTTTTAGCGCGGTTTCGAGTCCCCAGCGTTCAATCCACTGAGAGCGTTTTAAACGTCCTGACGCACACTGAGCCTGACCACCATTTCGGGTACTGCAGCCCCAACTCATACGGTTAGCTTCAATCACAATCGCTTTAATGCCGTACATTTCAGCAAGGTGTATCGCGGTACTTAGGCCTGTGTAACCTGAACCGATTATCGCTACATCAACATCCATATCCGATGTAATTGGGCCATCATCTTCAGGTGGCGCGCCTGCCGTATCTACCCAGTACGTTGGTGCGTATTCCTTTCCATGGCCTGGGCTCTTGTCTTTAAGTGGATCGTATTTTGGATCGTATTTATCTTTTGCTTGGGTGCTTTTCACCTTTGGCGGCACATCGGCTGCCGGTTGTTCCATTACTAAACTCATAATTCGACTCTCCTAGTCATAACACGTGAACGGGTTGTGGTTTCGTGTCTAGCTCTTGGGAGTATTGTTGGGAGTCAAAAGAGGTCGTGTTTTACGGAAGGCATTTTTTACGCTTATTTTTCCATCTTTCAGGGTAAACACGTCGACCATGCGAGCTTCGATGACGCTGCCATCTGGGTTAGTCGCAGAGAACGTTGATTCACTCACCGCACGGTCACCACACACAAAGTGGACAGGATCGCTCCAAGCCGCATCTGGAAAGTTCTGCCAAACCAACTCAAAGCTATTTCGAACCGCTTCGTACCCTTCGATAGTGTTTCCAAGCAAGCCTTCTCCTGCCACGGTGTGGAATACACAGTCTTCTGTCATGAAAGACATCAGCGCTTCAATATCATGGTTATTCCATGCATCACTAAAAGACTGTAAAAAGGCGGTGTCGACTTGGTTTTCCAGCACGAATGTCGCTGCATTGGTTTGCATATTCATATTCCAGAATCCTTTATGTTTTCGTTATTGGTTTAAATTTCAGTAGCTTTGCGCCACTTTTTTATTAGAGTGTTTAAACTAGATCTGTGAAAATTTAACAAATTGATAACAAGGTTCATCACTCTAACTTCGAGTTAGGTTATAAACAATATCTAAGCTCACAGATTTCATCTTTTTATAAATTAATTAGTGTTCTAATTTTATTTAATCAACTTTTCACTCACGATATAAGATGTATAATTAAATTAGAACATGTTAGCCTTTAGTCGAAATCAAAGTCTTGATGATACTTTCGACCATACTGTTCAAGTTGACGATCATGAGTATTAACTTGCAATTCGATATTACCGTCACCTTTATTTATGACTTGGTTGTTATCTGCATGTGCTTCGTTTTTTAAATCCGTCAGTTTCTCTTCGACATACTCTGTCGGTTCATTTAAAACATTCATGGATATTAACTCCTTTATCAGGTTTACTTTCACTGATGGAAGAATATGAACGGACACTAGACCGTTTGAATTTTCTTTCTCATCGTACAAAGGCTGAATGGCATCATTGCCACCTTCCTTAAATGGGTGAATGGAATACCACTTGTCCTTGCGTGGCTCTTGCTGATCGCAATCCGCCACATTAAATATCTGAGTTTTGTTGAGATAACACGGCGAGCTAAAAACACTAACCCGCTGATAATCAATAGCTTTAATTATGTTTATGCAGTCTTTACTTTGGCTGTGACACACCGACCAAAGCGCATTTAACAGGTTATCGGTCCATTCCAGTAAACGGGTGGGAAAGCCCTGCTTTTTGGCTAAACACATCAATAACCAGTCATTTATGTCGTTAGAACTCAGCGAGTGACCACCGTAAACTCTCACTGTTGAAAGCAACTCTTGTTCGACACGGCGTATGTTCTTACGATTGGAACGGCCTAAACTTGGCATTAGATTATTATTTTCATAATCACACACGTTATACATCAAACCACGTTGGTCACTGCATTCATTCATCAATGAATCAATTATTTTATACAGTTCTTCGAGCGTGCTGATATAATATTTATTGTTCATATTTGGTTCCGACTACTCGACAATATAAATAACTAAATTTAAATTTACTCGTTAAAAACTGACATGTAATAAAATACACAGACTAAAGTCTAATAACTCTATCGGCTTATCGGTAATTACTATTTATAAGTAACTCATAATAATTATTGATAAGCCTCTATCACTGAAACCGAGCACCGATTCATCTTGGTTATTTCATTAGGGCTCTAATATTTAGAGCGAAATAATAGAAATATATGACCCAATACTTAGATAACAGCACTATTAAGAATCTTTGAAAACCACTCGGTCGCTGAGCCATTCTGTTTCATCATCTAATTTAGAATTAATGGCTAGTGTTAGAGCTTAATTTGTTTGCCCGACCACATTCTCGATAACTCTTTATCTAGCATTCACGAGACTACTTTGGCCGGACAAACTTCCTATGACTTATACGTAATCTTTGTATTTATCTAGGAAACGAACCGGCGTTGATAGTGCATCTCGGCGGAACGGGTCGCCCAATTCCTGAGTACACATGATTTCAATGATGGTTGTTTTGCCTTCGTTCATTTGCATGTCGATGGCTTTTTGCAGAGTTGGACCTACATCTTCTAGCTTGTCAACCGTGATACCTTCAGCGCCCATAGCTCGTGCAATCTCTGCAAAGCTTTGGTTATCCAGCTCGCCGGCAACAAAGCGTCGGTTGTAGAAGTCGACTTGGTTCTTCTTCTCAGCACCCCATTGACGGTTGTGGAATACCACGGCTGTCACTGGAATGTTATGACGAACACATGTCATGGTTTCCATCAGGCTCATGCCCCACGCACCGTCGCCTGCATAAGAAATAGCTGGGCGATGAGGTGCAGCTGCTTTCGCGCCAATGATGGTCGGGAACGCGTAACCACAGTTACCGAAACTCATTGCAGCAAAGAAGCTACGTGGTTTTTCAAAGCGCAAGTAGCTGTTTGCCACCGAGTTGATGTTACCGATATCGGTTGAGACCATTACGTCTTCTGGCATCGCTTTTTCTAACTCACGCAGTACTTGGCGTGGGTGTAGGTATTCACCACCAGAGAACGGAGTCTCGTGTGAGTTTTCTTCAATCATATCCAAGCTGAACGAGTCACGTTCGTGTGTCCACTCATCAAGCTCTTTTTCCCACAACGCTTTTTCTGTTGCTACTGTGTCTTGGCGAGCGCCTTTGTTGTCATCACACAACAGCGAACGACCTTCTAGTCTTTCAGCTAATGCCACAGCCGCTGCTTTTGCGTCGCCACAGATGCCAACAGAGATCTTCTTGACCAAGCCAAGCATCTTGTTGTCTGCATCGATCTGAATGATTTTCGCGTCTTTCGGCCAGTAGTCCATACCATGTTGAGGCAAAGTACCAAATGGACCAAGACGTGTACCCAAAGCGATAACCACATCCGCTTGAGCCATCAGTTTCATTGCTGCTTTCGAACCTTGGTAACCTAAAGGACCACACCATAATGGGTGACTAGCAGGGAACGAGTCATTGTGTAGGTAACTGTTCACAACGGGTGCGCCCAGTCTTTCTGCCAACGCTGCACACTCTTGAACGGCATCTGCCATTACCACGCCACCACCAGAGATGATGACTGGGAATTTGGCTTCAGCAATCAGGTCTGCCGCTTCATTCAGAGATTTTTCACCACCTGGACCACGGTCTAAACGCGCGGGTTTAGGGATCTCGGTTTGAGTTTCACCGTAGAAGTAGTCACGTGGAATGTTCAGTTGAGTTGGCCCCATTTCGCTCATTGCGCGGTCGAAGCATCGGCCTGTGTATTCCGCCATACGGTCTGGGTGCGTTACGTGTCCTTGATACTTAGTAAACTCTTGGAACATTGGAAGCTGGTTACACTCTTGGAAACCACCTAAGCCCATTGTTTTTGTACCTGTCTCAGGCGTCACAATGACGACTGGGCTATGTGCCCAGAACGCCGCTGCAATCGCAGTCACACAGTTACTGATACCCGGGCCATTCTGCCCGATAACTACACCGTGGCGACCAGATACACGAGAGTAACCATCTGCCATGTGGGCAGCGCCTTGCTCGTGCACTACTGGGACCAATCGAATGCCAGCAGGAGCAAAGATATCCATTGCGTCCATAAATGCTGACCCCATGATGCCGAACATGTCGGTAACATCATTAGCAACCATAGTTTCAACGAACGCTTCTGATGGTGTCATTGTTACTGTGCCGGAAACAACCGTACGTTTTTCTTGCTCGCTCATTCTTCCATTCTCCTTGAGTTAACCAAAATTTCATTTTTCGGAATGAATTGTCTCTTTTTCGAATTCAATTTCACCTTAGTAGTAGAATTTTTGCGCGTCAACTTTTTATATTAAATTGGAACAATTCATTCTAATTAATAAAACTGGATCACATTATTGGTAGTTTTTCGTACAAAAAGTGCCGTTAACTTAGGTTGAGCTGTTAATAATCGACGACATAGCGCAATAGCTGCGACAAGTAATGGGTTATATAGAGGGAAGAATGATGAAAGAGTCGGAATTGATACCAACGCGACAGGTAAGTGTGAGAGAGTGCTTTGGCATCGACAGCAACCTAACGGTGATGGCGTTTGAACATGCGGGAGAGTATGTGCCAAAAATCGATCCTAACTACTGTTTTGATCCTGAAGTGACGCTGGCCATATTGGCGGGGTTCACTTCCAATCGTCGCACGTTGATACAAGGTACGCACGGGACGGGCAAGTCTTCTCACATTGAACAAATTGCCGCGAGATTGAACTGGCCGTGTTTGAGGATCAACTTAGACGGGCACTTAAGCCGATTGGATTTCATAGGAAAGGACAGCATCGTCATTAAAGATGGAATGCAGGTGACAGAGTTTAAAGAAGGCATTCTTCCACAAAGCATTCAACAGCCCATCGCGCTGGTATTAGATGAGTACGACGCTGGTCGCCCTGATGTGATGTTTGTGATTCAGCAGCTATTAGAGCAAGACGGCAAATACACCTCTTTAGAACAAAACCGAGTGATCACGCCTCACCCTTCTTTCCGCCTGTTTGCTACCTGCAACACGCTTGGCTTGGGTAACTTTTCAGGTTTGTATTCGGGTACTCAAGTGCTTAACCACAGTCAGTTAGATAGATGGAACATCATCGCTACGCTCAACTATTTAGACCCACAACATGAAACCAAGATCGTGTTATCCAAACTTCCAGAGCTGAATAATGAAAGTGGCCAGCAGTTAGTAGAGAAAATGATCGCGACCGCTGGATTAACGCGCAATGGATTCAGGGCTGGCGACCTTTCGACTGTGATGTCTCCACGAACAGTGCTCACTTGGGCTGAAAACATCCAAATATTCGACGATGTAGCGACGGCATTTAGGCTTTCATTCTTAAATCGCTGCGAAGACGAAGAGAAAGAACTGGTTAGCGAATACTATTTCCGTTGCTTTGGTGAAGCCTTGGAAGCGCATACTCAAAACTATTCGCACTCGGAGTCGTAAACCATGGCCAATGTTTCTTCTCAGCAGAAAAAGATCCTCGACCTTGGTGTGTCTGTCGCTAGAGCAATCAGTGGTGAACTCGATCTGAACTATCGGGGAGAACGACTCTATAAAGGCAATAGCCCCTGTTATTACCAGTCCGCACATACTAACGATCTCACCTTTGTGTCTCGCCATGAGCTGAAAAACAGCAAGCTATCGATGCAAGGCAAGATCGATTCATCGGCACTGCGACTCTTGCTTTCAGACACTGAACTTCATTATTCATTGCGACCGAAAAACGAAGTCGAACGTCTGCTTTACGACTTCTGCGAACAGGTACGGATTGAATCTCAAGTCCCGCCTTATCTAAAAGGCGTGACCACCAGTATCCAATTTAACTTTGCGTATTGGAGCGACCAATATCATCAAAATGGCTTTACCGAATCACGAATAGGCATATTGCTGTTTACACTGATGCAAGTCATCAACACCCGCTTAACTGGCGTTCCGGTGTCTGAGCCTATCGCTGAGACCATTGAATCGACTCGCGCCGGCATCGTGCCTACTTTTGGGCATAGCCTGAAGCGCTTAAAGCAATATAGAACCGACCAACAACAGTTTGCACACTGCGCCAATGAGTTAGCAACCCTTGCACAAGAGCTCATAAACCAAGAGCAAGAGAGCGATAACTCGCCCACGCCAACAGTCGAAGAAGACATCAAGATCCTTGCGCAGCTTGCGCTTATCGTTGATGGCGACATTCAAGATCAAGACGTCGATACCGACATCACGGGCAGTAGTAAGGTTTTTGAATTGTCGGGCGCCAATTATCAGGTCTTTAATTCGGAGTTTGATCAAGTCATCGCCGCAG
>NZ_JADDYK010000073.1:190228-192795 GCF_015163615.1 Vibrio sp. OPT18
ACAAACTCGTCAGGCGCGCCCTATTACTCGAACTGCGACAAAAGCTCACCGATGACATCATGGCGAGACAAGTAAACACTCGCCGTTTAGCCGCTATGCTTACTAGCTTTGTTGCCACACCACAGAGGAATCGACGTCAGGACCATTTAGAAGAAGGCATTGTTAACGCCACTACCATCACCAAGCTCGTCACATCGCCATTGGATCGAACTGTCTTTTATCAGCCTGACATCGGTACATCTCATCAATGTGCCATCACATTTTTGATGGACTGCTCAGGCTCAATGCAAAAGCACAGTCACAAGCTAAGCCTACTGATGGATACCATTCTCAAATCCGTTGGACTGGCCAACATCCCTCTCGAGATTATTGGCTTCACCACCAATAACTGGAACGGTGGCAAGGTTTATCGGCAGTGGCTTAAACAGGGCCAACCGAAACACCCAGGCCGCTTAAACGAAGTTCGTCATATTGTATTCAAGGATTTTGACACGCATTGGAGACGCGCTCGCCTTGGCATTGCGAGTCTTCGTAAAGCCGACGTCTTTAAAGAAGGGATTGATGGCGAAGCGGTGCAGTTCGCTAGCCAGCGGTTGCAGCAGCACATCGCTCAGCGAAAGGTGTTGATTGTGTTCTCAGACGGCTGCCCAATGGATACCGCCACCAGCACCGCCAACGATCAGTTCTATTTGGATAACCACCTCAAACAAGTGATTGAACGTGAGTCGACCAAAAACGGTATTGAGATTCATAGCGTGGGAATGGGAGTGGATTTGAGCCCATATTACCGCAACAACATTACCTTGGACGTACAAGAGAGCTGCTTGTTTGGGCTATCTAGGAGCATCTTTGAGATGCTAAAGCGTTAGGAGATATAGGTCGTGAGCAGTGAAGTATCGGCTAGCAGGCCGCTAGCCTTTTATCGGAATGTTCTTAATAGGTAGCAAGAAACTGATATATAACAAGTAGCTAAGAGACAGCAAACAAAGACCATGCAGAGACAGCCATCAAATATCCGCCTATCAGCATTAACACCGTAAACACTAGCTTTCTGAGTTGATCATTGGACAACGGTGGTGGAAAACGTCGAGCAAACATTGTGACAAGCGCCACCAAAGGAACAGCGATAGCCGATAACCACAGTATGCTCGGTTCCATGTCGCCTGCAGCGTAGACATTGACAGTACGAGACATCGACGTACAAGCGAACACCATCAGCAATGTGCTTCGCACCAGATCGAGCGTAAAAGGTTGCCGATAGAGATGATAAACAATCGGTGGGCCTGCCATGCCAAATAACCCACCCGCGAGCCCAGAACTAAAACCTGAGACAAGGAAAGATACGGTTGCCGAACGGTCCTTTCTGGTTTTAGGTTTAAACATAAAACTCAAACCTGCGAATAGCACCATCGCACCCAATAGTCCTCGGAGAATATTCGTGGCCGAATCGCTCAACTCGTCTAGCAAGAACACCCCCATCGATACGCCGGGGATAATACCGATGACCAACACCACCAGAATCTTGAGTTCCCCAAGCAGTGGCTTACCCATCAACGCCACCAAGCAATTGAACAAGGTCACAATACTGACCACAGCGGCAATAACGGGTAGGGATACCAAATTAAGGCTTACCGTTAACCCAATCACGATGATCCCGAGGCCAAATCCGGTCACAGTTTGAAAATAGGTACCCACCGCGATGGTGGCAAGAATGGCGAGTAAAACAGGTAACTCCATTAACTATCCTAATTAGGTTATTTTGGGGGTAAATATGAGTGCAAGATTCAGCGTTAGTTTAAGAAGCTAGTGTTAATACCGGAATTCAAACTCCGACTCTTCTCTTTCTTCAACATCAGCTTCAGAGTCAGCCTTAGAATCAGACGCTTTCCCTTGCTGCGCTTGTACCGCGGTAACGGCAATGACATTAAAGATATCTTCGGCACTGCACCCTCTGGATAAATCATTCGCCGGTTGATTTAACCCTTGCAGCAACGGGCCAATCGCAACTGCCCCACCTAGCCTTTCTGCGAGCTTATAGCCTATGTTTCCCGCTTCTAAGTTAGGGAATATCAACACATTCGATTGGCCTTTCACTTCTGAGTCGGGCAGCTTTTTTGCCGCTATTTCAGTGACAATCGCCGCATCAAGTTGGACATCTTGATCGACCGCGATTCCAGGACAACGTTGTTTCACGAGTTGAGCGGCATTACGAACCTTATCGACCGATTCGTGTTTGGCACTGCCGTTAGTCGAAAACGACAGCATCGCTACCTTAGGCTCTTCCATCAGTAACGTCTGAGCACTGTTTGATGCGGCCACAGCAATCGATGCCAACTCGATTTCATTAGGGTTAATCACCAAACCACAATCACTGAAAATCATGCCGCCTTTAAGGTTATGGAAAGGCTCACACAACATCATCAAGAAGAAACTCGACACCAATTCGCTGTCCGGTGCCGGGCCTATAATCTGCAGCGCCGCTCGCACCACATCAGACGTGGTATAAACCGCGCCATTAACCGTGCCGTCGACCAGTCCTTCCCTTACCATCAAATTGGCAAAAACAA
>NZ_JADDYK010000073.1:192846-195789 GCF_015163615.1 Vibrio sp. OPT18
GTGGGTCTTGAACCAGCTCTAGGGCGTCATCATAGGTCATGCCTTTGGCTTTTCGTAATGTATACAGCCGCTCAACGAGCACCTCTTTGAGTGACGACGCCTGTGGAGAAACAATATGAATGCCAGCGAGGTTAATGTGATGCAGTTCTGCAACAGCGATGATCGCCGATTCATCGCCCACGAGTGTGATGTGAGCGAGCTGTTTGTCGATTGCCATTCTTGCAGCAGCTAGCACTCGCGGGTCCTCCGCTTCACTCAAAACAACACGCTTACGATCTAAATGAGCTTTATCAATAATCCGTTCAATCGCCTTCATCTTTAAATTCCATTTATTGAGATTAATTGTTCCATAATTTACATTTATATTATTGGAATAATAAAAAAGGTCAAATTTTATTCAGATAATTGAAGAATAATGATTTGGTATGTACACTCTTAGGCATAGACATATCGCAAGGATGAATCACTGTATGCAAACAGAAACACCGCAAGTTCAAGGGGATACACCGACCCTCCGACTTTTTGCACTATTGGAGGTGATAGCGCAAAAAGACGAGTTTATTTCTCTGCAAGGTTTAGTCGAAGAGACCGGATTACCAAAACCCACGCTGCACCGAATGCTTCAGCAATTAGAAGCGGCGGGCATCATTCAAAGAGATGGCGACGAAAAGCACTACAGCTCAGGCATTCGACTCAGAAAACTTGCCGAAAACCTACTTTTGAATAGCACCATGCACAGCGCGCGACGCACTATCCTTGAGAACCTGAGAGCAGAGGTCGGTGAGAGTTGTAACCTGACGGCTCTTTCAAGTGGTGAAATCATCTATCTCGATCGTGCAGAAACTGAAGCTCCCCTTCGCTTTCACCTGCATCCCGGCTCTCGCGTTCCCGTGCACTGTTCGGCTACTGGCAAACTGTTTTTAGCGCACATGTCTAAGTCGCAGCGCAGACGATTAATTGAAAATGTGCCGCTGACTCAATACACCGTAAACACGATTACCGACTATTCGACTCTAGAGAAAGACATTGAAGAAGCGAAAATCCAAGGTTTTGCTATTGATGATGAAGAGTTCTTACCCGGTTTAGTCTGTATCGCTGTATTGATACCGTCTTCTACTGGCCAATCCAATCTTGGCTTAGCAATACAAGCGCCAGTGATTCGCGTAAAACCAGACGAAGCGATCAAGTTTCTACCAGCTCTTCAAAAAGCAGCCAAAGCTCTCGCTAAGATAGAGTCTGATAACTGGGGCTAGTGAGAAAATTTATCTCAAAGAATGACCCAAATTAGCGAATCAACATCCATGCCCTTCGACCAATAAACATTTGGTCGAAGTCATTTAAACACTCGCCAACCCGCACATAAGCAACACGTCTAAAGTAATCACAACAAAGGAATCACGATGCTAAACATTAAGAACCAGCACTTACTCTCTTTTATGGTGACAGAAGCGAACAACGCAGTTGCAGTCACAAATCCAGCAACGGGTGAACTCATCGGACACGCTCCGGTATCATCAGAAACAGAGTTAGCAAGCGCGATTGAACGAGCTCATTTAGCGCAGAAAGAGTGGGCAAAGGTTCCAGCTAAATCTCGAGCTGCATCACTGCACCGTTGGCACCAGCTAATCATTGAGAATAAAGAAGACCTTGCTCGAATCATGACGATCGAACAGGGTAAACCGTTAGCAGAAGCGGCAGGTGAAGTGGTTTATGGTGCGAGCTTCATTGAGTGGTTCGCAGAAGAAGCCAAGCGCACTTATGGTGATTCCATTCCTAGCACAGTCGCAGGCAAACGCTTGGTGACTATCAAGCAACCTATCGGAGTCGCGTGTGCCATTACGCCATGGAACTTCCCTGTTGCAATGATCACTCGTAAAGCAGCGCCTGCATTAGCTGCCGGTTGTAGCTTTGTCGTGAAACCTTCAGATGAGACACCGCTTTCCGCATTTGCTGTGGTCGAACTGGCTTACCAAGCGGGTATTCCTAAAGATCTGCTCCAAGTCGTTCTTGGTGAAAGCCCAGAGCAAGTGGGCAAACTATTCACTTCGCATCCGTTGATCAAAAAAATCTCTTTTACTGGCTCTACTCGAGTGGGCAGTATTTTGATGGCTCAAGCGGCAAAAGGTATCAAGCGCACCTCTATGGAGCTCGGTGGCAATGCACCTTTTATTGTGTTTGACGATGCTGACATTGACGCGGCCGTGCAAGGTGCAATGGCGTCGAAGTTCCGTAATGCAGGCCAAACATGTGTCTGTGCGAACCGATTCTACGTTCACAGTAAAGTGTACGATGCGTTTGTGGCTAAATTCGATCAAGCGGTTCAACAGCTTAAAATTGGTAACGGTTTAGATGAAGGTGTCACGATTGGCCCTGTTGTCAGCCTGAATGCGAAGAACAACATCCAAGCTTTGATAAACCGAGCGATTGAACAAGGTGCTGCTCCTGTCACGCCAACTCAGGAGCTTAATGGGCTTTTCATTCAGCCTGTTGTTCTTAAAGATGTAAAACACAGCATGGACATCGTTCAACAAGAGATATTTGGCCCAGTCGCGCCTGTGATGAAATTCGACACGGACGAAGAGCTTATCGAGATGGCCAACGATACCATTTATGGTTTGGCGTCTTACTTCTACAGTCAGAACATCCACCGAGTGTGGAATATCGCAGAAGCGCTTGAGTACGGTATGGTCGGCATTAATGATGGTCTAATCTCAACCGAAGTCGCGCCTTTCGGTGGTGTAAAACAATCAGGTATTGGCCGTGAAGGTGCGAAAGAAGGCATCGATGAGTACATGGACATTAAGTATCTTTGCTTTGGCGGAAAATAAGGTTGGTAGTAACTAGGTTTTGGAAATAATTAAGTCTTAGTGAGCACTAACCTGCCCCATTCTCCCCCTTCCCGCCACAAAAATGAATCAAAAAAAAGCCGCGCTATAAAAGCGC
>NZ_JADDYK010000073.1:195836-242527 GCF_015163615.1 Vibrio sp. OPT18
GGCACCTTGGGCTCGGTTAAAGGGGGTTTCTTTTTTAGTATTTTACATTCTCTGTTTTTGTTATTCGGTTGCTTCGCTACCCCTGCGCTTTCAATTTTAGACGCATCGCGTGCAGTACTGGCTCGGTGTAACCGCTCGGCTGAGCACAGCCTTCGAATACCAACTGACACGCCGCTGAAAATGCAATGCTGTTTTCGAAATCAGGTGCCATGTTACGGTAGCTCTGGTCGCCAGCGTTTTGCTCATCCACCACTGCGGCCATACGCTTCATGGTTTTCATTACCTGAGCTTCCTCGCAAATGCCGTGACGTAACCAGTTCGCAATATGTTGGCTTGAAATACGCAGCGTCGCGCGGTCTTCCATCAAGCCGACATCGTTAATATCTGGTACCTTCGAACAACCAACGCCTTGGTCAATCCAACGAACCACGTAACCCAAAATACCTTGGGTGTTGTTATCCAGTTCACTTTGAATATCTTGCGCGGTAAGCTTTTGATCGCCCAGTAGCGGGATAGTAAGAATATCATCAACATTGGCTCTCACTCGCTCACGAAGCTCTTTCTGACGGCTTGGTACACTCACCTTGTGATAGTGCAGCGCGTGCAAAGTCGCGGCGGTTGGAGAAGGAACCCAAGCAGTATTAGCACCCGCTTGTGGATGTCCGATTTTCGCATCCATCATCTTCGCCATGTTGTCTGGCTCTGGCCACATACCTTTACCAATCTGGGCTTTACCTTGCAGGCCACAAGCTAAGCCAAGATCAACGTTTTGATCTTCGTATGCGCCAATCCAAGTCATGGTTTTCAGCTGTGTTTTAGGAGCAAAAGGCCCCGCTTCCATACTGGTGTGAATCTCATCACCCGTTCGGTCTAAGAAACCTGTGTTGATAAACACAACACGATCTTTAGCTGCACGAATACATTCTTTAAGGTTAACCGAAGTACGACGCTCTTCGTCCATGATGCCGACTTTTATCGTGAATCGATCTAGCCCTAATGCGTCTTCAATGCGGCCAAACAATTCATTAGTAAACGCGACTTCCTCAGGGCCATGCATCTTAGGTTTCACGATGTTGATGCTATTCGCGGTTGAGTTTTGATGCGCGCTATTGCCTTTTAAATCATGCATCGCAATTAACGAAGTGATCATGCCATCCATGATACCTTCAGGCACTTCATTACCTTGAGCATCAATAATCGCAGGGTTAGTCATCAGATGGCCGACATTACGGATGAACAACATGCTGCGGCCTTTTAGTGAAATCTCACCACCCGTCACGCTGGTGTATTGGCGATCTGGGTTAAGGTTACGAACAATGGTTTTGCCGTTTTTCTCTAGTGATTCTTGTAGGTCACCTTTCATCAAGCCTAACCAGTTACGGTAAGCCAATGCTTTGTCTACACCATCAACCGCAGCAACCGAGTCTTCGCAATCCATAATAGTTGTTAGAGCGGCTTCGACTAATACATCTTTAATACCCGCCACATCAACGCTACCAATCGGCGCGCTTGGGTCAATTTGAATTTCGATGTGCAGATTATTGTGTTTAAGAAGAATGCACGAAGGGGAACTTGCATCACCTTGATAGCCAATGAACTGGTCGCTATCAATGAGAGTGACTTCTTCACCGTTATCGAGTGTCGCTATCAGCTTATTGCCGATGCTAGCGTTACTGATGCTGTATTTGGTGACGTCTTTATGGGAGACACCGTTTAGCGGTGCAGCATCATCAAGGAATTCACGAGCATAAGTCACTACTTTAGCGCCACGAGCAGGGTTAAAGCTTCCGCCCTTTTCTGCGCCATGACTTTCACTGATCACGTCCGTTCCGTAGAGCGCATCATATAGGCTGCCCCAACGCGCATTGGCTGCGTTAAGTGCAAAACGTGCGTTCATGATTGGCACCACAAGCTGCGGCCCTGCTTGTGTTGCGATCTCAGGTTCTACGCTCGCTGTCGTCACTTGAAAGTCATCACCTTCAGGGACCAAATAACCGATCTGCTGTAAGAACTGTTTGTACTCGACAGGATCTAGCGTTTGTCCCGCACGCTCTTGGTGCCAAACGTCAATTTGATGTTGAAGATCTTCACGCTTGATAAGTAAGGCGCGATTTTTTGGAGCCAAATCTTCAAGGATGGTTGCAAATGATTGCCAAAAGTCTTCAGCGACAATGCCTGTTCCAGGAATCACCTGCTCATTAATTAATTGGTAGAGGGTGCTATCAATGTTCAAGCTTCCCTGTTGAATACGACTGCTCATAAAATCTCTCTCAAACTAATTGATGGCTACTCAAATAAATTGATGGCTACTCAAATAAATTTTCGTGACTAGCTCAAATTTACTTTACTGACTTAAACTTACTTAACGGACATGAATTTAGCTAATTTATGCCGGTTATATTGGATATTCATATAAAAAATACCCTACAAACTGTGTTATTCCGTTACTCCACTCTCGATTTCATTGGCGACACTTTTAATCAAACGACGCATCCACTGGTGGTCTGGATTGGTTTGTAACAATGGACTCCACGCCATCTTCACCTCAAAGGGTTCAATCGCAAATGGCGCAGGCTTGATCAACAATCTAGGGTTATTGCGCTGCAGTTGAGCGGCTTTGGTAGGAATAGTCAGGATCAGGTTCTTCTGTTGTGCGAAGAGAATCGCCGACAAATAGTGTCGCGTAAACACCGTGATGTTACGGGTTTTACCAATGCGCATTAATGCCTCATCTATCCAACCAAGCTTTTGTGCTTCGCTTGGGTTGATCCCCACTCCCGTTCCCATACCTGTCTTACTTACCCAAATATGTTGCGCCTTTAGATAAGACAAAATATCGAAGTTGTCGGCTATCGGGTTGTCACAACTAAATAGACAAGAAAACCCGTCGTGCCAAAGGCTCATCTGGTGAAAAGACTGAGGAATATCGTCAAATCGGTTGATAATTATATCAACGGTACCTTGCTCTACATCCTGATAACTCACGTCACTTGGCGTCATGATATCCAGTCGTATTTTCGGTGCGATCTCACTTAACCTTTTAAGAAGAGGTTGAATAATGGTCGACTCTGCATAGTCACTCGCCATGATACGAAACACGCGTTCGCTGTCTTCTGCATTAAACTCTGTGGTCGGCTGCAGTGTCTTCTCTACATTCGCCAAGATGTTTCGAATCAGTGGCTGCAACTTATGCGCGCGCTCGGTCGGTATCATACCTTCACTTGTTCTCACTAATAGCGGATCTTCAAACAGATCACGCAATCGGCGAAGGCCATTACTCATGGCTGGCTGAGTAATACCCAATTGATTTGCAGCTCGTGTAACGTTTCTTTCACGTAGCAACATGTCTAAATACACAAGTAAATTAAGGTCTATACGAGCAATATTCATAAGAAAAATACCGAATATAATAACTATAAATTAACAAAATTATCACATACATGATTATTATTTGTCCATGGTTAGATTTAATCCAAATCAAATGACCTCGCCAAATTGGCCAACATGTCCACGTGAAACTAAGGAATAGTTATGTCGCAAATTACACAAGATATCGAAATGATTGAAGTTGCAAAAAGCGCTGCTGGTGCTCCATGGGATGCAATTAACCCTGAATCTGCTGCTCGTATGCGAGCTCAAAACAAATTCAAAACAGGTCTGGATATTGCGCAATACACGGCAGATATCATGCGTGCAGACATGGCGGCTTACGACGCAGACAGCTCTCAATACACTCAGTCTCTGGGTTGCTGGCATGGTTTCATCGGCCAGCAAAAGCTGATTTCTATTAAGAAACACTTTGATGGCAAGACTGACCGTCGTTACCTATACCTTTCTGGTTGGATGGTTGCTGCACTTCGTTCTGACTTTGGTCCACTTCCAGACCAATCTATGCATGAGAAAACCTCCGTTGCTGGCCTAGTAGAAGAGCTATACACCTTCCTACGCCAAGCCGATGCTCGTGAACTGGGTGGTTTATTCCGTGAGCTAGACGCTGCGCGTGAAGCAGGCGATGTGAACCTACAAGACCGTATCCAAGACAAAATCGACAACCACGTAACACACGTGGTGCCAATCATTGCCGATATCGATGCTGGTTTCGGTAACGCAGAAGCGACTTACCTAATGGCGAAGCAGATGATTGAAGCAGGCGCTTGTTGTCTACAAATCGAAAACCAAGTAGCCGATGAGAAACAATGTGGTCACCAAGACGGCAAAGTAACGGTTCCACACGCTGACTTCCACGCGAAACTTCGTGCGCTTCGTTACGCTTTCCTTGAGCTAGGCATCGACAACGGCATCATCGTTGCTCGTACCGATTCACAAGGTGCTGGCCTAACAAAAGAAATCGCGGTAGTGAAAGAGCCGGGCGACCAAGGTGACATCTACAACTCATACCTAGATGTTGAAGAGATTGATGTTGCTGATATGGCTGAAGGCGATGTTTGTTTCAACCGTGACGGCAAGCTAGTTCGACCTAAGCGTCTACCTTCAGGTTTATACCAATTCCGCCAAGGTACTGGTGAAGATCGTTGTGTATTTGACTGTATCGAAGCTATCAATGCAGGTGCTGACCTACTTTGGATTGAGACTGAGAAGCCACACATCGGTCAAATCAAAGAGATGATGGACGGCGTACGTGAAGTACACCCTAATGCGAAACTGGTTTACAACAACTCTCCATCATTCAACTGGACGCTAAACTTCCGTCAGCAAGCTTACGATGCGATGGTAGCAGAAGGCAAAGATGTTTCAGCTTACGATCGTGCAAGCCTAATGAGCGCGGAATACGACGAATCAGAACTGTCTGCAAGCGCTGACGAGAAGATCCGTACATTCCAAGCAGACGCATCACGTGAAGCGGGTATTTTCCACCACTTGATTACGCTACCGACTTACCACACTGCAGCGCTGTCTACTGACAACCTTGCGAAAGAGTACTTCGGCGACCAAGGCATGTTGGGTTATGTTGCGAATGTTCAACGTAAAGAAATCCGCCAAGGCATCGCATGTGTTAAACACCAAAACATGTCTGGTTCAGATATGGGTGATGACCACAAAGAGTACTTTGCTGGTGAGAACGCACTAAAAGCAGCAGGTGAAGCGAATACATCGAACCAATTTGATTAATCGCTAACGCTAAAGCCTCCCCCGTCCTTCTCTCTTACTTAGGTAAGATCCGGGGGAAGGCTTTGAGATAAAGCTTGTACTGCCAGCTTTATCTCAAAGCCTCAGATTTGTGTTCCACACCACGGTTAACCGAACAACTTCTGTTTAAGCTAACTGTATACATATTTGTTCAGATTCCTATTTGTTGAGAGTGCCTATGACTTCAATACCTACACACCTACAAGATGCAAAAACACTGTTATCAGAGAATGGTTTCGCGACGGGTGATACTTGGTATCACGGCACATCTTCAGCTTTATTAGCTTCTATTCAAGGCCAAGGCCTAAAACGCTCTGGTGACAAAGCGCTCAACGAAGCAGCTTCAAAAACCATGGCGACCATCGGCAACAACTATACCGAATCGGTTGAGCCAGTATTTCTCACTCAGAGTAAAGAACTGGCGTATTACTGGGCTCAACAAACCGTTCGTGAGCGAGGCGTTCGATTCGAAGGTGAAGAACAACCTATCGTATTAGCGGTAAACCTATCTGAAAAGCAACGCGCCAAAGTAAGACCGGACGTAGGCGCAATGAGCCTATTGATGATGAGTGTGGGCGAGCAATTCATGTCTTACCTCACTGAAATTTATCAAGCCAACAACATTGCAGGTCCTGACATCGAGCTTCGCACTGCTGATCGCATGGACTACCTCAATAAACTCGGCATGGCCTACATTGATGAAGACATCAGCCGTGCTTGTGTTCAAGAGTTAGCTGAGCCCGAGTTGGCCGACTGAAAACGTTCAATAAATCAATCTTCTTAGAAACAAAAATGGCTCCCAATACGGAGCCATTTTTATTTGCTATCAGCCTATCTCACAAGACACAGGCGCATCTAGGCTATGAGCACAGAAGACCTTTCTGTGCAGGTTGCGTCATTTCGATGTCACCTTGTAGAGAACGGTAAACGATGGTGTTCCACACTTCACCATTATCCATTTCAAACTCAATAGCGTAATTCAAACCCGCCACAACCTGAGTTCGCACACTCAGGATCTGCTTGAGCTCAGCTGAAGTGTTCATTTGGCCAAGAACTGCATTTAAAGCTTGCTTAGCCTCCGGTGTGATCTCACTTTTCGACCAACCACCCGTAAGGTTTTTAGTGCTACAAATAGGGTTCGCATTCTCTTTCGGTTGAGTTGGTACCTCTGATTTCTGACTACACCCAGCTAACGCCACAACACTAAACAAGGTTGCTATTCCAAGTAATGATGTTAATCGTACTTTCTTCATAAATTCTCTCTACCTCAATCATTTACGAGGGATTACTCGCAATAATGTTTCATATGCAGGCAAGCTTAAACCTCGAATGTCATCACTTCATCAGAGATTATGGTGTAACTACTCTATAAACACAGGAGATTGTCAGGAAAACAAGCCGAGCACTGGAGCCCTTCGTTTATCCACCTGATATTTAGAACATTAAAATGGGTAGCGAGAGAATAAGCGAGTATAAGAAAGGTACAATTAATCAGTTAATTAAATGCTTCACACCCAAAACATTTCTATCACGATTAATAAGATGAGCTCATCTTGATGTGGATTATGATATTGGTTCAAAAAATAGATATTTGAAATTATTTTATAAATCCAAAAGTTTATGCTCGACTTAATCATGTCTGATTTTAAAACTGTGATCCAACCCTACAAGTTGTTGATAATAATGTATTTTGTTCATCTGTGAATTCATTCAAATATGGAAAATCTTTATTGTTAAGGGTGAGTGCAAGTAGTAAAATCTCGCCCGATTATGCAACTTACCTCTTACACCATGGACACAAGTAAAGTTACGATTAGCTCTCTCAAAGTAACGTAACTTCAAACACACACCTAAAATCAGTGTCCTACAGATAGTGCAGATCAAATAAAAATAATTATATAAACCTAGGCTAGGTTAAACATGAAATTAACGTCGTCTTTAGGCTCACTGTTGGCTAGCAGTCTGTCTATCGAAATAAAACAACGAGCGCTGATAGAGCTCGTCATCAGCACTTATCAGCCACAACAGCGCACTGAGCTTTTTCAAAACGTGACTGAATATCGTAGAAGCCAGTTAGAATTGCTTTTCCCAGAGCATCAAAACAAAAGCTATTCGGTATTGTTTGAGGTGATGGACTACCGCGATCTGATTATGCGCTATCCAAATACACTATCTGCAGAGATTGCTCTTCTAGAGCAGGCCGTAGGGCAGTGCTATATGCATTGGCTAGATTTCTGGTGTGAGTGTGAAATTGCTGCGATCAAAGCAAAATCTCCATTAAATCCAAGCTCCATTTCTCATATCGACCTCCCTATCAATGACAGTGCTTATTACGGTGCGATCATCGAACAGATAGAACATGAGCCACTTTTGGTACAAACACCGAGTCACCCACAAGGAATGCCAATCAGCGATGCCATTGCTTTAAGCAATCTTGAGGTGTTCATCAAGGGTGAGAAATGGTTTGAGATGCTGCCTTTATTACACCTTTCTCAGGCAGGTAAGCATTTTATTCTGCTCAAACATCCAGTCGATGAAGCCTTTCCGACACTGGTTTCCTCTGCGCTGATTCAAGACTGGTCTAAGAATGACACTTGGCTAAGTTACGCACCGCCGTTCAGCAATGAGCAATGGCAATACTGTTTACCCAATTACGGCTACGATGAACTCGCAGGGTTACAACTTTTCACACCGCCTACACTGTCAAAATGTTACTCTCTCCCAGAATTTGACCAACAATTCCAGTTACAATTGTCCGACAAAAATGCCCTGTGTGAAGTGTTGCGTCTGACAGTCAGTGGCAATACCCAGCAAAAGCTCTATTTCCTCTACCTTGCTCAAAAAGAGCTGATGAGTGTATTACACCAAATAAGCTATAAGATTGGCTTCACTATTATCGAGCAACCTTTCATGCTTCAGTTTTATCAAACCATTGATTCCAATGCATACTTCCATTCTGGGTATTGCGAATTAAATGATGATGGCACAACCATTTATCGTGGGTTCTGGAATTTCGAGATGATGGTAAAAGCGTTCAATAATGTGGATTTCCGGAGCTACAAACGCGCAGTGCGAGAGAGTAGAAAGTCATTAGAAAAATCGAGCTCGGCAGGAAAAACTAGCTCGGTAAAAAAGGATGAACATGTTTGATTTCGGCCTTGAGGCGATCATCTATGCAAAAGCAATCACCCTGCTTGCAACCGTGGCAGTGGTTGTCATGTGGTTGTTCTATTACTGCTATCGCCTAAAACAGAAGAACGAAGTAATCGCAGGGACACACCATGCCCCTTACATCGCGTACTCGATCTGCATTGTTGCGTGGATCAGTAGTAACGCTTATTTCCATACCGACTTATTACCAGAACTTGGGGCCTCGGCCGCTGTGTTCGCCGCAAAGTTTGCCAACCTCGCCTCTTTCTTTGCGTTTGCCTTTGCCTATTACTTCTCGTGTAAGCTCGCCGCAGAACAACGTAATGGTAAGGTTCATGTGTGGCAACAAGCCATTTTCGTCACCCTAACCGTCTACTCCTTCTTTATCAATTTAAGTCCGGGGTTAACCGTTGAACACGTAACCATTGCTGGCCCAAGCCAGTTCGTGATTGAGTTTGGCCAACACACGCCGTACTTCTTCATTGGGATGATAAGCTTTGTAGTGCTAACACTACTCAACCTGGTGGCCATGCGCGCCAACAGCAGCAAGCTAACTTTAGCCAAAACCAATTACATGATCGCAGGCATTTTAGTCTTCATGCTGTCTACTGCGACAATCCACCTAGGCATGACCTACTTCTTACGTGATTTCTCGCTCACTTGGTTGCCACCAGCTTTGTCGATAAGTGAAATGTTGTTCGTTGGCTATGCCCTGCTGACCTCGCGCTTCTTCAGCGTGAAATACCTTGCGTACATGAGCCTAAATGCTCTGTTGGTCTGTGCTATTTTGGTGATCCCTTTTGGCGCGATATTTATCCCGCTGACAGACGACAGTCAATGGCTCGTTGCTATCCCAATCTGTGCGATTATCGGCATCACTTGGCATGTTCTCTACAAACGCGTAAGCCACTACGCCTCCTTCTTTGTCTACGGAAACCAGAAAACGCCAGTACAGCAGATCCTCTCACTAGAAGACGATTTCAAGCTGTCGATTGATGATGCAATGCGTCGATTAGGTAGCCTATTGCAGATTCCCGAAGACAAGTTGCGTCTGGTGAACAGCAACTACAACGAAACCTTCTACGAAGATTATCTGTCTACCAACAAGTCCGTTTTAGTGTTCGATGAGCTGTCTCAGGAGCTTGATTACACCGCGCCAACCAAGCGCTCGATAAAAGCCCTGTATGACAAGATGAGTTCAAACGACACCGCCTTGGTGATGCCTTTATTTGGTCAGGGGAAATCGGTCACGCACTTATTGGTCTCATCACATAAGAGCAACGATAAGATGTTCTCTAACGAAGAGATCTCTGCACTGCAAACCTTGTTAACTCGTGTACAAAGCACCATTGAAGCCGATAGACGCATTCGCCAAAGTCGCGCGCTTGCTAATTCTATCGCACACGAAATGCGTAACCCGCTGGCTCAAGTGCAGCTGCATTTTGAGGTGTTAAAGCAGCACATTGATAACCAAGCCCCAGCGAAACAAATCCTAAAGGATATTGAGAATGGCCAAGCGGCGATTCAACGCGGGCGACAACTGATCGATATTATCCTGCGCGAAGTCAGTGACAGTACGCCTGAACACGGCCCTGTGACCATGACCTCTATCCACAAAGCCGTGGATCAAGCCGTAAGCCACTATGGTTTTGAGAATGAAAAGATCATTGAACGCATTCGTTTACCACAACACGCTGATTTTGTAGCAAAGCTCAATGAAACCTTATTCAATTTCGTTATTTTCAACCTGATACGTAATGCTATCTATTACTTTGATTCTTATCCAGAAAGCCAAATTGAGATCAGCACCAACACAGGGCCTTACGAGAACGTTCTGATATTCCGAGATACTGGCCCAGGCATTGACGAAGCCATTACGCATAAGATCTTTGATGATTTCTTCTCGTACCAAAAAAGTGGTGGTAGCGGCCTAGGGCTCGGTTATTGCCAACGTGTAATGCGTTCATTTGGCGGCCGAGTTGAGTGCCACTCTAAACTTGGGGAGTTTACTGAGTTCCACCTGTACTTCCCTGTGGTACCCAATGCACCCAAAGCAGACGCACTTCGTACGCCTTACTTCAATGATTGGAAAAGTAATCAAAACGCAACTGAAAACAAA
Organism: Vibrio sp. OPT18; assembly: GCF_015163615.1. Classification (NCBI taxonomy): domain Bacteria; kingdom Pseudomonadati; phylum Pseudomonadota; class Gammaproteobacteria; order Vibrionales; family Vibrionaceae; genus Vibrio; species Vibrio sp. OPT18. The sequence goes on from NZ_JADDYK010000073.1 coordinate 206,254, forward strand.
ACCAACGCAGAAGCTAAGCCAGATAACCAAGTAGAAACGCAAAGTTCAGAACCAACAAGTACCCTAACCCCAGAGAACCATTTGGCTCCAACCGTGCTTATCGTCGATGATAAAGAAGTACAACGCACGCTTGTTCAGATGTACCTGAGTCGACTTGGCGTCAATAGCTTACAAGCTAAAAACGGCGAGAATGCCGTCGAGCTGTTCAAAACACACAAGGTCGATTTGATCTTAATGGATGTACAAATGCCGATAATGAATGGTTTTGACGCAAGCCAAATCATCAAGGCACGCTCACCTCAAACACCAATCATTGCTTTGTCTGGCGAATCAGGACAGCACGAGTTAGATATGATCAGCAAGTTGATGGATGGTCGCCTAGAGAAACCAACCTCTTTGAACGCGCTGCAACACGTGCTCGATAACTGGCTAGAAAAAGGCTGGGCCTCGAATGCTCCCAAAGAAACCGAAGATGAAGAGTAGATGGCTAATGGCTAATGGCTAACAAGTTAATCAACGACTTATAAAAAATCCCCTCAAGAAAGGTTCTTGAGGGGATTTTTATTTGGGAACATTTCAGCCATTAGAAAAGATATTAAAGCTCTTTAATCTCAATCTGACGCAGCGTCTCCATGTATTCCAAAGTTTCATTCACATCGACTGGCTCGTACAAACGTAATACACCAGCCCAACCTTCAGACACTTCAAAATCATAAGCTGTACCGGTACCACAATTGAATGTGACAGACACTGTGCCATCACCGTTATCACGCATGGATTCGCCAGAAGCATAGAAGTGCTCAGAGTCGATCCAACCATCCGCTCCATAAGTGGTTAGAGAGTAGTAACCACCGCGCCCCTCAACGTCCAGATTTGGCGTTGGAATCGTCCACTCTTGGCACGTTGTTTTACCTTGGCCAGGAACACGCTCTAGATACTGCGCAGTGTCTGCAGGTAACCCAGCATAACCAAATGCCGTCACGTACTTGAAGTGATGGTCTTCTACGTCATCCAAAGTCGCACCAAATCCCTTTAAACCTTCAATAGGCGCGCCGTGTTGCATCACGTTATTAATAAGTTTCAGTCGGTAGTTTTCAACGTCACTTGGGTTATATCCTTTACCTTGATAAGGCTTGTTAGAGTTCGCTTTGATAGAAAGTAAACTCTGGCGGCGCTTAGTGTCTTCAATAGAATCTGCTATACGCGTTCTTGCTAGCACATGAACATGAGTTCCGGTCGTCAAATCATCTGCCGTTAGGTGAAGTGTTTCACCTCGGCGAACCACTTTATGCACAAGATGATTTTCGTCCATGATATGAATAATCTGGAAGTAATCATTGTCTTCGTCTGGCACATGGAATGTTGCGCCTTCTGATACATCCACAACCATAGTTGAATAAACGACATCACGATTTGAGCGAATCACCGTTTGCGCGTCTTTGGATACTGGGTCAGCGTGCAGCCAATGGTTAACACCCACTTTGTTTTGCAGGCCAAGGAAGTTCCAGTCAGACTCCGCTTCAGGATAGTTATCCCAATTAACACCACCGATAGCCGCGTGGTCATAAACCGCTGAGCTGTTATTGTCTGCAGCCGTTGCGCCGAATGCGGTTAACGCCAAGAACGTCACTAACGTTGTTTTCTTCATAATGGTTTCTCATGTTTGTTTCGATGAGCTCAGTATGTAGATGCTGCGTGATATGCTCCAATTGATTATATGAAATCAAGATATACAATATGGGTATATCTCAACGGTTTCGATGATGGAGTCTCGCGATGATGAGTAACCGCTTTAAACAACTAGACCTCAATTTACTTAAAGTATTAAAGGTGTTGGTTGAGGTAAAGAATACACGCAAGGCTTCAGATCTGTTGTTTACAAGCCAACCCTCTATCAGCCGTTCACTACAAAAGCTACGTGAGTACTTTGACGATGAGTTGTTTATACGCTCACAACATGGCCTAGAACCGACCGCCAAGTTGCTTGAAATCAAGCAGACTTTATTACCCGTGTTATCGCAGTTAGAACAAGTGCTTGAACCTGAATCCGAATTTGACGTTGCTCAGTTTGATGGCACTGTGAACATCGCGATTAACGGATTTATTGCCAACAGCATCTCCGCAAAGCTAACTCAAATATTGTTAACACAGGCGCCGAAGGTGAAAGTGAACATTGTGGATTGGGGTGCCCATACGTTGGATTTAATCACCTCTGGCGAGGTTGATTTAGGGGTCAATTATTACCCATTAGAACTATCTAAACAGGTATACCAAAAACGTATCGCAAGTGATGATTTTGTATTGGTTTGCCGCACAGGCCACCCACTTGCCAACACATTATTGAAAAGTGACCAGCAAGAACCTTTGCAATTAGCGAGCTTGGTCGTCAGTGATTGGAACGACAATATTGCGTTAGCACCAAACGTGTTAGCCGATGTCGGCATCAAGACTGAGGTCAAAATACGTTCGACTTACTTACACAGCTTATTGTCTATAGTGAAACAGAGCGACGTATTATTCCCATGCTCAAAACTACTGGCTAATTCGCTTTCAGATGAATTTTCCTTTGTGCAGTTTCCCCACATGCCCAACATGCCAAATGGCGATATTGGTATGACTATCGGGCGTAAACATCGCAATCAACCGAAAATGCGCTGGTTAGAATCGTGTATCGAAGAGGTATTCAGAGGTTAGCTACCGTGCCTCTAAAAAGTAGACAAACAAAGCTAGCTCTTACTGGTGATTAGCCTCTGCCATCGCCGTTTCAATCAAATCCAACAGCCATTTGTATTTAGCTGAATGCTGATTTTTCTTATGAAGATAGGCGAACACCTCCATCTCCTCGGGGCCATCTTCCAACCCCTCAATCGCGACTGAGCGCAATACGCCTTTATGTTGCTCAATCACCGGAGGCATACAAGGAGCGATAATATTGGAGTGCTTGATCGTTTCAATTAACCCAACAATAGAAGTCGTTCGCAACGCCATATTAATTATCTTACCTTGGCTCAAGACTTCCTCTTCCAACCGTGAATGTTTGTTTTGGTCGAAATAAGCGAGGTCAACGTGAGCAAATGGGAACGACAATAAATCATCAATCGTCGCGATGGACGCCTTGAAAGGATGATCTTCTCTCACTGCCAATACAAACTTTAAGTTCACGAGCGGTACAGCAATGATCTCAGCAGGCAAATTCTCAGCTTCAAAGTGAATGACAAAATCAATCTCGTCACTTTTGAGCCTTTCTAAAGAATTTTGGGAACTCGTATGACTGATCAGCCTTGAAAATGGACTTTCTATTGATAGCTGATGAAAAAGAGCGGGCGTCAACCAAGGCAGGATATGAGGGTTTGCCTCTATCTTGAAATCTTCGCTTAAATCCGCAGGATTAAACTGCCTTCCTTCTTCTATCGCCGTGAATAGCCCGTCCAATAAAGGAAAAACTCGTCGATACAGGTCGTCTGAATAAGGGGTTGGCAAAAACTGCTTATGGGACAACACAAACAATTCTTCACCTAGAGACTCCTTAAGCTTCTTGATGCTTTGGCTAACGGCAGGTGTCGAAACAAACAGCTTCTCAGCGGCTTTTCGCAAGCTCTTCTCTTGATATACCACCACAAACACTTTCAATAAATTCAGGTCGACGTTGTTCAGTTTCATAGCTAACCATAAAGTATTGCTTAACGAATGGTTAAGTTTATATGAATTAACTTAACAAAGTCCAATTTGTATAGTTGTCCCACCTTCACGATGTACACGGATGTAGTGAGATAACTCTATGAGGCAGCTATGTTATTACAACGTTCTATCCTTTCCCTAACTCCTCTTTTGTTGGCCAGCGGTGTTATCGCTGAAGAAACAGAAGTTCAAGACATGTCAGACCCATTGGCGGTCTACACACAAGCTGGCTTCGGCTACACAGATAAGGGCTTAAACCTCAAAGTAGGACAAACCTACGACACAGGCAGCGACACGACCATGGGCATGAATGTGTTCGAAATCAAAGGCATCGCTGGTGAAGCTGTTGGTTGGAACAACCGAGGTGCCGACGACAGTATTGACTCAATCCGCTTTAGAAACTTTGGGGTCGACCTAACCAATGGTCGAGGTACTCAAGTTGATATGTCTTGGGATTTCGATAGCAACCAAGGTAGCGCGTCTTATAGCTTTATTCAGGCATTACCACAAATGGGCATGTTTAATTTCTATCCGCTTGCAGGTGTCGGTGTTGCTGCTGGTGAAGAGTTGGTTGAAGGCACTGGAGGCGATCTCGACGCCGATCAGCTTCGCGACCGCTACAACATGCACGGTACTTTCTACGTGGCGGGTATGTACGCAAAAATGCAACTTACCGACAAGGTTTGGTTGAACTACAACCCTATGTATTTAGGCACAATGTCAGGGTCATCAACGTTCAATGATTTTGGCTTTGAGGGCAATGATTCAGTACTCGCACATGAATTTGCAGCGAGCTATCAAATCAATCCAAGAGCCAACGTTCGTTATTTCGCAAACTGGACAGAAAACACCAGTATCGAAGACGGTGATCACCGCATCGAATTTAACTACCAATTTTAAGTAGTGATTTCGGCTTTAACGAGCCGGTTTCGCTTGAACGAATAAGTTTAAGTTTTGAGGACACATTATGAACATGATATCTAAAGCCCTTACCGGTACTTTCACACATCCACTGCGATCAACAGCGATGCTCGTTTCTGTAACAGCCTTGTTTTCAGCAACGGCGATTGCTGGAAACGATAACCCAACAGAAACCCTTCAAACACGTGCGGGAGACTTCACTTTCGAAACCGACTTTCTTCATGGTATTCCAACACAAGAAAGCTCAGCAAAACTGTTCGAACTGATGGACTATCAACGCGCGTCACAAGCTTACATTTGGTCCGTGCCTTTGGTGTCAAACTACGCATGGAAACAAGCCTATGCCGACATGGGTGCAGAGGATGGTCAAATTACTTATGTTGAGTCTCACGAATCTAAGCTAGGAGGTTTAACTTACAATACCTCTACGCCTTACGCGATTACTTGGTTTAACGTAGAGAAAGAGCCCGTTGTTATAGAAATTCCCACAAATGAACTGCGTGGCGCGGTACACACCATGTGGCAAATCGGTATTTCTCAGATGACTGAGCCGGGCGTCTACGTAGTAAAAGCGAAAGGTTCTGAAACACCGAGCAACCTGCCAAAAGGCGCTAAGGTTTTTGAGTCAGACACCAACTATGTTTTCTTCGGCGTTCGCTTAATGGCAGATTCAGACCAGCAGCGTATGAAAGACTTAGAGGCCCTGAAAATCACCGACCTCAACGGCAAGCCACTGAGTGATAACGGCGTAAACTTCCCTGAGCGTGGTGAAGATGCCAAACACCCAAGAGGTATGGCATTTTGGAATACGTTGAATGAAGCCATTCAAGCTGAGCCAGTAGCAGAGCGTGATCGCATGATGCACGACATGCTACGCCCACTGGGTATTGAGAAAGGTAAGACGTTTGAACCATCAGGTCAGCAGCGTGAGATTTTAGAGCAAGCTGTGGTGATGGGGGAAGCTATGGTTAAGAATATCGACTTCAACAAAACAGAACGCTTGCCACACGCAGCTTACGGTAAGGAAGGCAACTTTTGGGAAGTCGCGACGGCTTCAACACCAAACCAAGATCGTTACTACGGTATGGATCTCGATGGCCGTGCAGCTTGGTTCTATGAAGCTGTAACTAACGACGTAGCAATGCACGGTTTTGAAAATGGCGGCTGGGGTCAGATCTACCTAGACAACTACCGTGACGACAATGGCAAAGGGCTAAATGGCAGTAACCACTATACTTTGACGCTAGATGGAGATGTAAATTTCGCCGATTTGTTCTGGACAATTACAGTCTACAACGTAGAGAACCGCGCCATCATCGACAACGATATTGAGCGTGCAGACGTGGGTTCTAACATTGAAGGGACAGTTAAAGATGCACAAGGCAATTACACCTTCCACTTTTCACCAACTAAGCCAGCGGGCGTTAATGAGGCTAACTGGGTGCAAACTCGAGAAGACGAAAACTGGTTTGTTTACTTCCGCGCATACTCACCAAGTAAAGCATTTGTAGCGCAGCAGCCAGAAACCTTACTGCCTAACTTTAAGCGTGTGGACTAGCCGTTAAGTCTATGTAATACCGATTAAGTCCTTTACGACCTACGATAAAAGAGGAGCCTCAATGCTCCTCTTTTTTACTTTGGCCAAATTGTAAAAACCAAGGGTACCGTCTTAGGAACCTAACCAAAGATGAAGAGTAGATGGCTAACGGCTAACAAGTTAATCAACGACTGATAAAAAGCCCCCTCAAGAAAGGTGCTTGAGGGGACTTTTTTGGGTAAACTCTTGAAATTCAGCGAGTTACAATTCTTTAACATCGTTGTTCGATCAAGCGAATAAAGTAACACCCGTTTCTTGGTTAATCGAAATAGATTGTGCCACTCTATTTCTTACCAAGCTTAGATTGATAACGTCCGTTCGCCACTCGATATCAGAAACTCGAACCTCATCGTTTTGCGTCAAGTTATGTACCGTGGCAACTTTAAGAACCGCTTCTTGGCTACGTAAAATCGTGTAAGCTAAATCACTGGTTGCAGGGTTGTCTGGCGCATACCCCAACAACAGAGTTGCTGAACTATCCGTTATCAGCTGCTGATTAAATTCGGTTTGTCCATCAATCGAATAACGCAAATCAATGGACGCTTTAAGAGGCATCTCATGGCAGCTCGTCATTCTAGCTAAAGGCCCATCTAGTGGATTGTCGCAACCTTGTGCCTCTGTCAAAGCGCCGTGTTGTCCTCTGACATGCCAGACCAAATCTAGTTGTTGATGGTGAGGGTTTTCCGCAGTATTGAATTCAATCGCCACATCCCCTAACCACAGAATTTGACGGCGAAACACAACGTCTTTGTACGCGGCTAAATCCCACTGAACAATAGTATGGCTATCGACCGTCGGTAACTCACCACACCAATCTGTTTGTGTGTCTAACCATGTGTAGGACGGTTCTTTTACAAACGTGTTCACTTGAGGGTTGGCTGGCGGTTGATTCTTCTGATTCACCGCCAAGGTGTTGTGCGTCACCGTATTTTTATAATACCCGTAATGCAGTTCAGCACCGTACCCTGTTGTTCCCAAGTCAGGCAAAATTTCTTTACCATTTCGAGTAATGATCATCCCTAGTCGATCATAGTGATCGTGCTCACCACCATACGGAGAGTGCTTAATTAATAGCATGTTATCGTGCTCTCGATCGTGCATGATCGTGACGCCTGATTGTTCTGCATGAATAGACTGGCACATAAGCGGCTCTGCCACAGGTAATGCATCAACACCGTACAACAGCGCGTCGATATTGTTGCGTGGCTTATTTTGATAGATGCTCTGCAACGCCGATGCAAATAAAGGGTCTCGGAACTCGCGATACCCGAATTCGAACAAGTGGCTATGAGTTAACTTCTCTTGGCCGGCAATACAATCGTTCAGACGTGGAAAGTCACCCGTATTGATGAGTAGCTTGAGCGGGAACGCCAACATGGTATGGAAGTTTGGCACTGATTGTAGTGAGTACTCTGTTTTACATGCCATTTTTTCGAAATTCAGAAGTGCTTGTAAAGCGTAGTAATGATAATGGATAGAACCTTCAAACCATAAGCCCTCCCCTTTTACACCATGCTCTAACTGATACTTCAAGCCATAAGGGGTGCTCACCGCAAAGTCGATGAATTTTCGGTCACCAAGTATCAAGCCTATCACGCCAATAGTCGCAGAAATCTTCATTTCATGGTTATGCAATTGATCAGCTCGATGTTGCATCAGGAACTCAGCGCCTTCGCGTAACAAGCGCTGTTCAATAAACAATTGCTCTTCGGTATTCAACTGCTCTTTAACGAAATCATAGCCTCGGGCAAAATCAATATTGCAATTCGCTTCACATAGAGTCTGCGCATTTGCTTTTCCTGGACCGTTATATGGAATACCGCCGTGTTCTTCGTAATTCGGGTAGTATTCAGCATAACCCAATAAGATCTCACGAGCTTTTTCGAAGTATTTGCGGTCTTGAGTAATGTGCCAAAGCAAGCCTAGGTCATTACACGCTTTCGAATTGAGCCCATTAAGCCAACGCCACCATGCACCGTCATAAGGTTCCCCAGTAAGCACCTCGCCATCAACAGGGCATACATGTTCAGTGGGTCGGTCTCTATCCCAACTTAAGCGAACCCCATGCGTGGGGCAAAAATAATATAAATTCCATGTTGCGCGGGCATCAGGTGGAACGAGAGTGTCTGAAGTCAGCACAACCTGATTATCTTGAATAATTTGTTCGATGATCTCTTGGCTGGCATTTTGACGAATGACCGCCATTTCCTGAGAGGTAAACTGCAGCATAATGGATACCTATACTAAATCTTTAGATGAATGAAAATTGAAGTATTGTTTGGCGTTTTGATAACAGATATTCTCGACACTCTGTTTAAGCAAAGGCTCATCATTCGGTAATTCTCCGTCATCGACCCACTTACCGAGTAAGTTGCATAGAATGCGACGAAAGTAGTCATGACGAGAGAGTGACAATACGCTGCGAGAGTCGGTTAACATTCCGACAAAGCGTCCTAGAGCCCCTAAATTTGCTAGATCTTGAAGTTGTTTTTCCATACCCGCCTTATGATCGTTAAACCACCACGCAGAACCAAGCTGCACTTTACCTGGCTGCGCATCACTGTCTTGAAAAGCGCCTATGATTGACCCTAGCACTGGGCTATCTTTCGGGTTAAGGCTATATACGATGGTCTGAGGGAGTTGGCGGTCTTGATCTAACAAACTCAATAAATGACTCAGGTTTTCTGCAATTGGGTTGTCACTGATAACACTGAAACCCGTACCGCCACCAAGATCATCAAAGCGGCGCTTATTCACATTAGTTAACACTCCAATATGAATTTGCATCGACCAACCATGCTTATTATAAGCCTTGCCAAGCACTTCAAAAACGGCCGTCTTAAACTGCGAAATTTCTTCACTATTCAGCGCATCACCACGTTTGACCTTTGCTATAGCTTGATCAAGTAAGTCAGGGTGATAGTGTGAAAAATCTACAACTTTTAACCCTAAGTCAGATAATCGACAGTTATGCTGTGCAAAATAGTCCACACGAGACGTGATTGCTTGAGCGTAGCTTGCAAAATCGACGATATTAATGTCAGTGATGAACGCCAGTGAATTGAGTGTCTTTTGAAAACTACTTTGATTCTCTATTTCAATCAGGCTGTCAGCGCGAAATGTCGGCAATACTTGTACAGCAAATTCTGAACGATTCAGTTTATCGTGATAGCTCAAATCGCTAAGTGGATCATCGGTAGTGCACAAGGTATCGACTCGACTCTCTTTAAGCAGATTTTGGAATCGGTGAGACTCTTGGCTGAGTTTTTGATTACAGTGTTGCCAAATAACCTCGCAGTTCTCTGAGTTGAGTAGTAAATCGAGACCGAAGTATTTCTTAAGCTCCAAATGACACCAGTGATACAGCGGATTGCCAATAAGATACGGCATGGTCTCACACCACTTTTGAAACTTTTCATAATCACTCGCATCACCTGTGATGTAATACTCATCAACTCCGTTACTTCGTAATGCACGCCACAAGTAGTGATCGCAACTCAACCAAGCCTGAGCAATATTGTCGTATTGATGGTTGTCATAAATCTCTTTGGCATCTAAGTGGTTGTGATAATCAATAATGGGAAGCCCTGCCGCGTAATCGTGATATAAACGCTTGGCAGTCTCCCCCTGCAATAGAAAATCTTTATGTATGTATGAAGACATAATTCAAACTCTTGTAGAAAACTGTATTGATAACCTTTAGGGAAAAATTCATTCATGAAATTGTTTCCTAAAGCCCCTCTACGAGGTGGTTCATATAAGCCAGAGAGTGCCCCCTCTGGCCTATACCCTTGTTACTTTTACATGGCTAGTTATTGCCGATTACTTGGATGTAGATACTTCTAAACGAGGCGTTTTCCTCGCACTTTTCAATAACAGAGAACCCACAGTAACAATCACTGCGCCACAGAAGATAAAGGCCATGCGACCCCAGAACGGATTCGGGATTAGTACCATCGCCGTTACAAGTGCACCGAAAACCAGAATGAGTTTGCCTAGCATGTCGCGCTGTTGGCGATCCATTTCATCTTGTCCTTCCTCTTCGATAACAGGAGTCGCAACATCACTCCAAAACTCTTTAAGTTCTGTGTTTCGTTCGCCCACTGGCTCTTTGTAGAACTTAGTTGTTAGACAGAAGAAACCACCCGTGATCACAAGGTGACCAATAACCCCAAGTAGAACTTTTAGGTCACTCGCTTCACGTCCTGTGAACGGAACCTCTAGGTTTAATAGATTGGCAACGACGTCTGCTGTAAGCACAAAACTCACGATGTAAGACACCAACATGCCCACAGCCAATGTCGCCCAGGCTGCCCAGTCGGGGGTTTTCTTAATAAACATACCGAAGAATAACGGCACTAGAATCGGCATCTGTAACAGCGTACTTACGTACATCATTGCGTCGAAAAGGCTCAAGCCACGAAGAGAGTTAATGAACAGAGCCACCATGATGATCAATATGCCGAAAACCATAGTCATGAATTGACTCACTCGCATCAGCTTCTTGTCATCCGCGTTTTTGTCTATGATGGGTGCGTAAAAGTTACGCACGAACACACCTGAATTTCGGTTTAGACCTGAATCCATTGAAGACATTGTTGCTGCAAATACAGCCGACATAAGCAATCCCACCATACCAACCGGCATGACATTTTCGACAAACACTAAGTAAACTGCATCAGCTGCTTTACTACCAAGTTCAGCCGCGTGCACAGTTGCCGCTTCAGGATAGATAATTGCCGTTACCCAAGGTGGTAAGAACCAAATTGCAGGTCCAACTAGCATCAACACAAACGCAAGGAGTGCCGCTTTACGTGCGTTAATAGAATCTTTCGCCGTTAAGAAACGATATGAATCTTGCATGTTGTTAATGTTTTGCAGCTGCTTAACGAACATGAAGATAAACCAAGATACGAACAGCAATGGATAGTTCATATCAGAGCCCATGACACTGTCGGCAGGGAATTGCTCGATAAGATTCGTTGGACCACCAATTTTTGCCAATGCAGCCACAGCACAAACCACCGTCACCGCCATGATCACAACCATTTGTACAAAGTCTGAAGCAACAACCCCCCATGCTCCGCCCAGTACTGAAATGAAGAGAACAATCAAGCCAGTCACAACGATCGTGGTTTCGATATCCACTTTAAACACAGCACTAACGAACAGTGCGAGACCATTTAGCCAAATACCGGTGTAAACCACACTTGTCGGCATTGTCGCCCACGTAAACACTTGTTCATTCGTTGCACCGAAGCGACGACGCACACCTTCAATAGGTGTAACAACACGCATTTGTCGAAAGCGATATGAAAAGAACAACCACGAAAGTAGAAAGCCAAATGCGTTCGCCATGAAAATAACCATGATTGGGAACCCATCGGTAAATGCTTTACCCGCAGCGCCAGTAAATGTCCAAGCACTAAACTGCGTCATGAATGCGGTAGAGCCAACCATCCACCACAACATCTTGCCTCCCCCACGAAAGTAATCACTGGTAGAGCTGCCTGCAAAACGTTTGAAGATGACGCCAATCGCTATCATAAAGATAAAGTAGACACCAACAACGAGCATGTCGATATTCATTACGAACCCCTTTTCATTATTGTTCCGTTTAAATGATTTAATTTTTAAAATACCGTTTTATTATTACATTAACGACATTTTATTTAAGGGTAATCTATGATTTTTGTGATCCAAATAATGCAAAAGTCATACAAATGAGATCGAGGTTGGATTATTGAGATCGACGCTTTTTAGGTTGAAAAGATCATTGATGGATATTTGGATACATCGTGGCGAGAAGGGGCAAAAATAGATCAAGTAACCTAGGGATATAGCGACCAAATTACGAGCCTAGGAGGTATACCAAGCCATGACTCAGGCGCCTATCGCTTGGTATTTACTGAATATCAGCCACTAATTATCCAAACACCGGATATAAAAAAGCCAGCCTCATTGGGCTGGCTCTCTGAAATCAAGCGTTAGAATTAGTCCAAAAGCGAACGAACATAATCTGCAATTTCTTGGTTTTGGCAGTTATCAAAGAAACACTGTTGGAAACGAGGGCTACCCACAGCAGTCTTCACTAGATCTTGATCGATAGCGCGCAGTGAATCAATAAAGTTATCCTTCACTACCGCTGCTTTTACCTCATTAAGAAGCGCGGCATTACGTTGTTGTGGCTCTGCTCGCTCTAACGGGTAACCTTGACCACGCTCACCTGTGAACGCTTTTTCAAAGATGTAACGAACGTTCAGTTCACCAGCCCAACCAAAACCTTTCGCAAAAGCGAGCGCGATAGCATTACCGTTGTTGATTTGGTTAAACAAGAACGCATCAGAAGGCTCTAAACAGTAACCACAAACCACGCCTGGATGTAAGTTCAGCGACATCAAAGCACCTTGGCCAGTGCCACATCCTGTCACAACAAAGTCAACAGCCTTTGAGTTAATCAGAATGCTCGCCATAATACCTAGATGAATATACGTTAAGTGGTGATCATTCTCGTCTGTCATTCCTAGGTTGAAAACATCGTGACCAAAACCACCAGCAACTGACTCTAGTTCAGCTGATACCATTGCATTTTTGCCTGCTTGACTGTTTTCCATCATTAGTGCGATTTTCATTTACTTTCTCCCGCAGCATTACTGCAAATTTAAAAATTAGTGCTCAAATGTTCGTTCTAAAAAATTTAGAGCTTAAACAAAGTCTTTACGCATTGGCGTAAAGTTATCAATTAATACGCCGGCTTCTAGGCAAACACAGCCATGTTCGATACCCGGCTCTTTGTACATAGTGTCGCCTGCGCGCACCACTTTCGTTACATCGCCAATAGTGAACTCAAAGGCTCCCGACAAAACGTATGTGAGCTGCTCATGAGGATGGGTATGCAACGCACCAACAGCGCCGGTTTCGAAATGAACTTCTACAGCCATCACGTTCTCGCTATGAGCAAGCACCTTGCGAGAAACTCCCGCGCCAAGATCTTCCATTTTCACGTCTTCGTTATACACAAACATGTCGTTTTTATTCCTGTTGTTGCGGCGTAATTTTGCACTTGGCGTTATCTTGGTATAGACGAAAAATAGTAACGAGGTTAATCCCTATCACTGATATTTCCATCAGCGAGCCACCAATTGAGCCAATAATCAGATTATTAGTTAGCCAGCATGCAGCTCCCAATAAAAAGCCGACTCTTAGTGCAATACCGTTCAATCTAAATATTGAGTACGTTCCAATAATCGTTCCCGCTAAAGGCAGAAGTTGATACCAATGCTGAGCAAAACCGATTCCGCTGCCAACCGCGAGGGCAATAAATAACCCCGCAGCCCACAGCGATTTGGTATACATCGCGGTGCCAGTTCTGAGTGCTGAAATCAAAGCACCGATTGCCGATGTAATGGAACCCAATAATAAAAAGTGAATAAGATGGTTAACGTTCAACATCAACATAACCACTTTGAGCTTTTTGTCGTCCTTCTGGTAAAAGGTCGAAAGGCCCAGAAGGAAACTTACTAGCCCTACAGCTTGTGCAACGATCTCGTTAACCATCTTATATTACAAAAATCGTTATCGTGCTAACCATCCACCATCAACAGCAATGGTATAGCCATTAATGTAATCCGATGCAGGTGATGCTAAGAACACACATGGGCCAGCGACATCTTTTGGTGTACCCCAACGATCAGCAGGAATGCGCTCAAGAATAGCTTGGTTACGATCTGCATCTTCACGCAATGCTTGAGTATTATTGGTTGCCATATATCCAGGTGCAATCGCATTAACATTAATGTTATCGCTCGCCCATTCGTTCGCCATCGCACGGGTAATACCCATTACAGCACTCTTAGACGCAGTATACGAAGGAACACGAATACCACCTTGGAAAGAGAGCATTGATGCGATATTAATGATCTTGCCGCCAGTGCCTTGCGCTTTAAACTGCTTCGCAACAGACTGAGACATAAAGAAAACGGTCTTAGTATTGATGTTCATTACGTCATCCCAGTTTTGCTCAGAGAACTCAATCGCGTCTTCTCGGCGAATAATGCCGGCATTATTAACAAGGATGTCGATGTGGCCAAACTCAGTCAGCGCTTTATCTATAATTCCAGGAATATCTTCCTGCTTTAGAAGGTCGGCACGCACGTCTAAAAACGTATGACCCGCTGCATTCATTTTTTCAATGGTATCTGTTGGCTCAACACGATTTACGCCAACCACTTTACATCCGGCTTCAGCTAAACCAATTGCCATACCTTGACCAAGACCGGTATCACAACCCGTCACTATCGCTACTTTACCTTCCAGATTGAATGACTCTAACATCATGTTCGCTTCCTCAATTACGTTTAGTGTTGTGGCATTTCTGTAATGTCGCCCACTCGATTTAGTCATACAATAAAACATAAATTCGTTGCTGACAATTATTTTTGAAACGACATTTCAAAAATATTTTCTAATTAAGTTAAAACTTTGAAGTTGATCGTTCTCGTTTTTTATTTTTTTGAAAAGGCTTTTTAGAAATTACGAAAAGTGGTATTTTGTCTTGATATTAGATAGCCCAAAGGAAGAAAAATGGAGAAGTCCACCCAACCAGAAGCCGTTTCATCGGTATTAAAAGTTTTTAATATTCTTGAATCTCTGGGGGAACAGAAGGAAATAGGCGTATCAGACCTTTCACAACGTCTAATGATGTCTAAAGCCACGACCTACCGCTTTCTACAAACAATGAAAATGCTTGGCTATGTATCTCAACAAGGCGAAGCTGACCGATACTCACTCACATTAAAGATGTTCGAACTTGGTTCAAAATCACTCGAGTGGGTTGATATGATCACAATTGCAGAGAAAGAGATGCGTGTGATTTCAGAAGAGACTAATGAAACCATTCACTTAGGTGCGTTGGACCATGGCTCTATCATCTACATACACAAGATCGATTCTAGCTTCGCGCTGCGCATGCACTCGCGCGTTGGTCGAAGAAATCCTCTGCATACGACTGCGATTGGTAAGGTTTTATTGGCAGAACGTGACGAAGAATTCGTTCGCACTCAGTTGGCAGACGCCGAGTTTGTGAAAAGCACAACAAATACCCTCGAAAACGTCGACCAACTTATCGATGAACTTAAAGCGGTTAAGCTACAGCACTTTGGCGAAGATAATGAAGAACAAGAGCCAGGCTTACGTTGTATCGCAGCTCCAGTTTACGACCGTTTTGGTACCGTAATTGCCGGTGTCTCAATTTCATTTCCTACCATTCGATTTGATGAAGAGAAAAAAGCTCACTATGTAGCGCTACTGCACAACGCAGGTAGAAATATATCCAAGCAATTAGGGTTTAATGATTACCCAATCAAATAATGAAAAGGCAGCAATTATTGCTGCCTTTTTTATTGCGAATTGTCCCATCGATTACCAGCCCAAGAATCATCGACAAGTCATGCTGTGCGTAAATTGAACAACATCGAGCTCAGATAAATCCCTCCCCTTCCTCAAATCATGTGAAGACCGTCAAGCCTATAACCCACTATGAACCATGATCTCGAAGATCACCCAAACCAGATATTTTAGGGATTTGGCAACAATTCCATGATTTAAAAGAGTAAAAGGGTTATACATAATAATGTGTTATCTAAATTACTGAAATTATCATGACGCTCAAAGAGATCCTTAAAATTCCCAATGTCCGCTACTTCTTAATGTTTAGAAGCAGCTACTTTGCGCGTTTTTACTATCCTATATTCACCCTACTTTATTTAGATTACGGGCTAACCCTTTCTCAATTCGCGATGCTCAATGTTGTTTGGGCGGCCACCATTGTGCTTGCTGAAGTACCATCGGGCGCATTTGCCGATACCTTAGGCCGCAAGAAACTGGTGGTGCTGTCTTCGATCGTGATGTTTGTTGAGATCGCCATGATAGCGCTAGTGCCAACTGGAAACCCCGACTTGGTGTTCATAGTCTTTCTGATTAACCGGATTCTCAGTGGCTTAGCGATGGCACTGGCCAGCGGTGCTGACGAGGCATTGGCCTACGACACTTTAAAGGAACAAGGCAATGAAGAGTTGTGGCCTCGAGTGCTGCAAATCCAGCTTCGTGTCGCCTCAACCGTCGGTATCTTTGTCACGCTGATTGGTGCGGCGATGTACGACGTGAACTTTATGGCGAACATCTTTCATTTCCTTGGACTAGCCGCACCAGAAAGCACTAAAGATCTGATGCGTATTCCTGTGTTCGCCACCTTATTTGTTGCGATGATTGCTATCTATGCCGCGATTAATATGCGCGAAGAGAAAAAGGTAATGCCAAGCGGCCAAACCAAATTAGCAACCACCATCTCAAGTCTCAAATTGACGATCGATGCGGGTAAATGGGTATTCGCTACGCCTTACGTGCTGTTCATCTTGCTCTACTACAGCCTATTCGAACACACCTCACGAATGTTCCTAACCATGAACAGCCAATACTATCTGGCGATTGATATTCCAATTATCTACTTTGGTTTTATTGGCGCGGGTATCAGTTTGCTTAAGATTATATTGGCAGGACAAAGCCGAAGATTAGCAGAGAGCATGGAGGCTAAAACCTTCATAGTGGTTATGGGATTGGCAAGCATGGCGACTTATTACTGGATCAGTTTAGGTTGGTCGATTTACGGGGTCATTCCGGCACTGGTATTAATCTTTATCATCATGACGATGAACATTTTCATCAGCTACCACCTGAATAAAAAGACCGAATCGCACAACAGAGCCACGGTCCTCAGCTTTAAAGGGCTGATGTTTAATCTCGGATACGGTCTGATCGGTATCTTGTACGCTTACTACTATAAGTTGGTGTCTCAGGGCTACACCGAACAAGAAATAGAGCAGAATCTTGCCTTCTTGGCCTCACTGTCTTCGTTTTTCTATTACTTCACCTTACTGTTCATTTCGATCAGCGCGCTGTTCTACTTCAAGAACAGAAAAGAAGTAATTTTCTAAACAATCGATTGATGTCGAGTGACAAGTAAATGAAGCCGTTGAGGTTTACAGCGTAAGTCTTCAAAACCGAGCAACCTTAATAACTGAGTAATTCACTCCAACCGACTATTGCTCATTAAAACAACAAGTCGCTTCTTATATTGGTTTTATTTGTTAATATAATCAGCAAATTACCTCACACACGGAAGCGTCATGTCTTTTAGTTGGATCGCCTTTACTCTGCTTGCTGCCTTTAGCCAATCTTGGCGTAATGCCTTTCAAAGCAAATTAAGTGGCACCATGAGCGTGGCTGGCGTGACGTTGGCGCGTTTTATTTGGGCTGGCCCAATCGCCCTTATTTACCTCTACGCCCTCTATCAATGGCAGCCAGTCTCCGCACCGGATTTTTCGGGTGAGTTTGTTTTCTATATTGTTGCCGCTGCCATCATGCAGATCCTCGCGACCGGCTTAATGGTGATGCTGTTCAAGCTAGAAAACTATGCGATAGGCGCAGGATTAGCCAAGTGTGAAGCTCCCGTATCTGCGGTGTTATCCGTGTTGTTTTTTGGAACTGCTTTAACATTAACAGGTTGGATTGGCGTACTTATTGGTACCTTAGGCGTACTAATCATGAGTAGCGCTTCTGGCTGGCGAAGTTTGTCCCCGAAAGTGTTCTTGCTAGGTATGGCGTGTAGTACTGCTTTTGCTTTAACGTCTCTTTGGGTACGTGAAGCAAGTTTGAGCATAGGGTTGCCCTTCCCTCATAGCGCCGCATGGGTGCTGTTCCTCGTCATTTCCCTTCAGACAGTGATTATCTGTACGTATCTCTTTTTCAGAGAACGCGACACGCTGCGCCTGATATTCAAGAAGTCGAAACTGGTCGTAATGACAAGCCTAGCGAGTGTTATCGGTTCTCTGGGTTGGTTTAGCGCAATGTCGCTTCAAGCCGTGCCATACGTAAAGACGCTTGGGCAAGTCGAAGTGATCTTCATGGTGTTGATATCTTACTTCTGGTTAGGGCAAAGCATCGCACGCAAAGACATTATTGCACTCATCTTACTCTCTATCGCAGCGGTATTGGTGATGTGGCAGTGATTTGAACGTCGCCATACTTGAACGTTGGATCAAAGAGAACTAGAAACCATACCCCAGAGATTCATCCACCGTATAAATATTACGGTGGCGTAAAATGATAAGAACGGCCTCCACATAATTTTTATAGTGCACGTATCAGCTATTAATCATTACCCAATAGGATACAGCGCAATGAAAACCCTTACTCAAATCGCACTAACAACGATCTTTTTTACAACCTCAATGATGGCATTCGCAGAACCCGCGACAACAAACCAAGCCCAACTAGAGGCGTCTAGCACAACAGTGAAGCATGAAGGAATGACCGTGACGCTAACAGATAAGCATTTTACACCTGCAGAAGAAACTGAAGCCACTGCCTCACAGACTTTAACGCAAAGCCAAAAAACAGACTCAGCGCCACAGCCAACAATATAATGGCTGTATCAAAATAGTGGCGGGGCAAACTAACGCATAAAGACCTGTCATCATCAGGCAGTGACGAGCTCGTTAATATGACTAGGACAAACTGAAGTCATATTGCGACCGTTTGTTTTCGCTTGATATAACGCTTTGTCGGCTCGAGTAATAAACCCATCCCAATTCTCATGTGGGTGAAGCTGAGCGACACCGAAACTCGACGTCAGAAACATCTCATTCCCTTGCACGGCTGAGATCTCTGAAATAGACAATCGCAGCTTACAAGCAATAGCCTGTGCTTGTAGGAAATTAACATTGGGTAATAAAATCATTATCTCGTCTCCGCCAAAACGGAACGCGCTGGCTGTTGGCGATGTTTTTATCGCACTTTGAACCATTTCAGCAAAAGACTTGATCACGAGATCACCCACAATGTGTCCATGTTGGTCATTGATAGACTTAAAATTATCAATATCCATCATAATGGCACTGACAGGTGCAGTCCCCGCCTGCTTCATGATGACAGGAACCATTTCATCTAATGCTCTGCGGTTTCCAAGTGCCGTTAAAGGGTCGCTGTAAGATAGGTCATGAATAGACCTAAGCAACCTTGCATTAATCAACCAGAGCATCGTGAAGCTCATCGATACGATAAGAACAATACTCACTAAAAAGGCAAGTTGATGAATGAGCGCGGCCGCCATGAAATCCTGCAGCTCAGCCGAAAATAGCGTCACCATTACTCGGAAAGCCATAAACCCGCCATATATCAAAAATGACAAGGCCATCATCCGAGTTGCTAAGGTCAAGTCATCACGTTGCCCCTTCAATACCGCAAAAGCAGTACAAAGAGTCACAAAGGCTAAATAGAAACTAATGAGGATGATTCGAGCCTTGATGGAAGGTTCGTAGTACGTGAAATAAATAAAACATGGTAAAAGAGCCAACATCATCAGACTGCTGAGGTAGGTGCATTTTAGGGAATATTCTCGAAACAGGCACAAGCTATACAAAGCGAGATGAAAGCCAAGCGCAATGACCATGTTGGCGCCAATAACAGTGATCCAATCAGGGAGTTCCCCTCTTAGGCTCAACATCAACGGCCCACTTCCAATAACAAATATTGAAATGGAAAAAATTGAAAGCCCTTTAATGGACTGTTGGGTAAATTGGAACAGCAACAAGCCAATGCAGTAAATGAAAGAGAACAAAATAATAATAAAATTAAGTGTTCTAATATCCAGCGAAAAACCATCCATGATTTACTCTCTTCCCTAAGCCAATTAAATCACAATATGGTCAATAATTATCTAAACCATAAATTTATTCACCATATGAATTATTACACTTTGTAAAATAGGGGATGTGTCACATATAGGGAGATCGGTATCACATGAGTCCATGACATGGATAGGCACGTAAAGCTCGCCCCCCATATGGCTTCATAGCATCACTGAATCTACAGGCTTCTGCACTCGTTACTTGGTTGAATGACGACTGTCTGGCATTATGCGCCCAAGAAATCTCTAGGGCTGTTGACCTTAGTTATTACACAGCAAAGAAAGAACGAAGGTAGTCAGTGGTAGAAAACAGCCAACAATTAAGTGACCGTTACGACGAACATGGTTACTTTGTTATCAGAAATTATTTCAATGAAGCTCAAATTGCATCGCTTAGAAAAGTCGTGCTGAAATTTCATGAATCATGGAAAGCAGACAATGAAGAATTCTATAAAGAAGACGCATTTAACTCGTCTTTAATTACGGGAAGCGAGTATTTGCCTGCCGACGATAGAAGCGTGCTTTTCGACTTCATCAGCTCGAAACAAGTGATGGACGTGGTTGATGCCGTGATTCCGAACAAACCGGCATTCATGAATACACAGCTGTTCTTCAACCCTGTAAACCCGCAGCAAAAAGACTTCTGGCATCGTGACTGTCAATACGACTACGACATTGATGACCAGATGAAAGTCATCATGGAAACCCAGGTATTGCATCTGCGAGTGCCCCTTTTTGATGAGCCAGGTATGGAACTTATCCCTGGTACACATAAGCGCTGGGACAACGAAGAAGAGTACAATGTTCGCCAAGAAGAAAACGGCAAAGTGAGCAGCGATGACATATCTGGCGGTAAGCAGATACCGTTAGCCGCCGGTGACTTATTGGTATTTTCAGCGGATATGATCCACCGAGGCCGATATGGCTTGGATCGTTTGGCTTTGGATATTTTGATCTTCGATTCGGCGGCAGACTATGTCGACTACGTTGATGACGACTGTTTACCAACACCAGCTATGTTGAGCAATATTACCGACCCAAGATTGTTTATGAACACGCTACACTTAAAATCAATGCAGTACTCATAATTCATAAAGGTGCCCTAACTATGACTGACACTAAGCAAAATACCCGAATTAGCCAGTTCCGTTTCGGTCAGCCAAAAGAATCTCTCAAGTTAGAACATGTCGCTTTAGGGGCACTAGACAAAGATAAAGTTCGCGTACAAATTGAAGCGACCAACATCAACCCTAGCGATCTGTTGTCGATTTATGGTGTGGGCCAATACAAACATAGCCACCAGCCGCCGAGAGTACCGGGATTTGAAGCGGTAGGAAGCGTTGTAGAGTCCAGCAATGCTGAGTTTGCAGTGAATCAGCGAGTGCTTGTGGCAACCAGTGGAACATGGCAGAACTATGTCGATGTATCACCAGATGATCTGTTCCAAATTCCTCAACATTTAGACAATGGCTACGCCTGTCAGTTGTACATTAATGCGCTAACCGCATGGGTGCTAACGACAGAAATAGCCAAGCTGACCCACGAAGATGTGTTGATCATCAACGCGGGCAGTTCAGCCATCGGTAAGATCTTCTCGCAGTTATCAGCATCACTCGGCTTCAAAATCATTGTCGTTACATCACAGCCGACACAATACCCAACCACTTCCAGTTGGGTGTTAGATGCAAACGACGATTTAGCTTCGCAAATTAAGGCGTTAGGCTTGCCGATGCCAACCGTTGCCTTTGATGCGATTGGCGGCTCACCCGGAACCGATCTTATTCACACCCTTGGCAACAACGGGCGCTTTATCAACTATGGGACGCTGTCTCTGGATTTTTACGAACCACGCTTCTTTGAGTACGCGAAAAGCCAAGACATCGATTTCAGCACCTTCTTCTTGCGTTATTGGGAGGAAGCGGAAGGTAAAGATGTTCGCCGTGATAAGTTCACGACCATGCTAGATCACTTCATCACAAACGACATTCAGCTCGACGTTGACCGCTATCTGCCATTCGATGAAGTGCAAACCGCGATTGATCTCATTGAATCGAAAACCACACGCTTACAGGGCAAGATCATCTTACTGCCACAGTAAGTGAGAGTTGGACGATATATACCTTGTTTATTTCAACAGGCAAGACGTTCAACAGCTTACAAACATGCTTATTAATACCCCAACGCTTAGAAAGTTTGATTCAAGTAATTGAGTATTGAGAACGGAGTAAAGAGTTGTAATGCGTTTCTCCATAACTTAAGCGGTTACGAGATAGTCATGAGTCACATTTATTTGAAACATCAATAAGTTGTATCACTAGAAATATGACACTGGTCACCCATAAGATAACCTCGATTCTATATGGTAGCGTCATACTTAAAACCACGATGTGAAAATACTTATGAAAAGACACATACTATCAAACGCCATCCTACTCTCTCTAGCCTTTCCCACCTTTGCAGCTGATGGCGACATACACGATGTCACGATACTGGGTACTTCAGATATCCACGGTCATTTTATGGCGTGGGATTACGCGGCAGATAAACTCAACACTCGTGGTAGCTTGAGCCAAATCGCGACCAAAGTTGGTGAGATCCGCAAAGAGCAATCTAACATTATCCTTGTCGATGCTGGTGACACCATCCAAGGCAACTTCGTAGAAACCTTCAAAGATGAACCCGTAGATCCAATGATGCTTGGCTTTAATCACATGAAATACGATGTGTGGGTTTTAGGTAACCACGAATTCGACTTTGGCCTTAAAACCCTCAACAGAGCCGTTACCCAATTTAAAGGGCAGTCTCTCGGTGGCAACATCAAGAACAAAAGCGGAAATCCATTCTTACCGGGTTACACCATTCTTGAACGCGGTGGTATTAAGATCGGCGTGATCGGAATGGATACCCCAATGACGGAGGTCTTTGCGCAAGGTACCAACCGTTTAGAAGGCGTCACTTTCACTAATCCAACCTTGGAAGTGAAGAAAATCGTCAAAGAGATTGATGATAAAGTGGATGCCATCGTATTGGTTGCCCATATGGGGATTGAAAACGAGAATGACATTGCCGACACCGGTGTCACCGACATTGCCAACGCAAACCCAGAGCTTGATGCCATCGTCGCTGGCCACATGCACACTCGCATCGATAAAGC
The DNA here is from genome assembly GCF_015163615.1 of Vibrio sp. OPT18. Classification (NCBI taxonomy): domain Bacteria; kingdom Pseudomonadati; phylum Pseudomonadota; class Gammaproteobacteria; order Vibrionales; family Vibrionaceae; genus Vibrio; species Vibrio sp. OPT18. Next base: position 229,348 of record NZ_JADDYK010000073.1, read on the forward strand.
CGTTGTGAATGGCGTTATTATTACTGAACCCGACAAATATGGCCGCGCCCTATCTCGTATCGATCTTCAATTTGAAGAGCGCGATGGCAAATTCACTCTCGTTAACAAAGACAGTTTCACCTATAAAATTAAAGGCATAGATTCTGATGAGAATATGGACGAGTTATACCAGCCTTATCACAAACAACTCCGAGAAATGGCGAATCGACCTGTCGCTCAGCTTACCGGCGTTGATTTAGTCCCTGAAAACGAAATCCGCGGTATCCCTCAAGTCCATGTTCAAGACACAGGCATTAGTGCGCTATTCCAAGAAGCGAGCTTCTTCTATGCACCCAAAGCCAATGTCATCGCACTTCAAATAGACAACGACAATGCAGAGCTCGATGTTGGCCCAATCAAAGCCAAAGACATCGCGTACAACTACCAATACGCAGGTGGCGAAATCACTGTCTACCAGATGACAGGCAAAGAGTTAAGAACCTACATGGAATGGTCTGCGGGCTACTTCAACTCAGTGCAACCCGGTGATGTAACCTACAGCTTTAACCCTGATCGCAGAGCATCAAAATACTCAACCAATGACTTCTTCGCGGGCGTGACTTATACCATCGACCTTACTCAACCTGCAGGTACCCGTATCACCAACCTTGCGTTTGCTGATGGCACACCGGTTACTGATGAAACAGAAATCCGTATTGGTATGAATAGCTATCGAATGGGTCATCTAACCAAGAAAGGCGGCGTGTTAGAAGGCGAATCGTTCCCTGTGCTTTTTGATACGGAAGCCGAGTATGGAGAAGAAGCAGGCACGATCCGTAACATGACCATCAAGTATCTCAAAGAAGAAAAGAACGGTCAGTATGAAGGCAAGCCTCAACAACGATGGGCACTTTCGGGGTTAGAGAACCGCTACAATGAACAGCGAGAGATAGTGAAGTCATTGATTAATGATGAAACTATATCAATCCCGACCAGTGACGATGGCCGCTACACAAACATAGCTTCTATCAACGTAAAAGAACTGATGTTCAAATCTGACGAAGCCAAACAAGCAGCCATAACCACACGCGAAAAGAAACTGGCGCAGGCGACTGAGCAAGAGAGTAAGCAAATCAAACGCGAAATCACTCTGATTGAAGCGCTCAATTAATCCCTGACCTCGAACCAATAACGACTTAACGACGCTTAGAGCGTGGTTAGGTCGTTGTTGCTCCCGCCCTACAACACCACATCTGTACTGAGTAAAACGGTTGATATTGGATGAATGAGCTGCAAAGGCTAACTCATAGTTGGACATAAGAGTGTCAGAATCGATTGTCCTGACACACAGAATGACCGCGTAAGTATTTGCTCTTGAGCAAGTTAAACTCTGGGATGAGGAATTTAACTTACACCATAAACTCAGTGGCTCAAATTCAACTAGTCTCGTTTAGATATTGCTCGTTGGAACTCATTAAAAATAATTGAGAAGAATCCTATTGCAAACTTGTAGACTTCTTTTGATTGAGTCACGAACTTTCTAGCAAATGCTTGCCCCCTCATCTTAGCAGGGTAATCTCCGTCGCTTTGCGCACCGTCTTTATCACACCATGTATGTTGTTGGTAATGGCTTAACCCATCGACACGAAAATCTGCCTCCAAGATTTCTAGTTGTCTAACCGCTTGCTGTACATTTTCGACTTCCAATCTGATTAATTCAACACGCTCCAATGGCCTAATGACCCTTACAGTAGCTTTGCTTTTAACCTGACAGAAAAAATCCTCTTTGAAAAATGCATTTTCATAATCGTTAAGCTCAACAATCTCGTAACTATTCCCACCAAGATAAAGCCTCGTATTAGTAATGAAGCAAGGGCCAAGGCCATGATTATCCAAATATAGAATTAGTTCACCTTTGTTATTGTCTTCTCCGTGATGTAAAAAGGTGTTTAGTATCGGCTCAAGAGATTTGCGATTGTGTTGTCTCTGCAAAAAAAACGTGATGGCAGACACCAGAAGAGCAAGAGATGCGATAGTGATTTCCATATTTATTTAACCCTTTTCCGTATCTGACCCTCAAATAATATGCTTCGAAGATTTTCGAACTAGAGAGCTAAGTTTTCGTGATTATCCATATAACTAGCTGATAAACAAGCTACATAATAATCTGTTTGTGTAAATGTTGACTAAAGCGAACTCAACTCCATTTCGGGAAAACGAGGTAAGACATGTTACTACTCCTACCCGCATCACAGTTTCCATTAGAAAACTAACGAATAATTTCGAAGTGTTGCAGATGAGGTTTACTTTCATTAACACAAAAAGGGGCAGAAACAAGCTAGCAAAACAGCACCAACCCTCACCACTTTCATAAATACAACGTTTAATAATTTGAGCCATGATTTATTTCACTTAAACGAGATCACCAACCATCTGACGAAAAATCTAAAAGCCTCCGAGGTGGCTCAAAACTCCCACTAACATCCTTATCCCTCCCCACACTGATCTATTTCCCTCTTTTCGAAGTACAAGTTATTAATAATTCGATATAAATCGCTCTAATGTTTTAAATTATTGTCTACAGTTTTATAGAGCTTGTCGATTCGGTAATTGCCACAAGTAACGACACCTTTTGATGGTTAGTTTTGGTTATAAGGAAAGGAAATGGAAAGCCCAATTGTCACACTCACACATGCCAGCAAAAGCTTTGTTGATGGTAAAGACACTCATAGCGTGTTGGACAATGTCGACTTCGCTTTGGCGACAGGGGCAAGCGTGGCTTTGACAGGGGCGAGTGGCAGCGGGAAAAGTACTCTGCTGAATATCATTGCGGGGTTTGAACCTCTATCCGGAGGAGAGTTGTGGCTCGATGGCGAGAACACATCAGCTTGGAAAGACCCTCAGTGGAGCCGATTCCGCCATCAAAAATTGGGCGTGATCTTTCAACAGTTCAACTTATTGACCCCACTCAACGTAAAACAAAACATCGCCTTCCCTCTTCATTTAAATCAACAGAAGTGGAGCGACTGGTGCGATTACTTAGTTGACGCATTGGGCATCAGCGAGCTACTCGGAAGACACGTATCCGCACTCTCTGGCGGTCAGCAACAACGAGTCGCTATTGCGCGCGCGTTAGCCCATAAACCTAAGCTACTGCTTGCCGACGAACCCACAGGCAACCTCGACCACAAAGCAGGCATTGAGGTAATGAAGCTGCTGAGTGAAATCACTACACAAGGCAACACTGCCGTGCTTTTGGTTACGCACAGCCCGGAATGCGCCAGCTTTATGCAGACAAAATTGGTATTAGATGATGGTTGTTTAAGGAACGCAGATCTAACCCCAAGAGCAGCAGCGTTGTGAGTCATTCAATGAAGCAAACTGGCTTCGCTCATAGCCAGCTCACCCATACCAGACTGACTCTAAATTTATTCGCGGCACACTATCGTCAATCGCCACTGCAAGCGGCAGCGATTCTGATCGGCATTGTGCTTGCGGTCACCTTGTTTGTCGCAGTGCAAGCCATCAACCTCAATGCCAAACGCAGTTATGCAGAATCGACCGAGCAACTTAGCGCCCAAGCTCAAAACCTTATCATTCCACCAGCAGGGCAAAACTATTTGCCGGAATCGCTCTACTTCAGCTTAAGACAAAGTGGATTAAGCGCTGCGCTACCTGTAATTGAAGGGCGAGTAAAAGACGAACAAGGTCGACGCTGGTCAGTTCAAGGCAGTGAGCTAATCGCCGCCCTCACTTCAAGAGCTCGCCACGCTCGCATCGACGAAAAAAGCAATACTCAAGCCAAAGAGCCAAACATTTCCCTGTTCGACAATGCCTTACCTTTGCCGCAACTCTTAGCGGGTGAACCCATTGTGATGATGAGCCAATCTCAGCACCAGAGTTTGGACGAAGTGGACACGCTCACTTTGGATGAAGTACTCACCAAGGCTGTGGTACTGCCAGATGAATGGCAACTGGGTAGCCGAATGTTGATGGACATTGGATTCGCTCAGCAACTGCTTAACAAGCAAGGGCAACTGAGCTATATCGCTATTTTTGACACCAAGAGCGACACTAACAGCAATACTCAGGATAAGTGGCGAAGCCTTATCGGCAAACAGGGACAATGGATTTCCAACAACCAAAGCACGGATCTCGGTTCAATTACCGATAGCTTTCACCTTAACCTCACCGCCATGAGTTTGTTGGCGTTTTTGGTTGGCCTGTTCATCGCTTACAATGGCGTGAAGTACAGTTTGCTGAAACGTAATCGGCTGTTGGTGCAAATTCAACAAGCTGGGATTGCGCCAAGCATCGTATTTTCAGCTCTGCTAGTCGAGCTGGTTCTTTTAGTCACACTGGGCGCGTCGCTTGGTTTCATTCTCGGCATTCAACTCAGCCATTGGCTACACCCAACCGTCGCGATAACGCTTGAACAACTTTATGGTGCAACACTGCTTCCCGGCACATGGCAGTGGCAATGGTTAGTGCAGGCACTGCTACTCACGCTGGCCGCAACGCTTGTCGCGTGTTGGCAGCACTTTAAACAGCGAGTGCGACAACCCCTCTCTTCCCATGGCGGTTTCTATCAAGCGCCGGAAACGTCTAACGAAAATCAGCTGTTTGTTATCGGGTCAGTATTAACTATTGTCGCGTTAGCAGGGTTATGGCTGAGCCAGCATCACCGCTTCACCATGGCGTGGCTAGGCGTGTTAGTGGTGTCGATTCCCTTGTATCTACCCAAAACGCTCAGCGTGTTAGCAAATTGGAGCGAGCAGCGCACCAAGTCGGGATTAATGCAGTATCTGTTTGCTGAGCTGCGTGAACTTATCTCCCCTCTTTCCCTTGCCATGATGGCGTTGCTTCTCGCCGTCACCGCCAACATCGGAATGAATACCTTAGTCGGCAGCTTTGAATCCACGTTAAAGCAATGGCTTGAACAGCGCTTACATGCCGATATTTACGTTAGCCCTACCCAAGGTGAAATTGCCAATGTCGAACGTGCGTTAGAACAGTTTGATAATGTTGAAACCGTCTATAAGCAATATTATGTCGACGACAACTTGCAGGGCTTACCGACCTTACTCGGCACCAAAGACAAAGACACACTTGAGCAAACCATGGTGTTCCAATCCTACCTTGATGATTTCTGGACGCGCTTTTACCAAGGTGAATTCGTGGCAATCAGCGAACCTACGGCAGTGAAGCTCGGCTTGTCCCTTGGAAGCCAACTCAAGCTCGACGCGATCCAAGACAAAACACTCATCGTCGGGGCGATTTTCCACGATTACGGCTCACCGAATGGCGAAGTGTTACTTGCACCTAATTTTTGGTTCGAAAACGGATTTACTGACTTACCCACCAGCTTGGGAATCAAAGTCTCTGGCGACCCACAAGTGGTGTACGAACAGCTGCGCCAGCAACTGAACCTGCACCCAAGTCAGCTTTACGATCAAGCACAGATCAAATCGATCGCTTTAGATATCTTCTCACAAACCTTTGCCATCACTCGGGCGCTTAATGGCGTCACCTTAATGGTGGCGGTGATAGGGTTGTTCTGTGCCTGTTTCATGTTGCTCGATGCACGCAAAGCCGCTATTGCAAGGTTGTACGCGCTCGGTGTTAGTCAGCGAAAATTGATGGCGATGGTGGTCGGGCAAATCGTTGTTCTGGTCGCCTTCACTCTGGTTATCGCCATACCGCTCGGCGCTATGGTCGGTTATGTATTGACGGACATCGTTACCCTGCGCGCCTTTGGTTGGAGCTTAAATTACGTATGGAATTGGAGTGATGCACTCAGCATCGCAGCCATCACCATTTTAGTGGCTGTGTTTGCGACCTTGATTCCACTGTGGCGTTTGGTCAGCAAACCCGTGGTATCCAGCTTGCAAAGTGAGGTGTTGTGATGAATCGATCAATGAGAGTTTTCGTTCTCACATTTGGCATCTTACTCCTTTTAGGGTGTGAGGAGTCCACTCAACCATCAGCTCAAAATATGGGTTCGATACTTGGCGCAGAAACACAAACCGACGATGAAACACAAAAAGAGACTGAGCAATTCACGCAGGTAGTAAAAGGCGTGGAGATCACCTTCCCTGCCGACCATCAAGCACACCCTGATTTTCGTCATGAATGGTGGTATTTAACCGCAAACTTGATTGATGAAGAAGGCAATACGTTAGGCGTGCAATGGACACAGTTTCGCTTTGCGGCTGCACCACAGGAAAGTGGCAATAGCACCAAGGAAACTACGTGGCAAAGTCAGCAAATTTACATGGCACACAGCGCTGTCACCACTAAAGACAAACACTACGCCGATGAAAAGTGGTCTCGCGACCAAGCTGAACTGGCAGGTGTCAGCACTTCACCGTTTCGGGTCTATCTTGATGATTGGCAATGGACGTCGACGACCGATGACCTGTTCCCAGCCACATTGGTCGCCAACTCGGATCAATTTGGATATTCGCTTAAGTTAACCAACAACGCGCCATATCAAAAGCAAGGCGAACAAGGCTACAGCACAAAAAGTAGCGATGGCAAAGTGGCTTCCTATTACTACAGCCAACCATTCATTGATGTATCGGGCGAGGTAACCATTGATGGCATCACGCATCAGGTTTCTGGCAAAGGTTGGATAGACAGAGAGTGGAGCTCGCAGTTTTTACTCGACTCGCAACAAGGCTGGGATTGGTTTGCGCTAAGGCTGAGTGATGAAACCAGCTTAGTGGTATTTCAGCTTCGAAACTCAACATCAGGCGAAGCCAGTTATGCTAACGCAAGATTAATGCAGCAAGACGGTTCTGGCATTGCCATTTCACAACAAGAGATAACCCTAACCGCCGTCAAGCAAACAGAAATCGACGGAAGCGATTATCCAACAGAATGGCAAGTTTCGATTCCAACTCAACAAATCGAACTGACCGTCTCGGCACTCAATCCAGAAGCAAAAATGCCGCTGTCGGTGCCTTATTGGGAGGGGCCAATCGTGATTAAAGGTTCTCATTCCGGAACTGGCTATATGGAATTGACAGGGTACTAAGCCAACAGCATATTTCTGAATATGAGAAGCTTTAATTTTTAACAGACGAATAAGAATAAAATCAACCGTTACATCGGCTGCCATAAATATCGTTTACCCAGCTTGGGTTATCAATACAAGTTGCTCTAGTTTGTCACTCCCCAACAAACTAGAGCAACTTAAAAATCAACGCCGTAGACAAACATATCAATAGGTTTTCTATTCAGTCGATAGCGCTAGTGCAGAAATCCCTTGGAATATTTCTTGTCCTTTATCTGTTTTAATTTCAAAATCATCGAGCCAATAGATGTCAGTTAATAACCGAACATCTCCGATTAATTCACAGCGATCCTTTTCGCACAGTGTGTCGATTTCTCCACTCCAACATGTTGATATATCGATGACTATCATTCTTTCTATCTCAAGAAACTGATGGCTAAAATGCTCATGCAATGACTCTATACCTTCTGCGTAACTAAGCACTAGAGTGCATCTCCCTTCACCAATATCGCAAACTCTATATTTGCGATCGTTTAAATATATTGTGCAATCCACGTAGATTTATCCTCAATCATTAATTCAGATTACATTGTTTTAAATAAATCGAATCTCTGCGAGGAATTAGAGAAATTCATATATGCAAAGTCGAGCAAACCAAATATGAATTTCTCTAACCCATAGTTCTATTGAATCAAGAAACTAAGATAGCTCGGTAACCAACAGTTAGGTTTATCGATAAAACCGAAAGCGCCATCGATAACCTTTAGGATCCCTTAGTTTCAACTCATACATGATTAATACTGGTGCTTATTTAATAAATAAGCTTGGTGCTATTTACGTATGCGTTAATCAATAAGATGCAACCAAAATGAAGTTAAAGCGCTCAATCGCACCCATAAATTATTCAGCTAAATGGAAGGTCATCGTTCTCGTGTTGTCTGTAGTACTGATGCTTCTCAGTGCTCTACCCTCTGCATTTGGTGAACGTGAAGCTTTGCACATTTCAAACCAAACGCATTCGACACACGCTGATGATGTATATCGTTATCTTGTGGACAATAGCATTGATGTTCACAGTGTTAGCGAAAACAACGATCGGTTAGTTGTGACGTTTGCTTCAAGCGGGCAACAAGCCCCCGCACAAGCTTTGATGTCCGATTTTATCCAACCATCGGAGACCGTTGCCCTCACGCTCGAACCTTCAGCTCCTTCTTGGCTAACCTCGCTGGGCTTTCAGCCGATTAAGTTTGGATTAGATCTGCGCGGTGGTATGCAATTTCTCTTAGACGTTGACCTAGCCCCTGTCTTTAATGCTCACGCGCAATCAGTGATCGACGACCTTCGTCAGGAGTTTCGTGTACGCGGTCGTGTAGAAAGCGGTGAGGTGGTCATTGCTCGATATAACGAAGCATTACTTGGCGATATTCGAACCCACTTAAGAACACAGTATCCAAATTGGACTCTGAGCCAATCTGGTGAGCGCTTAATGATCTCAATGGATGAGGAAGAGAAACGCGCGATTCGAACTCTGACCGTGACACAAAATCTTCAAACAATGCGAGGCCGCATAGAAGAGCTAGGGATCACCGAAGCCGCAGTTCAACGCCAAGGTGAAAATCGAATTCGCATCGAACTGCCAGGAGTACAAGACCCGACATCCGCAAAAAACATTATCGGCGCCACTGCATCGTTAGCGTTTTACCATGTGGAGCCTAATGTCAGCGCACGAACAAAATCCATCAATGACCAAGATGGTAGACCTGTCATTCTGCATAGAAACAGTATCTTAGGGGGCGAGCATATTATCGATGCACGCGCCAGCCTAGGAGAAATGGGAACACCCGAAGTTAGCATCACTCTTGATAGCACGGGGGGGCGGCTGATAACCAATCACTCGCGCAGCAATATCGGAAACCCGATGGCGACTCTGTACAGTGAATACAGTCAATCAGAGACAGGACAATCCATTGAGCAAAGCGAAGTTATCAGCGTAGCGACAATTCAATCAACGCTGGGTAACCGCTTTCGCATCACTGGCGCGGGGTCAATGGCAGACGCTCAAAACCTGGCTCTTCTATTGAGAGCTGGCTCACTCACCGCTCCTGTTACCATTGTTGAAGAACGCACAATCGGGCCAACTCTTGGTGCTGAAAACGTCAAAAATGGCTTTGCTGCACTCGCCTTAGGGCTTGGTTTTACATTGGTATTTATCGCTTGTTGGTATCGACGCCTTGGCTGGGTTGCGAATGCTGCACTGACTATCAACTTAGTGTGTCTGTTTGGCCTATTGGCGCTCATTCCTGGCGCTGTGCTAACGCTTCCGGGCATTGCTGGGCTCGTGCTAACCGTGGGGATGGCTGTCGATACCAACGTGCTTATCTTTGAACGCATCAAAGACAAAATGCGAGAAGGCAGAAACTTTTCCCAAGCCATAGATCGAGGGTTCGATAGTGCATTCTCTTCAATTTTCGATGCCAACCTCACCACTATGATCGTTGCCATCGCTTTGTATGCAATAGGTAACGGCCCAATTCAAGGCTTTGCTATCACACTCGGATTAGGCCTACTGACTAGCTTATTTACCGGCGTATTTGCGTCTCGAATTCTTATCAATTATTTGTGGGGAAGAGACACCTCACATGAGGTAAAACTGTAATGACCAAATCAATTAGCGTCACCAAAATACGTCAATTGATGACGATGATATCTCTGATTCTTTTGACGCTTTCCATTACATCAATCGTTGCAAGGGGGTTCAATTGGGGACTCGACTTTACGGGAGGTGTTGTCGCCGATATTCAAACAAAACCAAACGTAACTCAAGTTCAGCTCAAATCTCACCTCGACTCAGCACTGAGCCAAGATGTTCAAGTGACAGCGGCAGGCAGTGAGGGAAATTGGCAACTGCGTTTCAATGATACCGACCTCGATTTGCGAGACGCACTTAACCAAGCACTGTTGCCAATAGACAGCAATTTTCACATTGCTAACAGCAGCGTAATTGGCCCTCAGGTTGGGTTAGAAATGGTCGAACAAGGCGGTTTAGCGATTTTGGCTTGTTTCGTTCTTACCTTGCTGTACTTGAGCTACCGATTTGAATGGCGATTAGCGCTAGGTTCAATTGCGGCGTTGATTTACGACATTGTTATTGTGCTAGGGCTCTTTGCGGTGACTCAAATTGAATTCAACCTAACCGTGTTGGCCGCTTTACTGGCAGTGATGGGCTACTCCCTGAATGACTCGATCATCATTTCAGATCGAATCCGTGAGGTATTTTGTGCGAAGCCAGACGGTGAAACCGATGCCCTTTTCGATCAGTCCATCGTGTCAACGTTGTCACGAACGCTTGTCACATCAGGCACCACCTTAGTCACAGTCTCAGCATTGTGGTTGTTAGGAGGGAGCGCACTAGAAGGTTTCGCCATTGCACTGTGTGTCGGGATTTTAAGTGGGACATGGTCTTCTATCTCTATTGGCACACTCTTGCCAACTCGTGTGGGCTTGAAACCAACCCACTATAAACCGGAAGAAACTGAATCCCTTGAAAGCATGCCTTAGCTTTTACTTACTGCTTACTGCTTACTGCTTACTGCTTACTTAGCACGCTATTAGGCGAATGTCGGTCGTCTGATAGCAACAAAGAATTTCTCTAATTCATAGTCTGAATCATCGGTTCACCTTAAGTTAGCAACATGGTTAGACGCATAGCTTTGTAGATATCGTTTTAGATGCAAAAGCTTAAACGCATAACTTGAAACGAACCGTTTGCTGCACAGGAAATTGCAGTATTCACCCGATTTACTCTCGTTAAAGGACATTAGCGAGCCTTCGGTTACTCAATAAAGGCTCAACATGCTCAACGTACTCAAACAAGAATACAAACTGCCACTTGGCATCGTTACCGTTCTATTTTTCAAACTGATCGGCGACAACTTACTCACAGGAGAGCTGTCTCAGTTCGCCTACATAATGATTACTGCGGTGCTGTTTTACGCGGTGATGAGCGCCATTTTTTCGGTTGTTCGCCACTCAGATGCGCTGGCGATCAAGCTTGGCGACCCATACGGTACTCTTATATTAACGCTGTCTGTTGTCTTGCTCGAAGTCATTATGGTCTCGTCCGTTATGCTGACTGGAGAATCGAATCCCTTCCTAGCGCGTGACACCATGTTTGCTGTCGTGATGGCGGTGCTTAATGGCTTTGTCGGTATCACCTTGTTAATCGGTGGGATGAAATACCATACCCAAACCTACAACCTTGATGGAATAAAAGCGTACTTGGTGGCCATTATTCCACTCTCATTACTGTGCTTGGTACTGCCTAATTTCACCAGTATGGATTCGCTGGGTAACATGTCGACCAGCCTAACTTGGACATTAGTGCTCGCTTCGATCGCCTTGTATGCCGTATTCCTGTTCATCCAAACACGCAGCCATACCGACTACTTCATTGATGGTGATAATGAAGATCATCACGAACATCACGGCCCTCTGCACAGCAATATATTCCACACGATTATGCTGGTGAGCTATTTGATGGTGGTGATTTTGTTAGCGAAAAGCCTCGCGATTCCAATTAACGATGGCATCACGGAAATGGGCGCACCTGCGGCTCTAGGTGGTTTGATTGTTGCCTTGATTATTCTCGCACCTGAAGCTGTTGGTGCCGTTAAAGCCGCCGTGACCAATCAATTACAGCGTGCGATGAACCTCTTCTTTGGCTCAGTTCTCGCCACTATTGCACTAACCGTTCCTGCTGTTCTGTTGATTTCAGGGGTAATGAACGAACCCATCCAACTCGGCCTCGCCCCTGCAGAAATGGTGTTATTAGGTGCAACGCTATTAATGACAAGCGTGAGCTTTAGCAGCGGGAGAACTAACTCGCTCAATGGTGCAACCCACCTCATCCTGTTCTTTGCCTACATCATCTTGATGTTTGATTAAAACGCATTGTGGGCTCCGGCTATCAACAGCCAGAGCCCACGTTAACTTGGAGTTTCCATGCAAGAGATTATTTCCGCGATTTGGCTGCAAGACTTTGATGCCTTACTTGAATTGAATTCACTGCACGTTTTATTGCTTTTGCTTGGTGTCGTGCTTTTCCTTGAGTCGAGTTTTGTTTTCTTACCACTACCCGGTGACGGCCTAGTGCTGTTTGTCGGGGGCATGGTTGGTTTGGGCGCGATTGATTTTTCAAGTGCTCTAATGCTTCTAACCAGTGCCTCTTTTTTGGGCAGTATCATTGCCTACCTTCAAGGGCGCTGGCTGCACAATACTCCGTTCATGCGTAAAGCTGAACAAACACTGCCAGATGAATCGTTACCCAAGGCAAAAAAACTATTAAACCGATTCGGGTTTTTGTCCCTGTTCGTTTCGCGGTTTGTCCCATTTGTTCGCGTACTGACCCCAATGTTGATGGGCGTTGCACAACTCAGCGCAATAAGAACGCTGATTGTTAGCTTCACTAGCTCGATTACATGGGTCTTTAGTTTATTGCTGATAGGAAAGTGGATCATGCGACACCCATTCGTCTCTCAATATCAAGAGTTGATTACAAAGTGGTTCTTAATGGGCAGTTTAATCCTGATGGTTACTGCATTTATCGCCCTCTTTATTCGGCTTGCGACCAAGAAGCGACAACCACAAACATCAGAATAAAAATCGCTTCAATTGTATTCTCACTTATTGTCAAAGGTCTAACATATGACATTAATTACATTAGCTTTTTCATCAGAAGGGGCGGAAAAGCTGTACCTGAAAATACTGGAGTGTCTAACTCTAAGAAAGGCTAAACGACTGAATCAAACGCTTCTAGAAGCAGAACCCGTCGAACTGCCATCAGTATTAAGGAAGCTCTCTGACCAGCAACGTATCGCCACTTGGACTCTATTAAGCGAAGTAAACCCAAGCCTTGCTGCCAACTTACTTGATCACTTATCTGATCCCGAGCTTCTATGGCTGATCAGTCAGCTATCTGAAAGTAGCACCATAGTGCTATTTCAATATTTGCATTCCGCAGACCGCCGGCTGCTACTCAATGAGCTGCCAAGCGGCCTACAAAAACAGCTCAGGCAAGCCCTACCTTCAACATGGAAAGACGAGGAGCGTGCAGCCTTGATCTACCCACAAGACTCTGCCGGAGGGATTTGTAAAAGCGAAGTCCTCAAACTGGCAGCAGGCGCT
>NZ_JADDYK010000073.1:242580-287418 GCF_015163615.1 Vibrio sp. OPT18
ACCATCGACAGTTTGAGCGCAATATTAAGCGCAGAAGAACACAACTTAGATCGACTAGAGTGGCGCTACGTTTACTTGCATGACACTGAAGGCAGCTATTTAGGCGGGCTGAAGATCCGTGATGTACTGCTGCTACCACGTGGTACGTCATTAAGGGAATACATAGATACCACAGTGCCCGTTATCAGCCCTGACACGGATCTAAATACGATTAAAAGTACGCTGGACACCACTTTACACCCCGTTGTTCCCATCGTTGATGAACAAGGTTTCCAAATAGGCATCGTCGGTTTTAAACATCTCAATGAAGCCTTATACCAACGTTCGAAGCAGCAAATGCTGGAGCAATCCGGTGTATTTGGAGGTGATGAGTCTCGCACCATGCCAGTACTAAAACGTAACCTACGTCGACTCGCCTTTTTATTGCCTTCAGTCGCCTTAAGTTATGCCGCAATTTCAATCATTGCTATTTACGAACCCATCATTGAACAAATTGCCGTCTTAGCGGCCGTGTTGCCGCTTGTCGCCAATCTTTCTGGTGCGGCTGGGAATCAATCCGTTGCAGTGTCGATACGTGAATTATCTATGGGGCAGATCTCAGCCAAAGACCTGCTGTATGTGGTCGCGAAAGAGATTCCAATCGGCGCGATCAATGGAATGCTAATTGGTGGTGTTCTGGCTCTGCTTACGCTGTTCACGCTTGGTGGGGAGCACTCTGGATTGCCATTGGTTATCGCCATTGCTTACACACTTTCTTCCACTCTTGCCGTCGTGATTGGAGGTACATTGCCCTTGCTACTAAAACGGCTCAACTTCGACCCAGCCATGCTATCAAGCCCAATGCTGACAACCTTAACCGACGCAATTTCGTTCTTCAGTGTTCTGTATCTAGCACACGCTTTTTTACTGTGATTTAACTTTTTCTTCCACCACAAAATGGGGATTCTTATGCATTTAGAAACATTGTTCACCTATATGACACTCACGGTTCTTGGCCTATTACCCATCATGAACCCACCCGCAGCAGCAACGGTTTTACTCGGTTTGAGTAAAGGACGAGATAAGAGCTATATTGTGTCGCAAGCCAAGACGACTGGAGTCTATCTTTTCATTGCCTTGTGCATCACCTTCTTCATTGGTGCATCGGTACTCGAACTCTTCAGTATTTCAATACCGAGCTTGCGTTTAGGTGGTGGCATCATCATTGTCGCGATTGGTTTCAATATGCTGTTTCCTCGCCCCGACAATGGAGCCGCCCCCTCTGGGCAAGATTCAATAGCACTAGTACCTTTAACCATTCCTTCACTGTGTGGCCCTGGTTCTATGGCGATGATCATCAGCCTGGCCGCTCAAATTGCTACTTATGAAAACCACACAAGTATGACTAGCGTCTATGGTGGTGTAGTCGCAGGGCTTGCTCTCGTTGCACTTATTGCGACCTTCACATTAACCATGGCGTACCCTCTGCTCAAGGCGCTTGGTCAAAATGGCATCAATGCATTTACCCGAATTATGGGCTTCCTATTGATCTGTATGGGAGTACAGTTTTTCACTCTCGGGATTCAAGAAATCGTTCTTGAAATCAATGAACTCTTATAAGTAAACAAACCGCCCAATTTTGAGCCTCAGCCATTTTTGGTTGGGGCTTTTTTATGTCTATACCCAAGTAACCTCAAGGTGCTTGGGTATATACGTTTAGCAAATATGAATCGCTGTAATTCATAGTCTATTCCCCGGTCAGTAAATAAAATAGCGGCATAAACAAACACAACTTGGATTTATATTTATGAAACTAACTAAAACATCTCTATTAATTGCATCACTTATTTCTTCACCTTTAGTCCTTGCAAATAACAATGTTGATTTCTCTGACTCTAAACAACATTATTCGGGGTTTGATATTGGTTATGGCAGCAACGATTTTGATATTGGCCTTCAATATGCCAAGTCACTAAATAACGATTGGAGTTTGCTAAGTTCATATAGCAGTGACGACAATTTTGATAACCACGAATTGGGATTTGATTTTCAAAGAAGCGATGGCTTAGGGCTTGTTTTTGAGTATGAACATGATACCAACTTCCAATCCGATAATTTGCGCGCGAATGACTATAGCTTCAGTCTCTACAAGGCCAATACGGTTAACGAACAGTTTTCTGTTGTACCTCAAGTAACGCTTGGCAACCTGAAGCATCAACAGATGAGCAGCAGTGTTTACTACACCAGTGCATCACTTGATATGACTTACAACCTGAACCCAAGCATGTGGGTAGGATTCACACCGGAATACACTTACAGCTTAGGTAAAGTGAAAGAAAAGAATGGCAACCAATCGACGCTTAGAGATTGGGATTACACGGCAGAACTTGGTTATCAATTAAATAGCACAAGCGCGTTCGTCTATAGCTATCAATATGATGATGGTAATAACCTTTCATTATTATCTTTTAAACATTCATTCTAAATAATTAGAGCTGCCGGTAATAGGCAGCTCATTTTTAATACCTAATTTTTAAATATTTAAATAAGTGAGACACTTTGAAAACTAAACTAATATTACTGAGCTGTATTATCAGCGCTTATTCCATTGCTGATGAAAACACAATTGATTTTGAGTCCGCGGTAGAAGAGTTTACAGAAGCGACCATTGAAACAACACCCATTGATTTCACCGACCCGACTGCCGCTTATAGCTCCCTTCAATTAGGGTACAGCAATGAAGGCCTTGATGCCGGATTTGGATATGCTAGAGCAATCAATGACGATTGGGCGGGATTGATTTTTGCTCAGTCTCTAAACAGTTTTGACACATACAGAGTCAGAGCCGCGGCACTGAGCACCAATTTCGGTAGTGGCGTTATGGGAGACTATTTATATGATGACCGACATGACACACACACTTTCGTATTGAACGCGATGCAAGTCCTGCCGCTGCATGAACGGCTACTGATTGCACCGACTCTTGGCGCGGGTGTCATATCCAGCGATAACCTTAATAAAGACGTGCCTATTGCTATGGCGCAATTGTACGGTGTCGTTACCATTACAGAGCAAGTCTCTATGATGATAGCACCTATCTACACGACGTCTTTGAGTGACAAAACACTTAAAATCAACACGTTAGATTGGGAAGGTAATTTTTCATACCAAATCGCAGATAACCAAAATATTTCATTTAAGTATAGTATCTACGATGAAACCGACAACAAGGTGGGCATTCACTACACCTATGCGCTGTAGCTACACTCATTCACTATAATGCCCTTGAATCTACCTAAAACGAGTACTCTAACTCGAAGCTCTTGTATCACATCATGCCCTAAGCGCCTTTAGTAACACGGATGTTGCTAGCCCTCCTTTTACTCACTCAAGATATTTAGAACGCCTTTCGTTGAAAGCTAACTTCTGCTCACAGCGCATTGCTGCGAACCGTATCAAACATTCTTTAACACATATCGTTCTTAAACTATTGAACAAAGGCTAATTTCCCTTATTCTTAGGTTACGCTTTCGAACTTCATTACGAAAAGGTAACCCATGAAAGAACTTCAAGACTTAGACCTAAATCTGCTCAAGTTACTTAAAGCGGTTGTTGAAACTCGTAATACCCATGCAGCAGCAGACAAGCTTGGTATATCGCAAACCAGTGTCAGCAGAGGGATGGCGAAGTTAAGAGAAACTTTTGGCGACCAGCTTTTTCTTCGTAAAGCACACGGCGTCGAGCCTTCAGAATTGGCAGAGAAACTCGCCGAAGCGGCCGATGAAATGTACTCCCCTTTGATAAAAGTGGTTGAGTCCTACCACAACTTTGACCCTAAAATATTTACCGGCGAAGTCACTATTGCATTAAATATATTTCTACTTGAACTGTATGGCGATGGGGTTTTTAAGGTTTTGCAAGAAGCTTTACCACAAGCGAGCTTTAAATTGATCTACTGGCAAGATAAAAGCTTGGTAGAAGTACTGAATGGACAAGTCGATTATTTACTACAACTTTCAGGCATTCCATTACCTCAAGATATCTACCAACATAAGCTCACCGTAGTAAAATTGAGCCTAATTGCGCGTAAAGATCACCCTGTGTTAAGTAAAAGCAGTGAATGGGAAGATATTCATCACCTACCAATAACAAGAATCTTAATTGATGGCATTAACACCAAGCGTGCTCCGATTGAAGATCTCTATATATCAAAAGGCTACAGCGCGAATATTGTGCTGGCGACGCATAGCCTCACAGTATTACGAAGCAAGCTCAGAAATTCGGATGCCTTCTCTTTTGGCAGCAGTTTTATGACGGAAGATGATTCGGAACTCCGCTGTTACCCATTACCTAATTTACCAAAAGAAATGCGCCAAATTGGTGTAGAGGGCGGCTACCTACAATCCAAACGAGGCTTCCCACTTCACCAACTATTGCATCAAACCATGCAGAGCTACTTTGATAGTATTGTTCAACCTGACGGTCGATAGCGAGCGAGATTTCTGGCCTCAATTAAAAAACTATTAACGATAAGCTCTGGCCCCTAAAGCGATATATAGGTCGCTTTAGGGGTACGGTGTCTTTAGGTTAATCGTGTCTGAGGCTGCGTTAAGCAGAAGGTGGGCGCACAGCAGAGGTTGCCGCCGGATACATGATGGTATTTTTGATTTCGTACTTATATTCAAAGCTGAAATCAGGAAATGGGAAGGCTTGCTCTTCATGCCACTGCGCAACAACCTGTTCGGCTTTTCGTTTCTGTTCCTCATTGTCATTGGTATTTACATCCACAAGTTGATATTGCGTAGAGTGAGCTATCTTCGCACCAATGCTCTCGACTTGGGTCAATACAGAAAACAAAATATCCTCTTGGACAGCCATGAACTCTTCATGGTCACGACAGCTAATGTAAGCCATCAGATTGATATTGATGGAGTATTCCCCAACACCCATAAGCCTCACTCGAACTGGATCTTCTTCGATGATTGGATGTTGTAGCAACAACCGGCGCAGATTAACGATCAGTACGCGTAATTGCTCAAGGGTGGTTTCAGAACGCAATCTCAACACATGATCCATGCGTCGCTTATCACGTCGCTCCAAGTTATCAATTTCCATGTTGGCAAACTCCGAGTTAGGAATGGTGATTAAAGAGCGCTCTAGCGTCCGGACTCGAGTCGAACGCAAACCAATACTCTCAATGGTTCCTAGTTTGTCTCCATAACGACAAAACTCACCAATCTTTACGCCCCCGTCAGCATAGAGCGTTAATCCGTTGATTACGTTCTCCAATATAGGGCGAATGGCCAGTGCAACCGCTAAGCCACCCACACCCAAACCTGCCAATATTGGGGAGATTGAGAACCCCATAAATTCGATGACATAAATGCCAAGAATCGCGATCGTCAACCCGCCAAATATACGTGCTAATACGGTAATCAGTGACGAATCTACGTGCTTTCCATTGTGCTTTTTGAATACATAAATATCAGCGAAATAATTGAAAATGGCCATAATAAGCCATGAGACGAAGAAGAACTGAGCCAGTAGGAAGAAGGTGGTGAACAGCTGATAAACACCACCTGTAATCCATATCCCATCATCAATCACCCATCTTGCTAAAAACAGCAAATTCACCACGCCCACCAGCGACAACAGTCGACCTGCCCGCCATTTCAAGCCTTTTCCTTCCCAGCGACGATTCCAGCGTTCACCAAGCAAAAAGCTAATTCTTATCATTATCTTACATAGTGACAAAACGCCAGTGAGTGCAAGCCATTGCCATAAAGGAAGCGGCCCATAAAGTTGATTAAAAGATGAAGGTAAAGAAAGAACAAATTGCTTAGAGAACATAGGTCCGGGGCTAATCAGAAATTCCTGATAATAGTCTGGACGAGCTTTGGCATAGTACGGAAGGACTGACATCGTTCTATACCACCGAGAAAGGCTTTGAATGGTGTTAGAACTAAATAGGAACTGATCGGTTCGATCGCCTAGAGTTTGGCGAGACAATACGATCTCAGTATTGCCTAAACGCCAGTGATCAATATCTTCTCCCCTTATTTGCTCGACATTTGGCACTAGCTGATGAGTACCTTGATCAATTCGATCCAACAACTCACGAAGAAGAATTATTTTCTCCATCACGACAACTGTTCGGCTTCGATTCGGAACCATAGACAAATCCATGGTTCTGATCACTTGTGAATAAGCATGCTGCGCTTCTTTAAGATGCAGTGTTTCATTTTTCCAATGCTCGATAACCACACTCGAATCCCTGATGAAGCTCGAAAGAGTATGTTTGGGGCTCGACGTGTCGGCGAGCTCCAAAGCAATACTTTGCATGGCTAGCGCATTAGGTATGGTTAGACATAAGGGTATGGTTAGAAAAACGGCTACTAACATCGAATAAAAACGTCTTATCACAACGATCTCCCGTCATCACTTTGTTCCAATGAAAACATAGGGGCTAGCGAATAAGAATGATCCATGACAGATTGATGTTGAGAGTAATGATAATTAGTTTGTAGTAACGTAGATATACATTTTAAAAGTGAAGTGAATAACGTTGTCATTATATCCTCCAAATAAAAATCCACATCCATGTGATTCAATATTAGCTTACTGAAATAAACTAGTTGATATGTTTATTAAAGAACTGGCCTAACTCATTAATAGCATCTTCAGACTCTGGCATATCGATTAAGATACCACTCATATAATCACCATGAGATTGGCCATCATATATATGCAGGTCAGTTTCTACGTCTGCACTGCGTAATAATCGATGCATACGAACCGTATCACTTAACAAGAGATCTCGAGTACCTGAAATGAATATCGTTGGTGGGAATTCATCAATATCAGCGTATATTGGTGAAATAAGAGGATTATCAAGCGCTTCTCCACCAGCATAGACATCGAAAGTGCCCTCAATCAGCCCTTCTCGCTGACCTAGAGGGTCTAAGCCTTGCATCGTTAACCATGAATCCGATGTCTCTTTAAGGTCGACGGAAGGAGTCCCAACAAACAATGCGCCAGGTGCGGGAAGATCGAGTTCTTGCAGTTTAAGTGTCGTTGCTAACGTTAAGTTGCCGCCTGCGGATGTGCCAAAAATCGCTGTTGATTCTGGTGATTGAGTTTTTATTAGCTCTTTCCATACTGCAACTGCATCATCAATTGCCGCTGGGAATGGATGCAGTGGCGGTTGACGATAGTCAACAGAGATCACCTGAGCACCAAGCCCGTTCGCAACCCAAATAGCTTCTCGTAAAGCTGATTCACCCCCACCGAAAACAAATGCACCACCATGGATATGGACTAGCCACTTATCTTTGTATTCAGGGGCGATATTCTTCGGCGTAACAAAGAACGTATCGACTCCGGCAAACTGCTTAGCTTCATAAGTAACGTCCAAGCGCTCTAGAGCTTGTTGAGCAATCTTAATACCTGGCTCATCAAATTGGGCTTGTAACGCCAACCACTCTGCCGTGTTGTTAGGAACAGGAATTGCCGGTGAGATAACTCTGTTCTCAAATAACTGAGCAAACTCTGTCGATATTCCTGCTGGGGTCGGAACCTTTCGCTCTTGCAGTTCCATTCCAGCAAACGCCGCTGTGCTTGATAAGGTGAGTAGCAATGCAGGAATAACAGTGCGTAGTGATTTGGTTTTCATAGTAACTCCGGTAATGAATCTAAAAGCCGTGATTGGCGAACTGAGGCTATTATTCACGTCCGAATCCATTAGCACTATGAATTAGAGAAATTCAAATTTGATTATAGCTAAGTAGCAATAATGAATTTCTCTAATTCCTACTAATTCTAAAAATCAAATGCGATATTAAATGAAGAAAAGATAAGGAGCTTACATGAAATACTTACCAGCAAGTATGGTATTAACAGGCTATTTAGTTTTCTTTTTTATATTGGTTATGCGTTTAAACAGCTAAACAATATAGAAAGACAACACTCAATCACTTATTTAACTTCTTACTAGCTTAATAAATAAAATAGTAAGAGGAACATTAAATTTAGTATCGGTCATCAGAATTAATTCGGACAGTATTAAACCATGAGAAAACCAATGAAACTTAATTCAACAACAAAATCAATCAAGCTATTCATTCTGACAGCTTCATTAAGCGCAACTGCCATCGCTCAAGACACGATGTTTACCTCTCCACAAAACGTATATAACGACAGTGAAGTAGTGCTGACTAAGTATAACAATGGCGGAGTAGTGAATGCTTCGGTGATAGAAAACGTAGCAAAGACTCAGCCTGAAGAGGCGTACATCAAACAAGTAACAGATGGAGTTTGGGCAATCACTGGCTATCATTTCGGCTACAAAACAGTTATTGAGGGCGAAACTGGCCTTATCATTTATGACTCTGGTGACGACATTGAAGAAGCAACGGAGATCTTGGAATTAGTACGCAAACACATTAGTGAAAAGCCGATCCACACCGTCATTTATAGCCATTCTCATTATGTATTTGGTGCACAAGCGATTCAACAAGCCTTTGATGGCGAGCTCAAAGTGATTGGTCATCCAGAGATCAACAAAAACGTTCTAGAAAGCGGCGGCTTAGGTGCGTCGATTCCTGAATTATCACCAACGCTAACAGCCCGTGCCTATGAGCAATTTTCGGTGCTTCTGCCTGCTGAGGGGCCTGACGCAAAATCACCAACACCGATAGGTAAAACACAAGGGTTTGTGCCAGTAAATACTCCTGTAACACAAGGCCAAACAATGACGGTTGATGGTGTCGAGATGGTTTTCTACACCGACTTTGATAGTGATACCGACGATCAAGTGATCGTCTATCTGCCTGAGTCCAAAACGGTACTCAACAACCACCTATGGCCAACTTACCCGAACTTCTACACATTAAGAGGTTCAGTGTATCGTGATCCGACAGTTTGGGCTGAAGGTATCCGCCTTATCAGAGACTTAAATCCAGAACATCTTATCAACACGCACACTGAACCACTCAGTGGCCATGATGAGATCCAAACCACATTGAACGGTTACTATGATGGAATTATGTACCTCTATGACCAAACTATTCGAGGGATTCTACAAGGTAAAACACCTGAAGAGTTAACCTACTCGGTTCAGTTACCACAAGATCTCGCCGAATTACCCCATAACCAGATGACTTATGGTGAGTTTTCTTATTATCCGAAAAACATCTATTACCATGCGCTTGGTTGGTTTAACGGTGAAGCTGAAACCTTGAACCGTATTGAGCCGAACCTTCAAGCTAAGAAAATCATTGAAGGGTTTGGGGGAGTAGACGCGGTAAAACAAGAGCTAAACAAGACTATTGCCAACAATGAACTCGCATGGTCAGCAGAACTCGGCGGCTACTTAGTCCGTGTTGTCCCGAACGATGAAGAAGCTAAACAGCTTTTGGCAGACACATTAAGACAAATGGGCTACCAAACAGAGGCATCAATCCCCCGATCTTGGTATCTAACCAAGGCTCTTGAATTAGAAGGAAAAGTCCAAATACCAAGCGTGGTGTTTTCAGATGCTAATTCAATCATAGGATCCCCAGCCGAGACGTTGGTGGGCCAATTTCGAGTGCGTCTAGACCCAATCGCAAGCTATGGGGAAGACCAAATGATGGCAATTACGATAAAAGACTCGGATGCCCCAACAATGGGATTGCATGTACGTAGCACTGTCGCTGAGTTTATCTCAGACACCGAAGACTACAATCGCCAAGCTGACCTTGAAATCAGCGTATCTAAACGCACTTGGGCAGAGTACTTTGTTGGGGAGAAGAGCTTAGATCAAATGCTAGAAAGCGCTGACGTGAGCACTAACCACAAAGATGATGTGAGAGGATTCTTTAGCCTCTTTGACCAATTAGACGAATCGAAAACCCGGTTTGTATCCCCATCGCAGTCTTAGACTTGAGCTTCGACATAGACTTAGTTTTTGGGCTTAAACATAGCGATAGCCATGGACTAAACCACTTTTAATCAAAGCCTCCACGACGGAGGCTTTTTGCTATTTATCATGTTCTATTTATCTAAACGCTTGTTACAAAATATCTAATTTAACCAAACACTGAGCTCCCCTAAAATACCAATCAAATGATTAGGGGAGATAGAACATGATTAGCTCAGCACACAATGACGAACTCAACAGATACATAGAAAGACTAGACTTAAACCTTACCAAGGCTCAGGTTCGTGAACTTGGTTGGCAGCAAAGCAATGAAGAGGTAGGAAAAGAAAAAACAGTATTAGGCTCGTGGTTTTTCTTTTCTTTCTTTGGCTTATGTACGTCTGCATGTTTTGCGCTGCTGATGTATATTTCATGAGGATAAACAAAATAATGACCACGTATAACCAGCATGGAACGTTCAATTGGTTCGAGGTCGATGGAGAAACGTACATACTGTTCAAGGTCGGCAGCAACAGTGCTCTATTGAATCAAGACTATGAGGATGTCACCGAACAACAGAGCGAAATATACAGGCTGTTGGGTGCGATTCCATAATCTCCTACTGCACGTATTCACTTATGGTGTATCTATTCATTTATGTTCTCTCTACTCACTAATTAGCGAAAACATCCGTTCTGTTAGGAACAACAACGAACTACAACAAACGGTTCTTATACTGTTCTGGCGTTTGGTTCGCGTAACGTTTGAACATGGTGATAAATGGACTTGCTTGGTTATAACCCAATGTAAGGGCGACCTCTTTAACCGATTGGCCGTTTCTCAACAAGTCCATAGAGTATAGGTAGCGCACTCGCAGTCGCCACTCGGTAAAGCTCATACCAAGCTCCGTCTGGCAATGACGAGAAAGGGTCCTTTCTGTGGTGTGGACACGTTCAGCCCAATCTTTCAGCGTCACTTCATCGGTTGGGTTCTCTTCAACAGAAGCCAATATAGGCGCGAGGTACTTATTGTCGGTCGAAGGTAAAAAGTGGTGTTCAACCTCACGTTGCGCAAGTTGGTCAAGCAGTACCTGGACAAGCCTTTGATCTTGTTCGGTTTCCGCAACATTTATCCCACGATCGCGAAAATCATCGATGATAGAAGACACAATCGGCGTGATCTTTATAAGGCTGGTTTTATCTGGCAGGTGCTGCGTGAGTTCTGGGGCGATATTTAGCGAACAGTAGTCCAAAGGCTTACGGTTATAACTGCAATGCATCACCCCGGCTGGTACCCAAATTGCCAAATGCGGTGGCGCTAGAAATCGGGTGCTTTCCGCTTCCATCTCTAATATACCGCCACTGATCAATTGAACCTGTCCCCATGAGTGGCTATGAACTCGGGTTTCAGTATTCGAAAGAAACGCTTCAAAATTCATAAATACGTTGGATGGTGCCTTATCAATTGATAAGGATGGATGAAGGTTTCTGGAGTGTTTTTTCAAACTTGTCTTCCTATCGCGCCTGATGTCTTTCTAAAGATACTTGTAAGTATAACGACCTGTCAAACTAGCCGCATCAACTCATTTGCGACGGAATTCACATGCATTATCTCTTACCATTTTTTACAGTCTGTATCTGGGGCGCCAATGCAATCGTCAACAAGCTTGCTGCAAGCACCATAGAACCTAGCGCAATGAGTTTTTACCGCTGGTTTTTTGCGATGTTAATTCTCACACCTTTCTGTATTCGCCCTGTGATGAAGCAGTGGGCTGTCATTAAGCCAAACCTATCGAAATTAGCGTTCCTCGGCTTTTTGGGCATGGTGTTGAATCAATCTCTAGGTTACTACGCCGGCTTAACCACAACCGCTTCCAACATGGCATTGATCACGTCTTTAGTCCCGTTGATCAGTGTGTTTCTAAGCGTTCCCTTATTGCACAAGTCCATTTCTAGTTTGAGTCTTGTGGGTGGTGTGTTGTCACTGTCAGGCTTAGCTCTGATGTTAGGTAAAGGCGATCCTTTATTCTTCATGCATCAAGAGCTGACTCAAGGCGATGGCTATATGCTGATTGCGGCCTTTGTTTATGCGTCTTACTGTGTGCTATTGAAACGCTGGAAAATGCCCATCAGTAGCTGGGTGGTGATTTACATTCAAGGTCTGTTTGCTGTCGCGATGCTTACGCCACTTTGGCTTACCAGCGAACAACTTTTACCACCGCAACAAGCACTCCCATTGATAGCTTACGCCGCGGTTGCCGCTTCGATTTTAGCGCCTTGGATGTGGGTGAAAGCGATTGACACCATTGGCGCTGACTCAAGCGCGATGTTCATGAACTTGCTTCCTGTTGTTGCGATCGTATTAGCCGCGACATGGCTTGGTGAAGAGATTAACCAGTTCCACATCATTGGTGGTGTGATGGTAATTTCCGGTGTCATCCTTGCTCAAATCAAAAGAAAACCAAGGCTTGAGGCACCTCTCCCTCAACAAAGCTAAACGCACTACCCAACGCTCACATTAGGGTAAATATTCAAACTCACTTTTCTCACAGTGCCTACTCCCCAGTAGGCACTGTTGTTTTATTCACAAGCCTTTCAAATGCTTTTAATACGCGTTCATTGTGGTTGCAACATGTTACCGACTCAGGTTTAATGCATTGAGTACTGTTTAAGTTGTAAAAGGAATTACAATGACTCAACCAACGACCCCTGTGATCATCTCGTCCCTGCTGGCTTTATCCTCTGCTTCAAGTTTTGCGGCCACTGTTCCTGCTAATGCACCACTAGCTGAGGAACAACATTTTGTACGTGGCAACGGTGCAGAGCCCAATACACTAGACCCAAGCTTCGTAAATTCAGGTATGCCCGGTGACATTATCGTCAATGATATGTTTGAAGGCTTTGTGATTGAGGACAGTGACGGACAAATCATCCCAGGGCAAGCCAAAGAGTGGTCTATCAGCAAAGACGGCAAAACAGTGACGTTTGTATTGAAAGAGAACCTCAAATGGTCGAATGGCGATCCAGTCACTGCATCTGATTTTGTGTTTGGTTGGCAGCGTGCTGTGTCTCCGAAAACAGGTAACAACACGGGTTTTGTTTTTTCGACGGCTAACATCTTGAACGCTAGCGAGATTCTATCAGGAGACAAAGATCCCTCTGAGCTTGGCATCAAAGCATTAGATGAGCGCACGGTTGAAATTTCACTTTCAAAACCTACGCCCTACTTTATGAGTTTAATGAGCATCAAAACCTTCTTCCCTCTACCCGCTGAATTGGTGAAGAAGAAAGGCGATCAATGGACTCGCGCAGAAAATATCGCGACCAACGGTGCTTACACTTTGAGTAAATGGGTGCCTAACGAATACGTTGAAGTCATGAGAAACCCAAATTATTGGGATAACACATCGACAGTCATCAACAAGGTGACCTATTTGGGCTTATCATCTCAAAATGCCGAGCTTATCCGTTATCAAGCGGGTGAAATTGATATGACCAATCGCGTCCAGCTTGAGTACTACCAGAAATTAATCCAAGAAAGCCCTGAACAGATCAAAGCGCAAGCTCTACTAGGTTCGTACGTCTATTCATTCAATACACGTCAAGCACCCTTTGATGACGTAAGAGTACGCCAAGCACTGAGCATGGCCGTCAATCGTGAGATTCTGGTCGAGAAAGTTACAGGTCAAGGTGAGCCAGAAGCATACAGCGTGACGCCGAATAATATTCCTGACTACACAGCGCCTTTATCCGAATTCAATTCTTTAGACAGCACGCAGCGTTTAACAAAAGCCAAAACACTACTTGCTGACGCTGGATACAACAAGAGCAACCCACTCAAATTCACACTGACTTATAACACCAGTGAAAATCACAAAAAGATCGCTATTGCGATTGCCTCGATGTGGAAGCCGCTGGGTGTGAAGGTAGAATTGGAAAACATGGAGTGGAAAGCGTATGTTGCGGCAAAAGGCGCTGGTGACTATCAAGTTGCACGCTCATGGGCTTTTGGTGACTACCCAGAGCCTTCTGCACTGTTAGAGGCATTCACTTGTGGTCACACGGCAAACGAAAGTGGCTACTGCAATCCCGATTATGATGAGCTCTTACAGCAAGCGAGTAAAACGGAAGATCAGTCTAAACGCTTTACTTTATATCAGCATGCTGAGTCGTTACTCAACGATTCTGCAGCAATTATGCCTCTGTATCACTACAATCACACACGATTAGTGCGAAATACACTAAAAGGCTTCCCAAACAATAATCCGAAAGGAAATATCTACGCGAAGGATCTATACTTTTTAAAACAGTAAAAGTGAGCTGATAAGAAAACAATAATCACTACCACTTTAGTGGTAACTGAGATACAGTCACTTTAACTAAACCAAATCAACAGCGGTTAGTTGGCTAACACAAAAAAGGTACCGACATGAGTACCACACGGCTTAGAAACACCTAGCATTGCGCTAGGTGTTTTTTTTGCAATCGACCTATCTAGTGACTTAATCAGTATTTCTATTCTCTTGCTTGATATCACTTCATCCATGTTTGCCATTCGCCTGATACGCCTTTAAGCACCAATATTCATCAACTGATCATCTGTTTGAAAAAAATAGTCTTAACCGTGAGATTATCCGCTTTAACTTATGTCATCTTAAGTATATTGTTACTAGTAAGTAACAAGCATGTTATGCAGCAAAATAATAATGAAGGAAGATAGATGAGCAGTAGCAATAGCCGACAAGATGGTAAACGAGACGTTACTCTGCGTTTTTTAGCTGAACCCGGGGATGTGAACTTTGGTGGTAAAGTTCATGGTGGTGCAGCAATGAAGTGGATCGATTTAGCAGCCTACGCTTGTTCTGCAGGTTGGAGCGGTAAATACTGTATAACAGCCTATGCAGGCGGAATTCGATTCGTTGCCCCAATTCATGTAGGCAACCTTGTGGAGGTAAGTGCAAAGGTCATCTACACAGGTTCATCTTCAATGCATATCGCTATCGACGTGCAAGCAAGCGACCCTAAAGAGCTCAATAACCGCCTAACAACTCACTGTATCGTTATTATGGTCGCTGTTGATGAGAATGGTAACCCGACTAAAGTACCAGAGTGGATACCAGAGACGCCAGAAGACATCGAATTACGAGATTCGGCTATTCGCCTAATGAACATGCGAAAACAGATTGGTGAAGAGATGGAAGCTCACGTGAAGTACCTGAAATAAGGTCCACCAGCAGCCCTCCCCTACAAAACCTTATTACAATGCCAAGCGCCTGCTTGGCATTGATCTATTTGATACCTTCGTGCTCTACACCGCCAAATCCGCTGCACACCCAATACAGACGACAAGAGCGTGATACCCAGCCAAAGGTTGAAATGAATCGGCACTTGTTCACCGATTTATTTTGACTGTAATAAAGTCGTCATTTTGCTCTGATTAAATACCGCCAATCATAATAGATGCATTTGAATTTCTGGGAGCCACTCTTGAGCGTCATACGCCCCACTCTTAGCGAGTCTACACTGAACAATTTAAAGGCTGTTGAGTACCAATGGGTTAGAACTTTGTACGTCGAAGGCTACGACAGCAATGAAATCAACCACTATATCCAAACGTGTTTCGGTGGAGATCAGACATTTGCTGATCTATTTCGTCGCGTGGCACTCGATCAAGAAAGTATCTATGTGTTGTTGCAACACTTAGGCTGTGCTCCCTCGAGCAAAGAGTTCTGATTTCTAACTCCCGCCAAAAACCAGATATATAAATAAAACCACTTTCATAACCCTCGCAAATACCACTTAAAGACTCTGTAACTGCCTCTCGCTTCCCTACACATTTTCAGTGCAATTTCAGATTTTGTTGCATACAAATCATTGAAGTATCACGCATTGGAATATTAGCAACATATCAATAGTACAACGGCCACTTATACTGAGTGTCTGATTTGTGAGACTCGTTCATTTCTACAAGTAACCAAAATGAAGTGGTCGGTATTTAGGAGAGAAGTAACTCGAAACTTTGGGTTTTAAAGTAGATATGAGCGCGATAGTTGACGAGTAACGCTGAGACAAAAAACAAACAGTAGCAGGCATAAAAAAACCCAAGTAAATACCTGGGTTAGAGTTACAAAAACCACTAATCATTAATAGCGTAAGGAACCTGATTAGTAGCCAGCTATGCGTAACCTGAGGGTTATTTTTATTACTGATCGGCGGCCAAACCAAATGATGTAATAAAAATGCCAATATAGAGCGACCTAACGGTCGCTCTTTTTCTTTCTTATAGAGTACAGCTTATCCTTTTACACCACCTGCCGTCAAACCGCCAACTAACCAACGTTGAGCAAGTAAGAACACGATAGTAATCGGAAGTGCTGATAGTACAGCCGCTGCCGCAAAGTCACCCCATAGGTAGTTCTGAGGGTATAGGTACTGCTGCATACCTACTGCTAGCGTGTAAGAGTTCACATCTGTAAGTAGGATAGACGCTACTGGTACCTCACCCACCGTCGCGATGAAAGATAGGATAAACACAACCGCTAGGATTGGCACAGACAGCGGTAGTAGAACCAGTCTGAATGCTTGCCAAGGCGTTGCACCATCAAGGGCTGCAGCCTCTTCCAGAGAGTTATCAATCGTTTCAAAGTAACCCTTAATCGTCCATACGTGCAGTGCAATACCACCAAGGTAAGAGAAGATTAGACCACCGTGTGTGTTCAAGCCTAAGAACGGAATGTATTGACCAAGTTTGTCAAACAGCGCGTAGATTGCTACTAGAGCCAATACTGCTGGGAACATTTGGAAAATCATCATCGCTTTCAGGATAGTTTCTTTACCTTTGAAGCGCATACGAGCAAATGCGTAAGCCGATGTCGTTGACAGTGCCACGATTAAAATCGATGTAACACCTGCCACTTTAATCGAGTTCCATAACCAAGTCAGTACTGGGAACGGCGGTGACGTTACCGAGCCATCTGCGTTCGTCACTGACATACCTAATGCTAGCTTCCAGTGTTCCAATGATGGGTTATCTGGAATCAAACTACCGGTTGCGAAGTTACCTTCACGGAACGAGATCGCGATGATCATAAGTAGTGGGAAGATAATCATTGCCAAGAAGCACCACAACACTGCATGCGTTGCCCACACTCGGTATTTAAGGCCTTTACCTTGTACCATAGCCATTGTCGAGCTCCTTAATCTTGAGACAGTTTAGTGAAACGAAGGTTTAGTAACGCTAGTGCACCAACCAATAGGAAGATAAGCGTTGCGATAGCACTTGCTAGACCGAAGTCTTGACCGCCGCCGCCTTCGAATGCAATTCGGTACGTGTAGCTTACAAGCAAGTCTGTGTAACCCGCTGGCTCAGAAGTACCAATCATGTTCGGGCCACCGTTCGTCAATAGTTGAATCATTACGAAGTTGTTGAAGTTAAAGGCAAACGCTGCAATCAATAGCGGTGTAAGCGGTTTAATCATCAATGGGAACGTAATGCGCTTGAAGTTATCAAGGAAGTTCGCACCATCGATTGCTGACGCTTCGTATAAATCATCAGGAATCGCTTTAAGCAGACCCATACATAGAATCATCATGTAAGGGAAACCTAGCCATGTGTTAACCATCAACACCATGGTTTTCGCTAAGATAGGGTCTGAGAACCAGTTCGGGCTTAAGCCGAAGATATTCTCGAGCACCATGTTGATCTCACCAAAGCTTTGGTTGAATAGACCCTTAAAGATAAGAATCGAGATAAACGCGGGTACGGCGTAAGGCAGAATCAGTAGAACACGATAAATAGAACGACCTTTCAACTCTTCCCATTGCACGATGTTAGCCAATACAAGGCCGATAACTAGCGTGAACGCTACGGTACATACCGAGAAGATAACCGTCCAAATAAAGATGCTGATAAATGGTTCTTTAATGCCGTCATCTTTCCATACACGCTCAAAGTTATGCGTACCAATGCTAACCACGAAACCTGGAGAGATGGTATTACCCGTAAACTCACCATTTGCATCAACACGCTGGTAGAAACCCACATCCATATTTGGCTTGAGAACTTCACCCGTTTCATTGTTGATTAACGTTTCTTCATCGTCTTGTAGCGTGTAAAGCGGAGCAACAGAAGCAAACTTACGTAAGCCACTCATGCGGATGTCACCACCGTCAGGTAGATTGAAATCAACACCACTGATTGCTGCTCGGTTTTGGATGATCGCTTTGATCTTCTCTTTTTCACCTTGCGCAGACTCGATTACAGATAGGTCCATCTCTGTTGCTGTCATATTGTCTAGAGAAAATACGTCAGTCGCTAACAGTTGGTCGCCATCTTTTACAACGATCTGGTGACCGTCACCTGTCTTGTACAAAGTAAATGGGTAGCTCTCACCGCTTTGGAAAGAACGGTCTAAAAGAACGGTTTGAGTACGCTCTAGAGAAAGTTGGTTTTTCGCGCTGTAGTTAGTAAACGCAAGCCCTACGGTGTATGCCAATGGGAAAAGAATGAACAAGATCATTCCGGCAATACCTGGGTAAATATAACGGTGGGCGTAAGTTTTTTTACTACCAAAAATGTAAAGTGCCAAAGCCGTTAAGATCACTGTAAGCAGCGCAAAAGCGAGCTCACCGCGAGAATACATTAGAATTGTAGCGTAGCCGTTTATTAAGCCAACGCTACCAAGCAACCCCCATTTGATGAAGACGCTTTTACTGCCTGGAAGGCTTGATGGTGCTGGGATAGCATCTGTACCTTGAACTGACTGCATAGAGGAACCTGCTAGCGATATAGATAAAAAATAGAAAAGTAAGGAGGGGTTACCCCCTCCTTAAAAGGTAGTGCCTGGGTGTTACTTAACCATACGACCTTCAGCAGCTTTTAGTGCTTGGTCTACTGATTGACGGCCGTCAACTACGTTGCCGATCGCTTCTTCCATGCTGTACCAGAATGTTGTGAACTGAGGGATGTTAGGCATGATTTCACCGTTCATCGCGTTGTCCATTGTTGCTGCAATACGAGTATCGCTGTCTAGTTGACGTTGGAAAGAGTTAAGAGCAACAGCACCTAGTGGCTTGTCGTCGTTCAGGCTCTTCATACCTTCATCAGTTAGTAGGTAGTTTTCCATAAACTCAACAGCTAGGTCGCGGTTTGGAGACGCAGTGCTGATACCACCCGCCCATACACCAACGAAAGGCTTAGACGCTTTACCGTTGAACTTAGGTAAAGTTGTTACGCCGTAATCTACGCCAGCTTTCTTGATGTTTTCCCAACCCCAAGGGCCGTTGATTGTCATTGCAACGTTACCCGCAACAAATTCAGACTCAGCAACTGAGTAATCCATGTCTGCAGAGATAACCTTGTCTTGTACCATCTTCTCGATGAAACCTAGAGACTTCTGAACACCATCAGTCGCTACGCCCGCATCTTTAATGTCGTAACCTTCTGCAGTCTGTTTGAATGCGTAACCGCCGTCAGCTGCAAGTAGAGGCCATGTGAAGTAAGCGCCGCCACGTAGAGGCCACATGATTGCTTTCTTGCCGTCTTTTTTAAGTTCAGCATCAAGTGCTGGGATTTCTTCCCAAGACTTAGGTGGGTTAGGAACAAGCGCTTTGTTATAAATTAGAGAAACTGACTCAACAGCAACAGGGTATGCGATTGTTTTACCTTCGTATGAAACAGCGTCCCATGCGAAGTCTACGATACCTTCTTTAGTTTCTTTAGAAGGTTTGATATCAACAAGAAGTCCCGCTTCTGCATAGCCGCCAAAACGGTCATGTGCGTAGAAGATCATGTCTGGGCCATCGCCAGCTGCAGCTACTTGAGGGAATTTCTCTTCTAGCTTGTCAGGGAAAGCGACGGTTACTTTAACACCAGTATCTTCTTCGAAGCGTTTACCTACTTCAGCCATGCCTTCATAAGCTTTGTCACCACCTACCCAGATTGTTAGTTGTCCTTCTTCGATAGCAGCATTTGCACCAAAAGAACCCAGAGCAACTATTGTACCTAGAGCTACAGCGCTTAGAGCGTTTTTCATGTGAATATCCTTTTTATATTTATACGTAGGGCACATCTACCAAGATGAGCCAGTTTTCGGAGGTTATGATCTGAGAAAACAGACCCTAGCTCATCATCCTAGCCACTACGCCCTAGCTATTATGGCTTAAATTCGTGATCGCCATCCGGTCAGATTAGAGACTGCAATCACAAAACGTATACTCATCGTGATCAACATCACCGTTACGTGATGGATTTATTTGAACTGGATCGCCAATTATTAATAACCCCGTATATCTACTCCTCCCCTCCTACTCCCCCTAGTTAATTTCCCATTGGGAGGATGTACCCTTACGCCATTTCACCGAAACTGCATTCATCCAAGAGTGGATAGTAAGAACCCTTTACCGGCAAGTGTTATGCGTTGACGCATTATTCATTTAGTTGGCTTCACTGCCCGCTGGTGTCTTATATTAGCATCGAGCTAAATCTGTGATTGAATCACGGGGGAGGTTTAGCTGGATGTGGGGGAAATGGGCATCCGTTTGGCTATGACGGGTGGGCTTGGTTAAAGAAGCCAAGTCTCACCCACTTTTTTCTTACTCATTCAATACTTACCAATTCCTACAGTTACTGCTGACCCAAAAATTTCTTATAATGATAAGCAGTAAAACTTAAAATTTGATCGATCGAGGACAAGCTAGATGGCGAGTGTCACGTTAAAAAACGTTTATAAATCATATGGTGATGTACAGATTTCTAAGGACGTAACCTTAGACATCAACGAAGGTGAATTCGTAGTATTCGTTGGACCATCAGGTTGTGGTAAATCGACGCTATTACGTTGTATCGCAGGTCTAGAAGACATTACGTCTGGTGATTTGTACATTGGCGACCAACGCATGAATGACGTTGAACCGTCAAAGCGTGGCGTAGGTATGGTATTCCAGTCTTACGCGCTTTACCCTCACCTTAACCTATACGACAACATGTCTTTCGGTCTTAAGCTAGCAAACGCAAATAAGGCTGAGATCGACAAGCGTGTTGAACATGCTGCAGAAATTCTTCAGCTTGGTCACCTTCTTGAGCGTCAACCTAAAGCGCTTTCTGGTGGTCAACGTCAACGTGTTGCTATTGGTCGTACTCTGGTTTCTCAACCAAACGTATTCCTACTTGATGAGCCTCTATCAAACCTAGATGCAGCACTACGTGTTCAAATGCGTTCACAAATCACCAAGCTACAGCGTCAACTGGGTTGTACCATGATCTACGTTACCCACGACCAAGTGGAAGCGATGACAATGGCGGATAAGATCGTTGTTCTTGATGGTGGTTATGTATCTCAAGTCGGTAAGCCGCTTGACCTTTACCACTACCCTCAAAACCGTTTCGTTGCTGGCTTTATTGGTTCACCGAAAATGAACTTCATGTCGGTACACATTGAACAAGCTGAAGCAGAACGCGTACAAGTTCAACTTTCTAACGGTATGACTTTCTGGATCCCTGTTGATGGTACGACTGTCAATGCTGGTGACCGTATGTCTCTGGGTATTCGCCCTGAACACTTGATGTCTGCTGAATCAGGTGACGCGACGATTGAAGCTGACGTGATGATGGTAGAGAAACTAGGTAACGAAACTCAGGTTTACCTAAACCTTGAAAGTGCCGATGCTGATGTTATCTATCGCCAGCCAGACACGTTGAAAATCGAATCAGGTGACAAGTTGGCTATTGGTATTCCAGCGCACCGTTGCCACCTGTTCCACAGCGATGGCCGCGCATGTCGTCGTTTGTACAAAGAATACGGCACAGACTAATCGCTTAGCCTTTTAGGATATAACTTGCCCATATCGAATCCCTCTTACTCAGTAAGGGGGATTTTTTTATGTGCTGGAGACGGTTTCACTTACATTGAATAGTTCATGAGCCAGCTACTCGGTCTTTCGTTAACGGCAATAAAAAAGGTCTAGCAACCGCTAGACCTTTATCTTTTAGTTAGGCTATGAACCCAACCGCTAATATCACTTCTTTTAGAC
The DNA here is from genome assembly GCF_015163615.1 of Vibrio sp. OPT18. Lineage (NCBI taxonomy): Bacteria > Pseudomonadati > Pseudomonadota > Gammaproteobacteria > Vibrionales > Vibrionaceae > Vibrio > Vibrio sp. OPT18. The sequence goes on from NZ_JADDYK010000073.1 coordinate 264,487, forward strand.
ATGAAACCTGTCTAAATCAACTTAGTGAATTGGCGTATCATTCTGTTTGTTGAACTGGCCAAAATGCTTCTCTAACACTTCAGGTGTCAGTTTGCCTTCCGCTTCTAGTCGCTTGAACTCAGCAACAATTGCTTTTTGCTCTTCAAGTGATGGCAGTTTCACCTCAGGCTCATCGCCCATCTCTTGAGTCATCTGCTCTAGTTCTTTTTCAAAATCGCTCATGATACTTACCTAAATATTAAACCTAACGAGATTTTACTCATTTACGCCCTATGATGCTAGGGCGATTGAGTGCAAAGCCCGAAACCAGATCAAGCGAACGTCAGTTAGAAGAAAACAAGCCCGTAAATAAAAAGAGCTGAATTCACGATTAAATGAATCCAGCTCTTAGTTTATGTATCTTTCTAAGCCATGCCACAGCTTAAAGGGATTAAAGCTTAAACGAACCAACCATCTTATCTAGACGAGAAGAAAGGTCTCGAAGCTCTTGGCTCGCTTCTGCAAGTTGCTCAGCCGTGCCCGTTGTCACTTCGTTGATTGCGTTAATCTCTTCAATGTTCTGGTTGATGGTGTGAACTACGGTTGATTGCTCTTCCGTTGCCGTTGCCACTTGAGTGTTACGGTCTGTGATATCAACGATACGGTCTGAAATACCACTCAGCACGTCTACCGCTTCATCCGACGCCGATACACCTTCAAGGGTAATCACCTTACCCGTACTCATTGCCGTTACCGCATCTTTTGCATCGCTTTGCAGCTGGTTGATCATCTTTTGAATCTCTTCCGTTGAATCTGCGGTACGGCTTGCTAGGTTACGTACTTCATCCGCTACAACCGCAAAACCACGACCTTGCTCACCGGCACGGGCTGCTTCAATCGCTGCGTTTAATGCGAGTAAGTTAGTTTGCTCTGAAATATCACGGATAACGCCCAGAATAGAACCAATGTCTTGCGTTGTAGAAGCCAGTTGCTCTACTACCTGACCCGTGCTTTCGATATCTTGCGCCAAACGGCTGATCGCGTCTTTTGCTTTGTTCACCACAGAGCGACCGACTTCCGTATTGCCTGAAGCTTGGGTAGCCGTTTCTGCTGCTGTTGCCGCGTTCGATGCAATCTCGCTGATGGTCATACCCATTTGGTTAATGGCAGCAACGACTTGAAGCGTTTGGTCACGCTGTTCTTGGCTATTGTCGTGGGTGATGTGGGCTTTGTTAGAAACACTCTCTGCTGCTACTTGAAGCGCTTGGCTTGTCGAACACACCTCTTTCATCGACTCGTGAATCTTTTCAATGAACCCGTTGAAGCCCTTTGAAAGCTGTGCGATTTCATCGTTGCCTTTCACTTCAATACGCTGCGCAAGATCACCGTCACCTTCGCCAAGGTCGCCGAAACGCTTAGCCAGAAGTTTAATCGGTTGAGTAATGCTGTTCGCCAGAACTACGCCCATTAGGATAAACACTAATGCCACAACCGCAGTCATGATCAGCATCTTTTGCGCTGTCGCATCTAACTCTGCAAATACTTCATTAGTTGGAACAACACCAATAACAAACCAGTCCATTGAGGACACATACAAACTCGCTACAAACAGCTCTTGGCCTTGGCTTTCAGTGGTAATCAGGTTAAAGCCCGACTTGTTCAGTAGTTGACTTGCTTGAGAACCGTAAAGTTGTTGAAGTGAAGAATCACTGCGAGATCGCTCACGGTGAATTTGCACATCACCTTGGCTATCGGTTAAGAAGACAAAGCCGGTATTTTCAATCTTGAAACCGTTCAGCAGGTTCATCATGTCATCCATCGACTTTGAGAGACCAGACATCGCCAAACCAGAAGGCTGCTGATAGTTAGCAAACATCTTCACTTCGCCATTCGCTTCTTGGAACATGCTCACCATGGTCGGCTGTCCAGATTGCGTAAAGCCAAAGAACCAACCATCTTGCTGTTGGTTTAACTGACGTAGGAAACCATTTTGGTTCCAGTAATACGCCGTTTGACGGTTCGCTACCGAGGCATCATTCAACTGATATTGGTTACGAACATTGTTCAGTTGTTTCACCAGCTTGTTTTCTAATACCGGATCGCGATCGGTCGATTCGATAGCGTCAGAAATAAATTCATTCGAAGCAATTTGTTCTGCAGCTAGCAATAGCTGAGAGACTTCTCGGTCAATTTCACCATTGATTCGCTCTAGCATTCCTGGAAGTTCAATATCGATCAATCGATGACTTAATACATCTCTTGCTTGTTGTTGTGCCATTGCGCCGACAATCACTGTCGATGCAAGAACCGCAAAGGTAATTCCAAGTACAACTTTTTGCTTGATACTCAGAGAGTTAGTTTTAAACATATTTGGACCTTTAAAAAGAATCGCTCGTTATTGGTATACCCTGAACAGGACTTTTTTAGTGCACTCCAACAAGCAATGCACAATCTGAGTGATGTATCGGCCACAACCAATAAAACTAGAGACTTTTCTCTCAAAAAACTGCAAATATGATGTAACAATTAAAAGCATTCACCTTAAGAATGAATCAACTAGGCAAATACCGCATTGTCGAAAGTCGATTTTAGCTCTCAGCCCTTAGACCCAACCGAACTCAAACCACTCCCCACCGCCGAGCTTTTGTATATAAAAACCAATTGATATGGTAATAATCACAACGTAACGATGTTTTTAGCTAACCACTTGTAAATCTTTCCAATTTTGAAAAAATAAATTACGCAAATGTACTGGAACTTTTTCCTCGAAATCAGTGACCAATACACAAAATAAAAATCAAATGGATACCCAGAGAGTCCAAAATGCACAAAACAAATTTCGAAGTCCTTCAAAACTATCTAGAGTCTCAAATCATTGGTCAAAAAGAGCTCGTTAAGCAACTGATGATCGCCCTTCTAGCGGATGGTCATATCCTCGTTGAAGGACCTCCCGGCTTAGCAAAAACTCGCGCAGTAAAATCATTGGCTGATTGTGTTGAGGGTGACTTCCACCGCATTCAATTCACTCCCGATTTATTACCTGCTGATTTGACGGGTACCGACATCTTCCGTCCTGAGACTGGGGAGTTCACTTTCCAATCAGGCCCGATTTTCAACTCGCTGATTCTAGCGGATGAGATCAACCGAGCTCCGGCGAAAGTTCAAGCGGCAATGCTGGAAGCAATGGCAGAGAAACAAGTGACTGCCGGTCGAAAAACCTATGCGCTGCCTGAGTTGTTCTTGGTTATGGCAACACAGAACCCGATTGAACAAGAAGGGACTTACCCGCTGCCGGAAGCTCAGTTAGACCGTTTCTTACTTCACCTAGAAGTTGAATACCCAGATATGGAAAGCGAGCTGGAGATCTTACGACTCAACCGTGGTGAGGCTCAAGGCAACGAATCAGCTCAGCCACAACAGATATCTCAGCAAACGATCTTTGAAGCGCGCCAAGAAGTGCTCAACATTCACATGGCAGACACCATTGAGCAGTACATCATCAGACTGGTAATGGCGACTCGCCAACCTAAGCAATACAGTGACCAACTTGATCAATGGTTAGACATGGGTGTCAGCCCGCGTGCAACCATTGCGTTAGACCGTTGTGCCCGCGCTCACGCTTGGCTTGCAGGACGCGACTATGTTACACCCCAAGATGTTCAAGCGATGGCATTCCCTGTGTTACGCCACCGTCTACTGCGCAGCTACCACGCACAAGCTGAAGGTGTCACCGCAAACCAAGTGATCACACACCTTATTTCATTGGTTGGCAGCGCATAGGGATACGCGCATGAATAATCAACTACCTAATCATAGTGACGGTGTCACGTTAAGTTTGGATGAGCTGCTGCAATACAAAGCGCAGTCTGTTCGTTGGTTGCCTCCAGCCAAGAGCCTTTGGTCTCAACTCAATGGTCAACACGAGAGCAACCGCAAAGGTCGCGGGATGAATTTCTCTGAGGTTCGTCAATATCAAGCGGGCGATGACATTCGCAGCATTGATTGGCGTGTAACAGCCAGAACGGGCAAAGCGCATACCAAGCTTTTCTCTGAAGAGAGAGAACAGCCTGTCATTTTATTCTTGGATCTATCAAGCAGTATGATTTTTGGCTCAACCTTGCTGCTGAAATCGGTTCAACTTGCTCACTTTGCTAGCCAACTGTGCTGGCTTACTGTGGCTCAAAAAGACCGAATTGGCGCGGTGATCGATACTGGCAAAGAGGTCATTGAGATTAAGCCAAGTGCAAGCAACCATGCTCCACTGCGTATTTTGCAAAAAGTCATAGAAATCAATAATGCGGCACTGTCTAATCATGACAATCATAATGACACGACCTTAGAGCATGGGCTGAAATCTCTGCACCAGCTTTGCCCTAAAGGAAGCGATATTATTATGCTCAGTGACTTTGTGCGTTACCAAGAAAGTGACTACTCACTTATCAGTCAAATTCGGAGGCACAACAGAGTACGTCTGGTGCATTTCTACGATCCGCTAGAGCAAGGTGAAACCGCCTATAAAGGTTCTAAGCAGGTCACCGATGGCAGCAAAACTCAATGGTTTAATTTCTCTTCTAATAAAGAAAAGCAAAAGCTTAACCATGCTTTTTCGCTTAAGAAACAGCAGCTGCAACAGATGGGTTTGTCTCTCGCTATACCCTATAGCTCGCTGTCGAGTGCGCAGTCACTCATGAGCCAGATATCAGGAGCTCAGTCATGAAACAGCCCTTAGATTTAAGCCCGGTTATTGCGCCAAACGCACCGACTTGGTGGCCTTTGGCGTGGGGATGGTGGGCAGTAATTATCACCGCTATTACCCTGATTTCCTTGGTGTTTTTCATTGTAAAACGTAGAAAAAACAATCAAAAGGCGAAGCAAGAAGCGCTGTCCTACTTTAGCAATAGTCAGTCCCAAGATGGCTTGTCTCCGAGCAAAGCGCAAGACATCGTTCGTCAGGCAGCACTGAGCTATTTCCCACGCGAAAAAATTGCAGGCTTGTCTGGTGATGATTGGTTGACGTTCTTAGATGCGCAATTGGCGAAGCCGTTATTTGTAGCAAAACACCCCCAGTGGCAGCAAGCGCTCTATCAAGATGCGGCCCTAATGAACGACGACCAGAAAAAGGCTCAACAGCAATTGGTTAATGACTGCGAAACTTGGCTTCGTAAAGCCCTTCCTCCAAAGCGAGGTCGTTATGAGTGATCTTCTAAGCCCTATGTTTCTAAGCAGGGACTTGCTAAACATCGAGTTCGTTTGGTGGTGGATGTTCTTCCTCGCGCCACTGCCGTTGCTCGTTTACTTGTTCTCACCAAAGTCAGAATCAAGCCATGCCCTAAGGCTTCCATTTCTGCCAGAAGACAGCAACACCAAAACACCGAGCAGCCGCTTACCAAAGGCGTTGTCCGTGATTATATGGCTTCTGTTGGTTACGGCGAGCGCACGCCCTGTATGGTATGGCGAACCGGTGGAGTTTCAGCCGAAGCATCGTGATTTGATGTTGGTTGTCGACCTCTCCTACTCGATGAGCCAAGAAGACATGCAGTTCAATGGCGAATACATCGACCGCTTGTCGGCAGTGAAACGCGTGTTGAGTGACTTTATTGAGCGTCGTAAAGGTGACCGAGTCGGATTGGTACTATTTGCTGATCACGCATATCTGCAGACGCCACTGACGTTAGATAGAGACACACTTTCACAACAGCTCAATCAAGCGGTGTTAAAGCTGATTGGTACTCAAACCGCGATTGGTGATGGTATTGGCCTTGCTACCAAAACCTTTGTCGACAGCGATGCCCCTCAACGTGTAATGATTCTACTCAGCGACGGCAGTAATACCGCCGGGGTATTAGACCCATTAGAAGCGGCGGATATTGCAAAAAAATACGACGCGACGATTTACACCGTGGGTGTCGGTGCAGGCGAGATGATGGTCAAAGAGTTCTTCATGACGCGTAAGGTCAATACTGCTCAAGATTTGGATGAACGCACACTAATGGAAATTGCCAAACGCACTGGCGGTCAGTACTTCCGTGCGCGTGACAGCAAAGAGCTAGCGACGATTTACGACACCATCAACCAGTTAGAGCCCGTGACGAACGCTACTAAGATCTGGCGCCCACAACAAGAATGGTTTGTGTGGCCACTGTCGGCGGCAATGTTCTTCGCATTTATGCTGTTAGCCATTAGGAGAAACAATGTCTAACTTTACTTTTATCTACCCATATTGGTTCTTGGCGCTTGCAGCATTGCCCGCTATTTGGTGGCTGAGCAAGAGACAATCCAAACAAGGATTACTCGCGTCACACATCGCTCGATACTTGGCGCCTGAATCGAGTAAGCCATCGAAAAATCGCAGTACTTACTTCAGTATTTGGTGGCTGGTCGGCGTTATTGCATTAGCTGGACCAAGCTTCGAGAAAAACGAACAGCCGAGCTTTGAAAAAACGCAGGCACGAGTTGTGATCATGGATATGTCGATGTCTATGTATGCCACCGACATTAAGCCGAATCGCTTAACTCAAGCGCGATACAAGGCTCTGGATCTGCTTTCATTATGGAAGGAGGGGCTAACAGGCATGGTGGCGTATGCTGGAGATGCTTACACCATTAGCCCACTAACCTCAGACATCAATACCATCAAGAACCTAGTCCCTAACCTATCGCCAGATATCATGCCTTATCAAGGCGGTGATGCCGCATCAGCCGTTAAGCTTGCGATTGATATGATGACTCGCGCTCATATCTACCAAGGTGATCTAGTTCTGATTGCTGACGATATTGATGCTCAAGAGAAGAAAGAGATCGACTCGCTACTCTCTGGCAACGATTGGACATTGTCGATTCTAGCTGTAGGGAGTGAAAACGGTGCGCCAATCTCGTTACCTACGGGGTCGATGCTGCAAAGCGACTCAGGACAAACCGTGGTGGCAAGAACCAACTTGAAGAACATGCGCGAGCTTACACGCAGCTATGGTGGCACGTTCACTGAAGTTCAATTTGATAACTCAGATGTTGAACACATCGCGAGCTACCTCGACCGCGTTGCAACAACATCGGAAGTAACCAAGACCAACAACTCACTCAACACCAGAGTGAACAACGGCTTCTGGTTACTGCCTTTGCTATTACTTCCCGCACTTGGATTATTCAGGAAAGGGGTTATTTGGTGTGCCTTAGCTGGAGTGATCTCTTTTAGCCAACCAAATACTGCGTTTGCGAACCCATGGAAAACCGATGATCAAGTAGGCTATCAGCTGTATCAGGACGAGGACTTTCAACAAGCTGCTGAACAGTTCACCCAACAAGAGTGGAAAGGCATTGCTCAATACAAAGCCGGTGATTTCGAAGCCGCAGAGCAGACGCTGCAAGACCTTTCTGGTGAAGATGCTCGCTACAACCTTGCTAACGCCCAAGCCCAACAAGGTAAGTACGACCAAGCGATACAAGAGTATCAACGTATTCTTGAAAGCAACCCTGAGCATGCTTATGCCAAGAAGAACTTAGAGGTCGTCGAACAAGCCCAGAAGCAACAGCAACAGCAACAGCAACAGCAACAGCAACAGCAACAGCAAGGCGATTCTGAATCCAAAGACCAGAAAGACCAAAACCAGCAAGGTCAGCAAGGTCAGCAAGGTCAGCAAGGTCAGCAAGGTCAGCAAGGTCAGCAAGGTCAGCAAGGTCAGCAAGGTCAGCAAAATGATTCTTCGCAAAGCTCTCAGAATCAACAACAAAACTCTGCTGACAACGGCAAGTCACAAGATCAAAGCAGTAACCAAGATCAACGTGGTAGCCAAGATCAAAACGCAGCTCAAGGCCAACCTGAAAATCAACCTGACTCTAAAAAGTCTAAACAAGACGACAAGCAAGCCAGTCAACAAAGTAAGAGTGATCAGCCGAAACAGAGTGACCAAGAAGGCGCTACACCTCAAAGTGCTAGCGCACAACAAGCTTCAAAAGAAGATGGTGAGCAAAATGGTCAGCAAGCTGTAGCACAAACCTCAGATCAACCTCTGTCGAGCGACCCTGACATGCGAAAACTTGATCAAGTAGAAAGCGCCCGTGATCCGAGCCAGCTGCTTAAAGCGCAAATGATTTTACAAGCACGACAAAAAAGTGCTCCTAACAACCAGAACAAAAAGTGGTAACCATGCGATTTTTAAACAAGCCATTTTTATCCGTACTCCTAACATTGTTGTTGGGAGCTTTCTCGTCCTTCTCAGTATTGGCTGCAAACGCCGTGGCGAGTGTTTCACATAACAGTGTCACCAAAGATGAAGTGTTCCTTCTTAGAGTCGCAACCGATGAAAAGGTCTCCTCTGATGCTCTAGATCTAACAGCGCTCCAGCAGGATTTCTATGTCGGCACACCAAACTTTGGGTCGTCGATGCGAATCGTCAATGGCAGCCGTTCGGTGTCAAGTGAATGGAACATCAGCCTTGCTCCTCTGCGTTTAGGCAAGATCCAGATTCCTAGCTTCGATATTGAAGGGGCGAAAACTCAGCCTATCACCATCAATGTTGAAATTAACAAAGCCGCTCCAACTCAACATGACATGGCAGAGTTCCAGCTTAATCTCAGCAAGAACTCGCTGTACCCACAAGAAGTGGCTGAGCTTGATGTAAAACTCATCATCAAAGCTGACCCAAGAAGGCTGCAAGATCCTAAAATAGCGCCACCGAGCTCGCCGGGCTTAGATGTGGAACCTATTGGTGAATCGAAGCAATTTCAAGATGTTCTCAATGGACAAGAGGTGACGGTAGTTCAACAGTCTTTCCGTATCTCTTCACAAAAGGCCGGACAGTTTAAGCTGAATGGACCGAAGCTGACTGGAGCAGTTGTTTACTCAACCAACAACTCCAGTACAACGCGTCTGTTCCAGCTCGACACACCTGTTGAAACCTTAGATGTAACCGTGAAGGACGTACCAAAAGGCTACCAAGGTGAGTGGTTACCAACATCAAACTTCAAACTGATTCAACAATGGTCAGATAGCCAAGGCAATCAACTGGGAAATAGTAATGGTTTAGAAGGCGACAACCCATCCATTGAAATGGAAGCGGGTGACTCGTTAACTCGTACCATCACCATGACGGCTAGCAACTTAACGCAACATCAGCTGCCAAAACTGAATATCACCTACCCTAAATCGGTACGTGTTTATGAAGAGAAGCCGCAATTTGGCACAACTCAGTCAGGTGATTCTGTCGTTGTTTACAAGCAAGTATTGATTCCGAAAGAGTCTGGAAATATCTCGCTTCCTAATGTGTCTCAAGCTTGGTTTAACACCGATTTGCAATCAGAACAAACCAGTAAAGCGCAGGGGCTAGAGTTAGCGGTAAAAGCAAGTGATCGCGCAGCGTCAAGCACTCCACCAGTTACGGCTACGCCCGCCCAACAAGTAAGCCCGACGGTTGTTACTGTTGATAGCCCTGGGGTCTGGCCTTATCTCACCGCTCTGTTTGCTGTTTTATGGTTAATCAGCTCAGCGATGGCTTTCTATTTCTGGTCACGACGTGGTGTAACGACAAAACCAACACACATAGTTGAACGTCAATCAGATACAGCAGAAGCGCTTATTGAAGCTCTAAAAACGAAAGATGGCGTGATGACCAGAACCTTGTTTGAGCAATGGAAAGCAGAAAATCCAGACTTGAGCGACGAGACAATAGAAGTGATTGAAACTGAGCTAACCAAGCTCAATCAGAGCCTCTATGCTGAAGCTGGTTCACCAAGTCAATCATGGGACCCAGCTCAAGTAATCAAAGCAGTTAAGAAGCCAAAGCGAGTCACAAGCAAAGCACGCAAGAGCACATTGGAAAAGCTTTAGTTAACCAGCAATCTAAGTAAGCAGAAAATCTAAGTAGACGAAAAAGAACGAAGCCGTGATGACCACCTTGTGATTATCACGGCTTCATTCGTTTTACACTAGGGAAAAACAGATACTACACTAGGAAATTGAAACTGCGACCTTTTTACGTTTCAACGCAGAAACGATTCGATTTCTCCCAGAGTCTTTGGCTTGATACAAGGCTTTGTCTGCCTTGCCATACAGTAGGTCGAAGTCAAACTGGTGCTGATCAGAAGTTATAGAAGCATACCCGACAGATGCAGTTAGATACTGGCTGGTACTGCTTTCACAATGGAGGATCTTCGCCTCTTCAATGCATTTTCTGATCGACTCTGCACGCTGTTTAGTTTCTGAATGATGAGTGCCGATCATCAACAACATAAACTCCTCTCCCCCAATACGACAGAAGGTCTCTTGTTCATTGTAAACATGGTTATTCAGTATCTTACCTATCGAGCGTAAAGCAGCGTCACCTTCGGTATGACCATAAACACTGTTGTACAAACCAAAATGATCCAAATCGACGAGGATCAATCCAAATGTGACTTCATGTTGTGTGGCAAACGCTCCTTGATCGTCACAGTTTAGATCTTCTAACACCTGCGACAACATACGACGATTCCCCAGGCGCGTCAGTGGGTCTAATTTAGAAATGATATCCAACTGTTCATTGGCTCTTTCAAGCTCTTGAGTGCGCTTACTGACCTCTTGCTCAAGCGTTTCATTGAGCTTTTTAAGCTCCTCTTGCGCCATGGTTCTTTGCAGCACCTCAGCAAGGCTAGAGGCGAAGATACGAATCACTTCGCGAAGCTGGGAAGTTAAGGGACTGCGAGTTAATAGGTTATCAGCAGCGATAAACGCAATCGGCTCACCCGTATTGGTGGTGAGCATGGTCATTGCTGTCCAACCTACCCCAACAATATTAAAGTCATGATAGATAGGTACTGATTCTTCAAACGCAACTTGATTGGGACAAGCGCGAGCCGCTGAAACAATGTTGCGTTCCACCAGCTCTGAACGATAGTAGGACTCGTCGACAATATCGCCTTTTATATCCGTACCCCAGGTACCTTGCATGTAGCTGCAATTCTTATCGGTCAGGAAAACCGCCAATCGGTCGATGCCTAGGTGTTGAATAGCAAAGCTAACCGCCGATTTACACACCTCACTAACACTGTCGCAGCGAGACAACTCAACCATGCTCGAGTGCAGCATGCGTATGTTCTGCTCTTGGCGTTTACGAATGTATATCTGAGAGAGCAGCGACCCGAAGGATTCAAGCATCTGCTTTTGATAATTGGTAATGGGTGAACGGTGGATGTAGTTATCCATCGCAATCCAGCCGACCGGTTTATCCCCTTCACGCAAGATAAGCATCCCATTCCAGCCCTGCCCCACCACCTTGCCTTCGGTGTAGAGTGGCGCTTGTTCAATAATGACTAAGTTGGTGTGGTTGTCAGACAGCGCCTCAATGTATTCGGCTTCAAGCTGGTGTAAATCATATTGAGTATGATGTTCGCTGTTGGTTTTACCCGTTTCATCAGTGCCGTAAGTACCACTAAAGCAGCGCTTTTTCATATCAAGCAACATGAAGATCGCACGATCAAAGCCTAGGCGATCGCGTACGGCTTCTACTGATGCTTTATAGAGTGCATCTAAAGTTTCGGGATTAGAAAGCTCTAACGCCACCTGATGAACTAGCTTCATGTTCTCGACAAACAGCTCACGAAGCTTAATCTCATCAAGGTATTGAGCTTCACGTGTGTCTCGGTGTTTGATCTCAAGTGCCGCGTTCTTCTCAGCACGAATACACTGCCAGCGAGCGGCTGCAAGTTGAAGAACATCTAGTTCTTGGTCGAAGGTTTGATTAATCTTTTCGACATCGCAATTTTGAACAATTAAATAAGTTCTGCAGGCAGGCGCATTGTCGAGCATCATGATGAACGACTCCCCACCGAGCACTTTTATGTGATCCCAGTTACAAGTATTGATTGCCATAGGTAAAACACCGTCTGCGGTATCAAACTGTGAAACCCAAGGCCAAAATGTAGAGGGGTAATTCTCAAGAGGGGTTAATTCACCGTAACAAAACAACGGCAACGAATCGCTTTCCGGTATCGGCTCAGCAAATATCCCAATCCCTTTTGGAGCAAGCATTTTAGCTAAGTACTCAAAAAGAGACTCTGCCAATAAACGGTGATCGCGCGTAGCAGATATTTGTTTTGCAAAGGCTTTTACAGGCACAACTTCCGTCCATTGGCTATTGAGATTACAGCAAAAATACAGAAGCCTTGATATGCAATCAATATAACTAAAAATGAGATGTTAAGCGGGTCGCAATTTCACTTTTTACATTATCACAAGCATGAGAAGGACTACAAAAATGGGATTTCCTGCCCAAAATTTCATCGACATTGGGACTTTTTTAGAGGCATAAAAAAGCCCCACCTAAAGTGGGGCAAAACTTCCATCGCTTATAGTTATAGTGATAATTCTGTCGATCTATTCGATTATCTAACCTGCGTTTCAGTTAGCGTACTGGTTTTGCTAAAAGGCCAAACACAGCACCTAAATAATCAATTAACCAAAGTCACCGTTTACGTAACCTTTAGTACGATCATCTTTTGGTTCGCTGAAGATAACACTCGTTTCGTTGTGCTCTACAAGCTCTCCCATTAGGAAGAAAGCAGTACGGTCTGAGATACGACGCGCTTGCTGCATTGAGTGCGTTACGATAACGATAGTGAAGTCTTTCTTCAGATCTTCCATCAATTCTTCAATCTTGTGTGTCGCGATTGGATCGAGTGCCGATGTAGGTTCATCCATCAGGATTACATCCGGCTCCATTGCAATCGTACGAGCGATACATAGACGCTGTTGTTGACCACCAGACAAACCAAACGCGTGTGCTTTAAGACGGTCTTTCACTTCATCCCAAAGTGCCGCACTGCGTAGTGAGCTTTCGACTACTTCATCAATGTGTTTCTTGTCTTTGATACCTTGAGCACGCAAGCCGTAAGCCACGTTCTCATAGATGCTCATTGGGAATGGGTTTGGCTTTTGGAATACCATGCCTACGCGAATACGTAGGTCAGCCACATCAATATTGCCGTAGATGTTTGTACCATCCATATCCAGCTTACCTTTGATAGTAACGCCTTCAATTAGGTCATTCATGCGGTTCAAGCAACGTAGTAGCGTTGACTTACCACAACCTGATGGGCCAATCAGTGCCGTAACCTGACGAGTTGGAATTGGCAGGTTGATAGATTTAAGCGCTTGGTTGTCGCCGTAAAACAGATCTAGGTTCTCAATATCAAATTTGTTCATGTTCGTAATCTCTAAATTCTTAAATTCGTGTCTAACTTGATGCTTTCTTTATCACGGGGGCTCTCTTTATTGATGAGCCAGCTAATGAGCTTAGTAAGTTGCCGTGTTGAAGCGTCTCGCAATCAGTTTTGTAACCATGTTGATCAAGAGAACCAATACGATTAGGACTGTCGCCGTGCCGTAGGCTTGGTTCCACTCATCGATAGTAAATAGCTCTGTTGTCAGCTTATATAGGTGAACCGTTAGTGTACGGCCAGAATCGAATACCGACTCAGGAACACGTGCCACCATACCTGCTGTTAAAAATACAGGTGCTGATTCGCCAATTACACGACCAATACTAAGAATGACCGAAGTTAAGATACCTGGCATTGCGCTTGGTAAGATCAAACGCCAGATAGTGTAGATTTTTGAAGCGCCAAGGCCATATGAGCCTTCGCGGTAAGTTTGTGGCACTGCCATCAATGCTTCTTCTGTAGTACGAATGATTACAGGAAGAATCAGGATACTTAGCGTTAGTGCACCCGACAGAATCGAGAAGCCAAGACCAAGAATCGAAACAAAGAAGGTCATACCGAACAGACCAAAGATGATCGATGGAATACCAGCTAACGACTCAGTACAGAATCGAATCACTTTCACCAATCGGCTACCAACTTTCGCATATTCAGTTAAGTATATCGCCGTCATGATGCCTAGTGGCGCGGCTACCGCAATCGATGCGATTACCATGTAGATCGTGGCAATGATCATTGGGAAAATACCACGTTCTTCACCAGTACGAGTGTAATCGTCAGTGATGAAGTTCCAATCTACGTATTGCAGACCGTTCGATAGGATGTACCAAATAATCCAGAATAAGAAACCAACGGTTACAGCTGCAGCTGCCCAGATAAAACCTTTTAGGATGTTATCTTTGGTTTGACGTGCTTGTTTTAGTTTTACGCGATCCATATTACTTATCCTCGCCTACTTCGCTTTTTCACGGTTAAGATAAAGTAGAGCACCATTTAACATCATGATGAACACTAGAAGTACAACACCTGTTGCGTACAGTGCGTTAGCGTGAACGCCACTTGCGTAAGACATTTCAATTGCAATGTTTGCTGTTAGCGTACGAGCAGAGTCCAAAATACCTTCTGGCATTGCTGGCGCGTTACCCATAACCATGATGATTGCCATCGTTTCGCCAAGTGCGCGACCGATACCCAAAATCACACCGGTCATAATGCCTGAACGTGCAGCAGGAACGAGTAGCTTAAAAATCGTGTAGATTTTCGAAGCACCCAGTGCAAGTGAACCTTCTTTGTATGTACGAGGTACAGCACGAATCGAAGTTTCAGAAACCGTTATAACGGTAGGAAGAATCATGATACCCAGAACAATAATACCCGCCAGGATAGTGTTACCTGCTGGTACTTGGAAAATGTTCTGAATCATTGGAACGATAATTACCAGACCGAAGAAGCCGTAAACTACCGACGGGATACCCGCTAGAAGCTCAACTGCTGGTCGAATAATATCTGCGAGACGCTTTGGAGCAATCTCAGCAATAAAAATAGCGGTTAATACACCAACTGGTACACCAACAACTACAGCTCCAAGTGTCGAAACAATCGATGCAACAATCATAGTTGCAACACCGAATAGAGCTGGAGGTAACCAGTCAACACCCAGAACGATGCCAGAAACACCGGCCTCTTGGAATGCAGGGATACTCTCTGCAACGATAAAGTAAGCGATAACGGCTAGTGATACGATGCCGATTACAGCACTCGATAAGAACAAGCCGTGGAAGATTCTTTCTCTCCAGTCGATGCGCTTCTTAGCACGTAGACTTGGCTTGTTGATTTGAGTCGCTTCAGTATTCATAAGCTTTTCACTATTTGCGATGGTCATATATAAAATCTCAAACTTTGTGGCTCAATAAGAGCTCGAAATAAACAAAGTTGAAAGAAAAGGCTCAGCCTAAAGCAGGCTGAGCAATAATTAAGATTGAGTCAGTTAAGATTAGTTAACTGTGATGTAGCCTTTTTTAGCTGAGATAGCTTGAGCTTCGTCTGCAACCATCCAGTCTAGGAATTGTTGAGTTTCAGCTGATGGAGCGCCATCTTTGTAAAGAACTAGGAAAGGACGAGCAACTTTGTAAGAACCGTTCTTAACGTTGTCTACAGTCGCAGCAGCGCCGTCGATAGTTAGAGCTTGAACAGATTCGTCAACTGTACCTAGAGAGATAAAGCCGATAGCGTATGGGTTGCTTGCTACAGAAACTTTAAGTGCGCCGTTACCGTTTGCAACTTGTGCACGTTGAGAGATAGCCGATACTTTCTTATCGCCAATCTTCTTCTTAAGCTTCATGATGTCTTCGAATGCACCACGTGTACCAGATGCAGTATCACGAGTGATTGCTACGATTGGCTTGTCAGCACCGCCAACATCTTTCCAGTTAGTGATGTCGCCTTTGTAGATTGAAGTGATTTGCTCAGCAGTCAGAGCAGATACTTCGTTGTTCGGGTTAACAACAACTGCGATACCGTCACGAGCGATAACTAGCTCTTTCAGGTCAGCTGTTTTCTCTTCTTCTTTTAGGTCACGAGAAGAGATACCAAGGTCAGCACTTCCATTTTTGGCTGCTTTGATGCCTGCAGAAGAACCTGGTGCTTGAATTTCGATGAACACTGGTTCGCCTTTATTCATGTAGGTTTCTGCAAAAACTTCAACCAGTGGAGAAGCACTGTTAGAGCCAACTACAGAGATAGTTTCTTTAGCTGAAGCTGTATTCACTGTTAGAGCGCCTAGTAGTGCGATTGCACCGATAACTGTCTTTTTCATCACAAATTTCCTTTAGTGGCGTTATTGCCGTAATGTTTTGCTTGAACGAGGCCTACTTTAGAATCCGAATGTGACAGTTGTGTTTCACTTAATTGAAGCCTATATGACAACTACAAATTAATGGCTAATTTCTCTCCTACTCGATGAATTGATAGTCGCGCCCCCATCAGATGCAGTTATTGAACGCAGGTCTCACCATCGTTTGAGCACCAAAAAACTAGATTTCCTTCCCTATTTATATCGAACACTAACCAATATATTTCTCTATTTATCAATCAAGTAGCCCTAATACGATGGATAAAAAGATGCACCTTTATCGCCATTTAGAACAATAAACAACCATCTATATCAAATACCTATCGCATATAACGAAATCAAAGCCTTTACTGATTGAATTGTCAGTCTCATTAGTTAGAATCGCCAACTAATTCTAATAATAATAATTCTCATCTATTTATTTTATTCAAAGAAGGACATTACATGCGCCAACTTCTCAGTGGCTTATCAATCAAAATACAAATTCTTATACCCGTACTATTTTCCGTCGTTTTACTTTTAGCCGGTGTCATTATCGGTGGTGAAAAGCTAGAAAGTGCATTCAAAGATGTGTCAGTAGCAACCGACCAATTAATCTTACATAAAGAAGAACTCAGCGAAATCGTCGACAACAGCTATGGCATGCGCATCAAAGCGATTTACAGTCTATTCAATGCTGATGACGTAAAAACACTGGTTGAAACACTAAACCAAAAACGCGACCAAAATACTCGCCTACTGAATTCATTAGACACAGTTCCAGGCATGCAAGATGAAGTAGCAGCGATGAACAAAGCGATGAATCACTATGTCGACTTTTCTCGCACCACCATGCTTCCGCTATTAAGAGCCAAGCACGGCGATGCGTCACTCTCGTCAGATTTTGAAAACCGCTACCAGATCGCAATCGACCAATACCGACATGCGGGTAATGAAATGGTGCAAGCGATCAACACTCTGTCTAAGAAGCTGAACTTGCTTGCCACTCAAGAGGTCGACATCAACGGCCAGCAACACGCTAGTACACTGACTACCGCGACCATTGCACTGTTGGTAATCCTGTCTGTAGCTCTAGTTATCAGTTGGACGCTGGCTGGTATCATTGTTAAGCCGATCAGCAACATTCAAGAAACCATGCGCGAAGTAGCAAAAGGTAACTTGTTAGTTAAAGCAGAAGAGTATGGCGACAACGAAATCTCACGCCTAGCGCAAGACGTAAACCAGTCTGTTGAACAGCTGCGTGACACGGTAAGCTCGCTGTCTCGAATCAGTATCGAAGTGGCTTCTGCGTCGACAGAGCTAGCGGCTGTAATGACCCAATCAAGCGTTAACTCAGACCAAGAGAAGCAAGAGGTGGAGCAAGTCGCTTCTGCTGTGAACCAATTAGAAAGTACAGCAGCACATGTTAACGAGAACGCAGTACAAGCCGACTCAGCGTCTAAGCAAGCTGACGAAATGGCGACACACAGCATGAGCTTGTTTAATGAAAGCAACAAAGCTAACGAACAGATGGCGATTCAGCTAAGCGAAGCTGCAAATGTAGTGGGCACGCTAAAAGAGCACTCTGAACAGATTGGTAAAGTGATTGAGGTTATTCAAAGTATCTCTGAACAAACTAACCTGCTTGCGCTTAACGCAGCAATCGAAGCCGCTCGCGCAGGTGAAAGCGGCCGTGGTTTCGCAGTGGTTGCTGATGAAGTTCGAATGCTAGCGGCACGTACACAAGACTCAACCAAAGAGATCCAAACCATCATTGAAGGTTTGCAGGTTCAATCCGGTAACGCGAATGAAAGCATGAGCAGCTCACTGGCTATGCTGGAGCACAACCAAACTCTTGCAGGTGAAGTAAGCGCGGCGCTTTCAGGCATTGCTAACTCGGTAACGGACATGACTGAGATTAATACTCAGGTTGCCTCTGCCGCCGAAGAGCAAAGCCAAGTAACCTCAGACATCAACCGTAATATCTCAAACATCTACAGCCTAGTAAGCCAAAACGTAACCGGCATTACTCAAGCTGCAGCAGCAAGCCACGAGCTATCTAACTTAGCCGAGCAACAGAAACAGCAGTTGGACTACTTTAAGGTATAGGGTTTAAGGCTTAAGGCTTAAGGCTTAAGGTTTAAGGTTTAAGGTTTAAGGTTTAAGGTTTAAGGTTTAAGTTAAGACCTAAATACCAAAACCTAAAAGGCCGTGGAGAACCACGGCCTTTTTATTCAGAACATTTCCATTAAATTATTCTGCAACTAATAAGACGCTAAATTTATATTGTGCAGCGTTGTACTGGTAAACCTCACCATTAATCGAATCAAACGTCATCACGCTCTGTCCACCACCTGCAGGCGTTGAGCTCCAAATAAATGAAGCTAAGTTTCCGACTTCAACGTTAAACGTATCACCGAACACCTTGTGACTTATTGCTGGAGAGTGACAAGCCACCTCTTTTAATGATACCAACTCTTTGATGTTTGGCATGCGCCATTCTTTTACGCCTGCAAACTGATGTAAGACATGGCTACCACTCTGGTCATTAATTGATTCAACCATGGAGAGCGCACTCTGCCAGTGATACGTTTCAGCAGGCCCACTACAAGCTAATGTCTTCGTATCCCAAGTTTTACCCAGTTGGCAACGCATCCAAGTTAACCCTGTCAGTTCATCGCTAAACGTCCCATTATCATTCGCAACATAACGCGTGATCGGAGCCGATTTTTCCATATCTAAACTGCACTCTTGTGCCATTGCACCCGCAGAAAACAGAGCCATTAAAGTGATGGAGAGTAAATTTTTCATATCTATTGACCTTGTAGTGAAACTAAACGAATTGGGAATTGGAACGAGTCATAATTATCCGAAGAATCAACATCACCTGAATAGATCTCTATAGAACCAACAACCCCTCTGTCTGAACCCTGGGTTCCAATCTCGTTGTAATAGAAGCCACCTTCAACAGCTGTGTTTGTATATTGGCTATAAGTAATGGATTGAGTCCATACCGAACCAGTGTAAGCCGTATAGTCAATACCAAGGGTTTGATGTGGGAAGTACTTGTAAGTTAAACCATAAACTTCACCATCCGAGTTGGTTTCTGTCTCACCGAAGTCGAGCACGTTGTAGAATTCATTGAATGTTGGCAAGCGCCAATCTGACTTGCCACATAAGTTCATTGCATTGATATGTTCAACGTAATCTTGAGTGGTACATATCGCATCGCCTTTCGTTTTACACGTCGCTAAATCAACATCTTGATCGTAAGGCGTTACTAGTCCGGGTAGCTCAAGCGCTAATATGCGATCTTTATATTGAATAGAGCTTTCGTCATCCGTTTTCGATTCCCAAATCAAGCCACTGCGTTGATCCAAAACACAAGACCACTCCGCAGCATCATCAGCAAGCACCTGACCACTTGAATCTAACTTTGCGAACTGGAAACCATTGCCGGCATTGTCATTCAGCTCTGTTTTATCAAAGCCGTATTCTGCATCTTGACCGGGGAATGAGCTCTGTGGTTCTACCACATCTTGTGTGTCATCAATATCAGAGAAGTAACGTATGACACCGGTATCATTCAATGCTGTCGCAGCTTTCAATTCACCCTCTAAGAAGTTTGCAAAAGCGACAACCTCTTCATTAGTCAGTACTCCATTGACATAATCAGCCGCACTCTTATCAAACTTCGCACTCAACTGAGCGAGCATGAATGCACGATTCGAGTGCTTAAACGCCTTAATTGTTGATACGATATTTTGCTCCAAACTCGCGAGCTCAGACGCAGATAAATCATCTTGTATGTCACCAGAAATAAAGATGCCACTTTTCGCCAACTGCGCTTTTAACTTGCTGTTGGCCTCAGCAACCGTCAATCCATCCGCAACATAACCAGCCAGTAGTGAGCTAATACCATTGATCTCATTCCCAGCGTTTTTTTGTAAACCAGGTGCCGCTATGTAAGCGTAAGAAGATGCAGAACCACTTGTACTATTTGCAGCAACCCCCGTATCGACTTGTGCTAACAAAGGCACCGATAAAATCGATTTTTTAGTACTGGTAATACTAAATTCACCATTCGCGTTAGCTGTTGAACTAGGCTCTCCGCTGTCACACATGTAGTTCTGGTTTATGTCTGCGCAGACCTGACTTTGCAAGTCTATATTCTGGGCTGTGATTGTACCTGACACTGTATAGGTTGGTGCCGCTGATGCAGAGGTATCGGAACCGCCCGAACCACCACAGCCAGCAAGAGCCAAAGAGATGGCCAAAATTGTCAATTGAGGTTTCATAGAATTATCTTCTTGTTTTGTTTTTAGAGAGCCTTGCCACTAAAGGCAAGTAACGCGTAGTAAATGACCTGCCGAACGAGAGCAAGGACATGAATAGAATCGACATAGGTGAAGCCGAGCCACCAGAGGAACCACTGGCAACGACTGGCTCTTGAGGTGAAGTGGTTGTTTCACCACATTCGTATGTTGAAATAGTGCCAAGGCCCCAACGTTTTAAGTGCCCAGTTTCACCATTCACATAATCGGCAATTTCTAAGCGCCAAGATCCGTTAATAGGTTCCCCCTTATACGAATCTAGAATCGAGTCATGCTTGAGTGTGAAGTAACCATCAAAGCCAGAAAATCGCGTCGATTTATGGTTCAGTAAATCTATCCGTGTCCCTCTAGGTGAAATCAAAGTGACCACTAAATCACTCAATCGAGGGTGATCGATCTCTAGGTACACTCCGAAATTTTCGTCTGCCGTTTGAACCGCTCCATTTAGGGTGAAATTAAATGTTTTAAACCCAACGATCGGCTGATTTGTTGAGCTCAATCTGCTGTCGGGAAGGAAGCTGTTCATTTCTTTGATATCAGATTCGAGGACAGGCAAGCCATAAACAAGTGACAAATCATGCTGCCAGTTTTGTGATTTCAAAGCGTCGCTGTATTGATAATCGACGCTCGTATTCATGGTGACGGACGAACCACAAACCTCACCAGTAGGAAGTTTTGCCTCTATCAACAGTTGGTTAACCGGATCGCTAACGAATGGCTGTGTTAATGTCGATATTTTGACCTGACCGTCGACCTGTGCCTGTCTGAGCGTGGGGTACAACTCGATCGCTAGCGCTTTTTCTGGATCAACATAGCGGCTAGCAACTTCAACCTTAAACGGCTCTATTACCAGCCCATGCACATCAAATTTTTGCTTCAATATTTCGGCATAATCGCGATTTGGATACAGTTTTTGAGCCACAAACAGCGTGCTCTCAGCTAGGTTGTGCATTTTCAACCCACGACCAACCCCGTACATAGATTCGAGTACAATTGAATCGAACTCTTTAAAAGCGAGCTCACCATATTGTTCAACCGATGCTTTCAGAGCCTGGAACAAAGGCGTTGACCAAAGCTCATCACCTAGCTCACCCGCAACGCTTTCATGAGGGCGATATTCCGCTTGTCTAAAGTAACGTGCTCTTTGGTTCCATAGGCTACGAGTGGTATTCCTGACCCCGAAGTAACCATCCCAGTTAAAGACGGTATCGATCTCGAACTCTTGTCCACGAGTTTGAGCATTTTCATATTGAGTACGAAAGCTAAAACTACCCGCCCAGTAATCACCAAAACCTTCACCGATTGCGCCGGTATGACCATAAGCCCAATCTTTTACTATGTGATAATGAATCCCATGCCCCAGCTCATGCAGGATCACATCACCATCTAGTGCATCAGGAGATCCTCCACCGATACCAAACAAAGCGGCTTTGGGGCCATAGTAATAGGTCGAGTTATCTGCGGATAAACCTCTGCCATCGAACTCAAGTGGCTCTTCAAACAGATCGAAGCCCAAGTTGCTGATATAACGCAAAGATTGATCAAGGTGAGCGAAAACCATTAATTGCAGGAAGCGTGTATCTTGCCAATCTACATTTTGTAGTTCAGCTAGGTCAGTAAACTTAACGACACCTTCAGCTGCGAGGAAATTTGAAGCATCACGGTTCGTTACAGCACCCGAATCAGTATCAATCGAATATAAGGCAGCTGCATCAACCTGAGAGACACGATCATTGGTAAGGTAGATACCATCGCTGTGGTTCAAAACCTCTACATCAGTTTGTACATAATGTGGAAGACTCGCGTATTGGCTAACATCGGTGAGTAAAGATTCTGGTGGTGCAGCTTTGTCCATAGTTCTCAAATCTGGACTGAATACATTTACATGCGTCGAAACCACTTGCCCGCTGCTTAAGCTTGGCGCTCGCTCAGCTTCTAGCAAACGAGGAACTTCAAGCTCAGCTGCCGTTGTCGGAATTCCATTGAGTAATACGGTATTTTCCAGACTTCTGAAGACTCGCGAAACCTGCTCGTCTATGTTGGTTGATAACACCACAGACTTCTGTTGTTGGTACTCGCCTTCGATCAATACATCGAAGTTGTAGTGGTGCCCCAACTTAGACTGAGTTTGATAACGAAACCTAAACGTACCAACCTCAGGGTAAGCTTGTTCTAAATAGGCTTTGGCTTCCTGTTGCGTTGTCACAACAGTATTATCAATTGGGTAATCCCACTCGGCAGCGCTACTGGCTGCTGAAACCAAGAACAAAGTGAGGTATAGAGGGCTCTTTTTCATATACCCTCCTTAAAACGCATACTTGGCGTTGACGGTGAAGTAGCGGCCAGGTTCTGTGGAGTAAATTTTATTGCTGTCCGCAACACCCGCAACGTCTTGGTATCGGATATATTCTTTGTCGAATAGATTCATCACATTGGCGCTAACATCCAAACCAAAGTTCCAAGAGTAACTGACTCCCAAGTCGACACTTGCCCAGCCAGAGGTGGTCGCACAGTCAGTAACGATACCTAAATCATCTTCACACTGAGGTACGCTATCCATAGCTTGAGCCCAATTAACCATCGCGTAAGCGGAGAACA
>NZ_JADDYK010000073.1:287470-304798 GCF_015163615.1 Vibrio sp. OPT18
TGTTGTCGTCATAAGTCACCTCGGCATTGCCTTCCCAAGGGGTTAATGTGCGAACTTTTTCTCCATCCTCATCTTCACCATCAACAAAACCGACTTTGGTACTCACACTCCAAAAGTCATTCAAACGATGCGCAATTGACGCTTCGATGCCGTACGTCTCGACTCCATTTGCGTTTTGATACTGCTTGTAGTAGTTGCCTGTATTTGAGTCAGGTACAAACGTGATCTGTTTAACGTCGATAAAATTATCGAACTTCTGATAGAAAACGGCGGCGTATAACTGAGTTTGGCCATTATCAAACTTACTACCTAGCTCAAACGAATCACTGGTTTCGGCCTCTAGGTCCATATTAGGCACAATGACAAATGGGGTAATTGGGACAAAGTCATGGTTTTGATAACCATAAATTTTGTCATAACCCGGAGCTCTAAAGCCGTGGTTGTACGAAAGGTATGTGTTGAGAGATTCTGTTAACTGATAACTCACCGATAAGCTAGGTGAGAACTCGCTAGAGCTTTGTTCCTTCACTTCGTAGCCATTGATCGTGCTCTGTGACTCAGGTTTCAACTGGTGTGAATCGAAACGGGCACCTGCCGTCACCGTCCACTGATCAATTTCAATCGCATCACGAACAAATGCAGCAAAGTTATACGAGCGAGCTGGAGCAAAAGGGACATCCGCGTTAAGTGACACTCCGTTCCAGTCTAAAACAGAAGATTGACTTGGACGCTCATGGAGGTTGGTTTCCATGCTCATGCCATAAGACAAGGTATGGATCATGTTTTGATGTTGGAATGCGCTAATAAAATCGGCGTTAGCACCAAGAAGTTGATCCGTGAAACCACGAACATCAATCGTTCTACGAAGCTCGGAAACGTTGTTGTTGGTTCGAGACATCAAACGATTCGTTGTGTCCTCATTAGTCATATCACGCCAATATATCTTGGCATCTAACACCTCAAACCAAGAATTTAGGGGCAGATACTCAAAGCCCGCATACGCAGAAAACGTCTCAGTATAAGACTGTTGGTCAAAATCTTCAGTGTCCCACTTACCGTCTTTTTGGATCTTAGAGGTACCTTCTTTTCGACTTAGATTCTCTTTGTAGTACTCAACATTCCCTTTGAGCATCAAGGCATCACTTGACCAGTAGTTCAAGGTGTAACCACCACCGACACCATCTATGTCTCGGTTATATAAGTCTTCATCAAAATTTCGAGTTTCTTCACCTTCCCAATAAGAAAGATTAACCAAGCTTTCGAATTTTCCCGAACGGAAGGCGAGGTTTGTTGCGCCTTTGTATTTATTACTGATACCGGTATAGGTTGCAGAGACATCACTATAGAAATCTTTTTCCTCGAGATAGTCCCCCGGCTTTTTAGTCCGAACCACCACCACACCACCAATAGCACCTGAGCCAAATACAGACGAACTAGCCCCTTTTATAACCTCAATACTTTCTAGGTTAGACATATCAAACGAGTTACGTCCAATCTTGTCATTGATGTCATTGGCACCAAAGCCATCAGCAGACTTGATTCCGTCTTTCACTATCAAGATACGGTTACCTGTCATTCCGCGGATAGTGATGTTTTGAGGTCGCCCCGCTCCCCCAGAAACACTAACTCCCGGCTCGCTCTTTATTGCATCATAAAGCTCTGTTGCACCCTTTTTCTCTAGTTCTTCACCAGTGATCACAGCCACTGACCCAGCGACTTTGGATAGTGGCTGTTCTATTTTATTCGCTGTTACGATCACTTCTTCAAAGTGATAAACCTCAGATTCGGCGTGCACGAGGTTGGCAGCAAGTACACTCAGTACTGCCGCTGATAAGGGGGAAAGCTTCATTTACTGCTCCGCTTTAATGTCTTTTGGGATAAGTGATAAAAGAAATGCGTACTCAAACGCTTGTTGCGATTGCGATCGTCGCCTGTCTGCCGAGTGCCCTTGAGTAAAGTTTGTCGACAATAAATAAGGCCCGCTCCCGGTCGTTAGTTCGCTAAGTTTTGCGTAATACTTAGCTCCTTCCCAATAGGGAACTCGGCGGTCATTGAGGCCAACCTGAATCAATATTGGTGGGTAGTTTTGTTCGCTAAGATTCAGATAAGGGTCGTATTGCTTCATTACCTTCAATTCATCGGCAATATTTGGATTGCCCCACTCACCATACTGCTGAGCCGTTAGAGGTATTACAGAATCAGACATGCTGTTCACGACATCGACAAAGGGGACTTTAAGGACTGCACCACTAAACAAGTCAGGAGCCTGATTTAATGCTGCGGCAACAAGAGTGCCACCAGCGCTTCCACCCATAGCGTAAATTGGACGTCTACCTTGATCGTATGTCGTCAAATCTCGAGCTACAGCAATGAAATCCGAGATAGCATTCTCTTTTTTGACCCCTTTTCCTGCTTGGTACCAAGCATCACCATAAAAGCCGCCACCGCGAACATGTGCAATTGCATAAATCACGCCCTCATCAAGTAGGCTAATGATTTGGGGCATAAAGTAAGGCTTCATCGTCATTCCGTAGGCCCCGTACCCGTACAAAAACAGAGGTGTATCCTTCGTGAGCTTATCCTTGCGATACGCCAAAGTTACTGGGATCGTTACCCCGCCAGAGTTGACGATGACTTGCTCGGAATAATAGTTAGATTTTTGATATTGAGGGTAGTGATCTTGAGAGAAGAGCTCTCGTTTTAGAGTGTCAGTATTCAGCCGCTCCCACTTCGCTGGCTGAGTTAAAGACATGCTTCGAATGTGCAGTTTGTTACTTTGGTAGTCACCTACTTGGCTTACCCAAGCAACTTGATCTGGTTCTGCTATCAGCTGTCTTGAACGATGACGTCCGTCGTTATCGAAGAATTGTAAAAATTGAGACGCACCAGTCTGGGTGATGATCACAGGCCCCGACTCAAACAGATGAAAGTTACTGATTCTAGATTCATCACTCGGTTCAAAAACAGCATTCCAATTATCTATTTTTGATGCTTGATTAAGCGCTACCGAGTAAAAAGCAAATCCCTTACGAGCATGGTTACTGTTCGAGAATAAACGAGAGCCAATAACATCAACGTAGTACTCCACGCCAGTTCTGCGAGGTAAGAAAGGTTTAGAGATTTCGCCGGTATCAAGATTTAACAGGCGTTGCTCACTTGAATCTTCATTGTTTGCCTGAACGATAGCAAATTGCGTATCACTTGAAAGGTAGTACGACAGTAACCACGCAGAATCTGGTTCTTCAATTAATTGATTTGGTTCTGACTGGTCTAAGAAGTATTGCGTTAGCGCATAAGGTCTCGAAGTTTGTTGCTCAAGTTGAACCAAATACAGAGATTGATCGTCTTTCGACCACGCAAGTGTACTGTCTACATTCCGCGCGATTGGGGTAACTTGACGAGTTTTAAGATCAACAACACTGACTCGGTACTGTTCTGATCCTGTGTCATCTTCGGCGATCGCCAGCTGTGTTCTGGTTGAGTTTAATGCCCAGCCAGCTAACTGATAGTAATCAAGACCGGTAGATCGATCGTCAAGGTTAAGTAGCTCCGTTGATTCTTCATTCCCAACCAATCGGGACGACAAAACTCTTTCACCATTGTGATTGAGGATCGCATACTCATACCCACCAATTTCAAACCACGGTTTGTCAGCTCTCTCTGGGCGATTGTCCTGCCAATTGTCTTGCAAGGATTCACTCAATAACCGAATACGTTCTTGATACTGCTGAGTTTTATTATTTTGTTGATTAAGATAGTTGAGTACGTTGCTCGCGCTACGGGAATCATCTCTAAGCCAAGAGAGCTGATCGGAAGCACTGACCGTCCCCATCAGTAAAAGAGTAAAAGCTAACAACACAAACACTTTCATAAACTCAACAAATCCATACGCTAATTTAATAAATTTCGCGTATACTGCACTCAAACGATAATGAGATCAATTATCATTTACATAAATATGTGATATTAATCACGATAGATACGTCAATTAATTATGAATTGCTCTTGTATTACTATGGAATATTTATGTTTATTCAGAAGAAGAAAACCAGTTGATAGTTTTGACTATAAGCAATAATTTACCATATTACAGAATAAGCAATCGTTTACTTAATTAAACTAAATGACTTTACTGTTTAGTTTCATTAGCTCGAATTCTTTCAATCGCTTCTACCCTTCTAAGCTGTTCTGGTGGGAAATGTTCAGTCCTAAGTTGCGCAATCTTCTCTTGTTGTTCGGTTTCTGATAGGAATGAATCTTTCAAAACATCATTTCGTTCTGCCAAGTAGACCTCAAAAGAGTCTTCAAAGGCCGCTCTTTGTTTATCAAGAGCTTCAAGTCTTTGGGTTGCTTCTTCACCAACAAGTTCGCTTCTCTTTAAATATTTACCCTGTTCATCGAGACCTTCAGAGCTAGAGAGCTGTTGGAGTAACACCTGATTCTGGTGACTCGACTGAACATAATCAGGTTGCTCAGATAAATAGGATTCAAGTCTTTGTTGGTATTCTTCATCCTCTAATCCCTCCTGTTTCAGGAGTAACTTTTCTAAGGCGATTTCTCTCATTCTGTTGTCATGCGTAAACAGAATACTTATCTCGCTCTCACTGAAGAACTGAGCTTGAAGATCAAGAAGCGCTTGATTGAGTGCGCGTAGGTCATCAGCGGAAATGGATGTGGTATCGAATTGTACGTCCAACGATGCCAGTGCCGACTTATACTCTATATATTTGGCAAACAGTGCTTCATCGACCACGGCTGTTGATGATTGCTCGTGGTGTTTCGCCACATTGCCTCGAATATCTTCAAGGGTTAATTCTGTATTACCCGATACGAAGTATTCCATCATGTCTTTTGCTGATGCGTTATCAATGTCGGTGTCTTGTTGAGAGGCGACTTTCAATGAGGAGACGCGTTGTTCGTCGTCAGTATGTGTATCTTGATTATTTAGATATAAAAAGACCGCCGCTGTGCTCATCAGGGCTATCGTGGTTATCGACAAAATGGCGGTCTTTTTCATCATACTTTCCTTGTTTTCTTATTAAACTGCTTTGCAGACTACAAGCCAGCCAACTTCAATCGATTGGCATGCTGACGATATAGAGTCACAGGATCGGTCTCAAACAAGTGGTGAATTCCCAATAACCCATTGATCTCATCTAGGTGGTTCATTTTGTACTCATCACCAATCACTTTGCCCAAATGGGCGCTGCATGCTCCTACTAACCCGTCATTAGGTTCATTGAAAGCTAAGCCTAGGATTGTCATCGCTCCGTCGGTAGGATCAAGAAGGTTGGTAAAAGTGGAAGACCCTGTCCATGAATAGTAATAAACGCCGTTACTTGCTTGCCACTCACCATCACCACACTCAGAGTTCGGAACGCCCTCAGGATAAAACTGGTTGAATGCTAGTGAGCCTTCTGTGGTCAATGCTTCAAGAGAAGCGAGGCCATCTTGGTCGAGATCCGTTCCACCAGATAAAAGGTTAATCAGTGTCGTTAATCCACCTGCTAATTTCACCGCGATACCTTCTGTGACAGAGCCTTCAGATACATTCCCTCTAACGAGATCAGCAACCTTAGAACCTTTATGCACACCGCCAATACTGGTCACTGAAGCAACAAGATCCGGTCGAACTGACGCAACATAACGAGCCGTAGGCCCACCGTGGCTATGACCAACCAGATTCACCTTACTTGCTCCTGTTGCAGCTAGCAGCGTTTCAACTTGGCTAAGTAACTGTTCACCACGGACCTCTGAACTGTTGGTTGCAGAGACCTGAGCGACATATACGTTCGCGCCATCTTTGGTTAGGGATTCAGGTACGCCATAGAAATAGTCGACGCCCGCTAATGTATCGAAACCAAACAGACCATGTACCAACATAATGGGGTATTTCGTTTCAGTGTATCCGCTGGCTTCTAATGCTGATGCGCTCGTTCCGGCATATACGCCAAAACTGGATAGGCAGGCTATCGTCCAAATTAATATCTTTTTCAATGCTCTTTCCTTAAACAGATTAGACCTCTGATGAGTAAAAGAACCGTAGATGATGATTTTATAAAACAGAAAGTAACGATTTGATATTTGTGATGGCGAACTTGAATTAAACAGGTGCGATGAACATTAGGCAAACAGAATCAGAAGGAAAACCGAAACCATAAGCAATTGATTAAATTAACATTTAACTAAGGTTGATGAGATTGTTCTTTCAATACTCTGACTCAAATATCAATTCAACATTCGTAATAATCCAAAGTTTGTCGACAAATAACCGTTTGGAAACAGGTATTTTTCAACCACAAACTCGTTGAAAACTCGATGCTTATGCCATTAACGACACACCATAAGCCTGAATGCATTGACGATAATCATTAATCTTAGATATAGGTCGTACCAGTTATTTACTTATCCACTTATCAACAAACAATAGGCAACAAGCAACAACGTTTTGTTTGGCTCACTAAATACAAAAGAGAATACAGTGATGAAAAATACGGCTTTAATACTCTCGTTAGCCCTGCCTTTTGGCGCTTATGCCGCTGAAGACTCAATACCAACACCAGAATCGATTACATCTGCACAAGTACTCAGTACACAAGGCTCAGAGACCTATTCATATGTTAGATGTTGGTATCGAACCGATGCCTCTCATGACTCCCCAGCCACCGACTGGAAGTGGGCAAAGAAAGAGAATGGTGATTACTACACGATCAACGGATATTGGTGGTCTTCTGTTTCTTTCAAAAACATGTTTTACAGTGATGCGCCTCAATCTGAAATCAAACAGCGTTGCGAACAGACGCTCGACATCCAACATGACGTCGCTGACATCACCTACTTTGCCGCAGATAATCACTTCTCTTACAACCACTCAATCTGGACCAACGACAACGCTTTTCAAGCCAATAGCATCAACCGTATTGTCACCTTTGGCGATAGCCTGTCCGACACTGGTAATCTATTTAATGGCTCTCAATGGGTTTTTCCGAACACAGATTCGTGGTTTTTAGGGCACTTTTCGAATGGTTTAGTCTGGACGGAGTATTTAGCAAAAGCGAAAGATGTCCCTCTGTATAACTGGGCTGTGGGTGGCGCCGCAGGTACCAACCAATACGTGGCATTGACTGGTGTTTATGATCAAGTCACCTCTTATCTGACCTACATGAAAGTCGCCAAAAACTATCGCCCGGAAAACTCACTGTTTACTCTCGAGTTTGGCCTCAATGACTTCATGAACTACAACCGAGAAGTTGCCGATGTAAAAGCTGACTTTAGCAGCGCGCTGATCCGCTTAACGGAATCCGGTGCGAACAATATCCTACTGTTCACCTTACCCGATGCAACCAAAGCCCCTCAATTCAAATACTCAACCGAGCAAGAGATCATAAAAGTTCGTGGCAAGATCTTAGAATTCAACCAGTTCATCAAAGCTCAAGCAGAGTATTACCAAGGTATGGGGAAAAACGTGGTGTTGTTCGATGCGAGTGAGTTGTTCGCCAGCATTACTGATAACCCAGAACAACATGGCTTTCGAAACGCGAGTGATGCTTGTCTTGATATTAATCGAAGCTCAGCGGCCGACTACCTGAAAAGCCACAGCTCAACCAATGATTGTGCGACCTATGGTTCAGACAGCTATGTATTCTGGGGCGTGACGCACCCAACTACAGCTACTCATAAATACATTGCAGACCACATCTTGGCGTATTCGTTCTCGACGTTCGATTTCTAGCTAAATACAGCTAGCTAATGGCTCAGACAAAGTAAAGATACAAAAAAACCGCCTAATAATGGCGGTTTTTATTTATGTCAGTTTTACAAACAAACGCTTTTAACTGGCTGGTGATTACTCGTCGTCAGTTTTTGGCGCAACTTTCTTCTTAGGGATAAACACGGTATCACCCACTGCCACATTCTGGTGGAAGCTCTTATCGCGCTTAACTGGTTTCTTCGGCGTTTTCTTCGCTTGAGTGTTGGTTTTCTTCTTCGCAGGACCGCCTTTAGCAAACGCAGGTTTACGAGGCTTAATACCTTTGAACTTACCTTTTAGGCCTTCAAGCACTGAGAAAGTAAGATCTTGTTGAAGGTAAAGCTCAACACGCTTGAAGCTGTCCCAGTCTTTTGGACCAACCAAAGAGATTGCATCGCCTTTGTTACCTGCACGGCCAGTACGACCAACACGGTGAACGTATTCTTCGGTGTGCTTCGGCATATCAAAGTTGATTACGTGGCTTACGTTTGGAATATCGATACCACGTGAAGCAACATCGGTTGTTACCAAAATCTTGTAAACCGCACGCTCAAACTGACTCATGATCGCATTACGCTGCGTTTGGTTTAAGTTACCGCTCAGTGCAACTGCTTTAAGCTTCTTCTCATTCAGCTTATCCGTTAGGCGATCCGTATCAGCACGAGTTGCTGTGAAGATCATGACCTGACGGTATTCAGCTTCTTCTAGTACACGGTCTAGAATCGCTTCTTTGTGATCTAGGTGATCACATAGGTAGAATTTCTGAGTGATATCAAGATGTTGCTCGTTAGAAACACCAACAGAGATGCGCTTAGGTGCGTCTAGCATTTCATTGGCAATGCCGTTCACTTCAGCGTGATCCAGCGTCGCAGAGAACATTAGAGTTTGACGACGACGGTGCTTAGCTGCGTTTGCAATACGACGTAGTTCTGGAGCAAAACCAAGATCAAGCATACGGTCTGCTTCATCAAGGATTAGCGTTTCAACACCATCAAGGAACAATGAGCGGTGCTCTAGGTGGTCAGCAAGACGACCTGGCGTCGCTACGATAAAGCGAGGGTACTTACGCAGTGCTTTAACTTGATCGTTAAAGTTCTCACCACCTAAGATAAGCGCCGCTTCATAAGACAGACCACCAAGCATGCTACGCAATTCGCCGTAAACTTGCTTCGCTAGCTCACGAGTAGGAGCCAAAATTACACCACGAGGATCTTTAGCAGAAAACGCTTTTGTTTTTAATGCTTTATGTATCATTGGCAACACAAACGCCAATGTTTTTCCTGATCCCGTTTTTGATGAAGCCAATAGATCCTTACCAGCAATAGCAACAGGGATCGCTTTTGATTGGATCTCTGTCGCCTTCTTGAAGTCGTAATGTTTTAAGTTCTTCAGTAAGCGGTTATCTAAGCCTAAATCTTTAAAGTGCAAAGGACTCTCCAGTCATGATGGTATTGAATAAAATTAATTTAACGTGACATGATACCGCGAAAGTACTTTATAAGGATAGAGATCACAGTAAATTTATCCCTTAATCTATCTTTAGCTAGAACATTGTATGCATTGTTAGCAAAGGGATAACCCGCCAAAACACCTTCAAGTCGTCTCTAAATCCTTCATCTCATAAGTGAGACACAACGTGATAC
This sequence comes from Vibrio sp. OPT18, assembly GCF_015163615.1. Taxonomy (NCBI): domain Bacteria; kingdom Pseudomonadati; phylum Pseudomonadota; class Gammaproteobacteria; order Vibrionales; family Vibrionaceae; genus Vibrio; species Vibrio sp. OPT18. Next base: position 296,864 of record NZ_JADDYK010000073.1, read on the forward strand.
TTAGCTAATTCCCTCAAAAATTTAGCAATTTCTTTAGTTATTGTTTTTGCAGTTAAAAAATTAGTCGCTACAATCATTAATGAAGCGACTATATGATAAAGAATGTATAGCGCATCTTTTGATGATAAATAAGCAAGGAGTTCTTATGAATAAGACGTTAATCGCAGCTGCAGCATCAGTTTTCATTTTAGCCGGTTGTTCTTCAGAGCCAGAAGAAGCTGCAGTATCAGAAGTGGATCAACTAACTAACCAAGTGGCTCAACTTACAAGCGAAGTTGAAGCACTTAAGAGTGACAAAGCAGCCGCAGAAATGAAGGCTCAAGAAGCAGAAGCAGCCGCTATGGCAGCGAAAGAAGAAGCGGATCGTGCTAACGAACGTATCGACAACATCGCTGAGTCTTACACTAAGTAGTTTTAGATCTAATCGCGATTAAGCTGTAGATTAAATAAGTCGCAAAAAGCAGTATAGACAGCACCACTTCTTAAAGGATGTGGTGCTTTTTTTGGGCGATACTAATTCGAGTAAAAAAAAGATAAAACCACTCCTTGTTATAAAGAGACAATCGAATTAAAACTCAATCACAGGTGGTGCTATCTCAACAGGCACGCCGTTTTGAGCAAAGATAACTGCTTTCGCCTTTGAATTTGGCAGTTCTGCTTCTTCAAGCCACCATTTTAGTTCCACAGGGATCTGTAATGATTTCTTTGAACCATCACTTCGAGTTAATGGTTCGTGCGCTTCAACAAACACACTTCTATCTGGCTCTAACGACACCTTAATCGGCTCATTGATAATGGTGACCTGTTCACCACGGTTTACTTGCTCAAACAGCCACTCAATATCTTTAGGTTCCATTCGGATACAACCAGAGCTAACTCGTAAACCTATTCCGAAGTCTTTGTTTGTACCATGAATCAAATAGTCGCCAGCGCCATAAGCAAGCCTCAAAGCGTACTCACCCAATGGATTTTCCGGCCCAGCAGGAACCACTCTCGGTAACTCAATGCCCTTTTCAAGATACTCTTTGCGGATCGAATTTGGTGGTGTCCATGTTGGATTCGGTCTTTTTTGGCTTATCTTGGTGATCATCTCGGGAGTATCGCGCCCCACTCGACCGATGCCGACAGGGAAAACATGCACCTGATTTTTCTCGGGCTCAAAGTAATACAACCTTAACTCAGCAAGATTGATGACGATCCCCTTTCTTGGGGTGTCAGGCAGAATCAAGCGGCTTGGAATGCTTAGCACATAGCCTTCCGCAGGGAGAAAAGGATCCACCCCTTTGTTGGCTGCCATTAAAGAAAGAAAACCAATATCGTATTGCTTGGCAATAATGGCTAAGGTTTCGCCCGCCGCCACTTCATGTTGCTGGATTCTGCCCACAATGCGGCTTTCTGTTGGTGGCAATTCAAAGGTTGCAGCAGACACCCACGATGAAGCTATCCCGCTGGCAAGCAAAGTAGTTCTTACAACAAGCGACACCGCCCTGTGAAGTCGTGTTTTCATTGACGGTAAAGGCGTCGAGTTAGCGCAATGCGACATACAAATCCTTGGTTTGTCTTTTATCAAAGTTTAGATTATCTCTGATCAAACGTCTCTACAACGTATTGTTGTCTCGAAACTGATAGGCAACAAGTTTATATGTAAGCCTTTTCCTCTCATTCGCTTGCAATTAACCCATACAAAATCGATTGCCTTTACGCTTTCAACATATTTGGTTATCAATATTAATAAAACTATAATGGCAGACCTGTTTTGTGACTAAAGTCTCATGGAGCCACGTTCTAACTCGCTAATATTGCCTCAACAAAACGAATTCAATTCAACAGAATCGGTAATTGATTAAATCCTGTTCCTATAATTACCGTTTAAACTTTGGAGAACGACCATGGCTACACCTCATATTAATGCTCAAGCTGGTGATTTCGCAGAAACAGTACTTATGCCGGGCGACCCGCTTCGCGCAAAATACATTGCAGAAACATTCCTTGATGACGTGAAGCAAGTTTGTGACGTTCGCAACATGTTTGGCTACACAGGCACTTACAAGGGTAAGAAAGTTTCTGTAATGGGCCACGGTATGGGTATCCCATCATGTTGCATCTACGTACACGAGCTAATCGCTGAGTTCGGCGTGAAAAACGTAATTCGCGTAGGTAGCTGTGGCGCAGTACGTGACGACGTTAAACTAATGGACGTTGTTATCGGTATGGGTGCATCTACTGACTCAAAAGTAAACCGTATTCGTTTCAACAACCACGACTTCGCTGCTATCGCTGATTTCGGTCTTCTAGAAGAAGCAGTAAACCAAGCTCGTGCACAAGAAGTTCCAGTTAAAGTTGGTAACGTATTCTCTGCAGACCTTTTCTACACTCCAGAAGCTGACCTTTTCGAAAAAATGGAAAAGCTAGGCATCCTAGGTGTTGATATGGAAGCGGCTGGTATCTACGGTGTTGCTGCAGACCTTGGTGCTAAAGCACTAACTATCCTAACAGTATCTGACCACATCATCCGTGGTGAAAAACTAAGTTCTGAAGAGCGTCAAAAATCTTTCAACGACATGATGAAAGTTGCTCTAGAGACAGCAATCAACATCTAACGATTTGATCAAAGATACATTGAAAAGCGTTACCCCGCAGCCAGGCTCGCTTGGCTGCTCAAATAATCCCGAGGGGGAGATCGTGTCTAACGACAAGCTGCCAAAAGATGCGGATGGTTTGCAACTCAACTTTTGTAAAACATTGGCGTGTGACAACTTTGGCTTGAGCGATGCAAAACGGTATGTTTTGCAACACGCGAACCCTAAGCGTCCAGCGATGGTTTGTCGTGAATGTGGAGCTTTCCCCCCCTTACTTAACAATCGTGAAGTGTTAAGCGAACTTCATCGCCTAAGACAACTTCACAGCGACGGGCTCCCTGCTTGTCGTAATGATGATTGCGATAACTTCGGCTTATCGGTTCATACCCATAAACATCTTTATCATGCCTTCGGCTACAGTGGCGACAGACAGCGTTATCGATGCAAAGACTGCCAATCAACCTTCGTTGATAAATGGTCTGGATCCAATAAAAAACTCCAATTTCAAGAGAACCTCATGGGCTTACTGTTCATGGGCTATTCCGTACGTGAAATCTGCCGAAAATTAGAGATCAACCCAAAGACTTTCTATGATCATGTTGACCATATCGCGAGCCGTTGTCGTCGTAAATTAGCGATGATCGATGCACGATGGGTTAACCATGCGAAAGATTACGAATTCGCATCTCACTACCAGCGTCTGCAACCACAAAGTAACAACGGTGTGGTGTGGATAGCGACGGGCGAGGCGCATTCTGGCTATATACTTTGCCAACACGTTAACTACTCTCAAAATGAAGAACCATCAGGAAACGTCGACCACAACCCTTATGATGATGTGGCACGATTTGTATCCAAGGAGCACTCTTCAGAAGCGAACCTCGAACTACCTCAGCCCTCTGACAAACTAAAAGAGCGCATTGAACAGCAGTACCAAGTGATTCTTGCGAGAGGTAACGTTGAGGACCCTATGGGTAACCTCACCACATTTAGCTACCCTTCAAAAGGCGCACTCATTCGACCGCCTTATACCTCTTATGCTCACTTCTTACATGTGTTGGATATGTGTAACGAAGACAAGCATGTCGCCATCTATATGCCACAAGATCCATTACTAAGATCTGCCGCTTTGAGCGTATGTTTGCCGCGCATTCAGAGTCAAAATATTGACCTTATGTATGTCGAGGAAGATTCTAGCTGGCAAGACGATCAAAGTTTTGAAAAGATCGACATCGTTCACATGAGTTGGTGGCGAGATCGTTGGGCTATTGCGAATCAGGGTGATAACCAGAAAGGTATCTGCTACCTAACCGGTAACAATCCAGAACCAAAACAGTGGTTTAACACGGCCTCAATTCAACAAACTAAGTTCTATCAACAGCGCTTTCAGCTGTTATTTGATAGCTTTATTAATGAGCCCAGACGTAAGCTTCGTCCTGGGGGCATTCTTCCATTGCTCGACATATTTAGAGCTTGGCACAATCTGTGCTACCAAGATAAGCAAGGGCTCACGGCAGCACAACGCTTAGGCGTAGCGGAGCTGCCATTAACTCTAAAGCAACTACTTTCATAGCAACAAAGCCTCTAGGTAATTATTCGGGAACTCATTGATTTTAAAGCGACAACATGAGGTAACACCCATAATTAGAAAAGATCGATGTTCCTTTGACGCTCTACGAAAGATAATTGGTGCTTATCTCAAACTACACTCTTATAATGATTGTGTTATCAATATGTTCGATAATCATGGATCTAAGTCTTGGACAAAAATCAGTACCTTCTTGAAACAGAATTAGAAAAACTCAAAACTCGTGTCGACTCTGAGCCATCGGTGATCCTAGAGATTGCCCAACAGTGCCTAGTCCGATCAGAGCAAGTTCTGTTTGAAGAGGGTGCCATCCAGTCATTGATGCTAATGGCAAGGTGTAGCTGGAACCTGATGGATTACCAAAAAGGTTTAAAATACATCAAGGAAGCCTACAAGCGCCAAAGCCGATTAGATACCGACCTTTTTCTCCCTGAAATCCTCCATTTACACGCGCTCCAGTTCTGGGGACAAGCCAAGTATTACTCCGCCCAACAGTTTTGGATCAATGCCTTAGAGCAGTCCGCGTTGGTTGATGAAGTCGAAATTCAAATTGAATGCCTCATTGGCCTTGGCAATATTTGGCGGATGACCCACGAATATAAACTTGCACGTTCTACCCACCAGCTTGCCGTTAAAGTGGCTAACAACAGCCGCATTGGTTGGTTAGAGGGTAAAGCCAGAATACTGCTTGCGTGGGATTACTACCTGCTCAACAACTATGTTGAAATGCTGTCGGTATTGGACGGTGCAGAAGAAGCATTAAAAGACCATAAAGATAACACTTGGCATGCTGAGGTGTGGGACTTCCGAGGCCTTGCTCTACTTGGCCTTGAACGCTTAGATGACGCAGAGCGTGCCACGGACAAAGCGCACAATCTGGCAGTCGAACACAACCTAGTTTGGATGAAGGCGCACTCATACATCAGCCGAGCGCGATTGGAGCTCCTGAGAAAAAGACCAGAACAAGCGGCGGAATTACTGAGGCTCGCGGAACAATCCGCAAACGAGTTCGATAATGGCGAGTTGCTGAGCCAAATCTGTTACCAACAATCCTTGGTGGCGGAAGAAAACCAAGACTTCCAAGCCGCGCTCGTCGCCTTTAAAAAGTACCGTCAATATTCTATCGGCATGCTAAAAGAGCAAACGACACGTGTTGGGTTAGATAAAGCGCGCAGTTCAAAACGCCAGCTTGAACAGAGAGCACGAAAACTGATTAACCGTATTCGCGGTCAGCACGAGTACGATCCTGAAAAGCACCTCTCTTACGTTGTCTCTGAAACCTTTTGGTGGGAAAAGTTGGTGCTGTTCAAGACCGAGCTTAAACGTTCAAACCACAGCATCATTATGTTCCATCATGTCGATACTGATTACTTAGATGTCTGTACCGAGATTGCTCATGCTTTATGTAACCAGAATGACTTCATCGCAAGACTAAGTTCTGAACGTGTGGCTCTTATGCTTTCCGAAAAAGGCGAAGCCGCAGAACAAACCTTCCAAACTCTCAGCACCATGCTCGATATCTATCCATGGCATAGAAAAGGATTAAAAGGTTCGAAACCAACCGTCAGCCTCAATGATATTTTGACGTTCCCGTTCACGCTTGAACAACTCGAAGAAGACGATGCTGAGGTAATAGAATAATGGAAACTCTATTAAGCAAGATCACAGACGCCGGTTTAGACCCTTCATCAGTATCAGGTGAAGAAGCGATCATCTTCTGGAACCACATTCGCCAGCACGTTTCGACAACGCAAATAGAGCAAGCGCACTGCTATATCATTAGCTCTGAGTACCGTGCTGAGTTACAACAAAATCAAACCAGTATCGAAGAGTTGAGACGAGCACTCGATCTGCTCCACCTTCCTGCCGATATCGAAGACATTCTTACAGTCAAAACCAGCTTAAGTGACCGCTTAGTTGAAATCGGTGATTACACGTCAGCACTCAATGAATTCGTCAGTTCATCGACTATCGCGGTTGAACACGGTCATATCGATGAGTATGTATTAGCTATTTTAGGCATGGGCAACCTGTGTGATTCCTATGGCGATCACAACAGAGCCCTTCGCTACTACCAAAAAATCAGCAGCATAGACCACGCAATAAGCAGTCGCTCACTTCGCCTCAAATTCAAGCTGCATATGGTAGCAAGCTTGCTTCTACTCAATCGCATTACTGCAGCCAGCGATTTACTGAATGAGTGCGAAGAACTGAGTATTTTGGTTAGTGACAAGTTGCTCACAGCTCAAATATTGCTTTACCAAGCGAAGGTGCTGCGCGCTAAGAAAAAATACCATGAAGCGCTACGCTGTCTGTCTAAAGTTCAATACCCAGCCAACAGCACTCAAGCAAGCTGGCTCGCGACCATGACTCGTCTAGAGCTAGCACATTGCCTAAGTGCAATCGGCAAGCAAGACTACGCGAGCATGATTTTGTCGAGTACGGACAAACGTGTGAAAGCCTACTCGTCGCCAGTGCTTGCAAAACGATTCTACGATTCGCTAAGTGATGTGTGTATGAGTCAAGGGCGTTTTCAAGAAGCGCTAAGCTATGAGAAAAAAGGCTATCGAATTGAAACCGATCTGATGAAGCAGATCCCAATCAGTGAACTCGGTGCAAGCCAACTACGCCGCCTGTCCCGTTTTGAATTACAGCTCAAACTCATTCTCTCTGAACAAGAGAACAAAGAGTTGAAAGAGACGACTGAACAACACAAGAATGCGGTGGCTCAGCTTCAACAAGACGTGTTCACCGATCCATTGACAGGGTTACACAACCGCCGCTGGTTAGATGTGAAACTGAAGGACATGCTGCTGCACGATACCTCTTTCGCACTAATGGTTATCGATATTGACCACTTCAAGTCTATCAATGATGAACTGAGTCACTTAGTGGGTGATAAAGCGATTGTTAGTGTGTCTCAAGAGCTGCGCTCATACTTTAAGTTTAGAGGCGCGTCGTGTGTCAGATTTGGTGGAGAAGAGTTCCTCGTCATTCTAGAGAACACTGATCTTCCTAAAGCGGAAATGCACTCTGAAAATTATCGAGAGCGCATCTTCCAATTCGGTTGGCATGAGATACTTGGGGAGCGCGGTTTGACCGTGAGTATTGGTATCACTTTGCATCGTGACGGAGAGAATACTCAACGCACCTTCTACCGTGCCGATAAAGCTCTATACCGAGCTAAAGCCAACGGCCGTAATCAAGTTTGTACAGAGTAATGGCATGTCACTCTGTAATTCTGTAATTCTGTAATTCTGTAATTCTGTAATTCTGTAATTCTGTAATTCTGTAATTCTGTAGCTAAGGCCAACAGATTATTGATAAAAGAACAGGGAAATACCCGCGAGGGCGGCAAGCGTCCCGATGATACTTTGTTTTGACACCTTCTCCCCTTTCAGCGCATAAATCACCAAAATAAAGACCGGGCTGGTCGCTATCAACGTTTGTGCAATCGCAGGGTTAGCATTTTTCAGCGCCACTTGTTGAAGCCATAGAGCGAGAAACGTACCGACAAAGATTGCCCCTAATAACCACAGTTTATCGAACTTGGTCATTTCCCATAAATCTCTTTTTATCGATGAATACGGCTTCTTTTCAACGAAAGGGATAATCAGCATCACAGCAAACACGCCAATCGTCAGGCGAATCAGTGCACCTAACAATGGTGGAATGTCACCCGCCACTAACGCGTAATGAGAAATAACCACACCAGATGCCTGACAGACACTCGCCACAAGCCCATAACCAATGCCCCCCCACTGCGCT
>NZ_JADDYK010000073.1:304852-321812 GCF_015163615.1 Vibrio sp. OPT18
GGTCATTCGATTCACCGCTCGCCGATTTTGATGGTTGGCAGACAACGAAGGTCACCGCCAGTGTTGTAATCACGACACCGAGCCAGCTTTGCACTGTCAATACAGCGCCAAGGAACATTAATGCCAACACACCAGAAAGAGGCGGGGCTAAAGATTCCAGTAACAACGTCTTATTGGCACCGATTCTTTTCAACGCTGCAAAATAGGCGCTATCTCCAATCGCAATGCCAATCACCCCTGAAATTGCCAATATCAGAAAATGGTTGGTACTCAGTTCAAACTCCGGCATCGGGATAAGAGGCATGACCAGCAACATCATCCCTGACGCCACTACACCCTTAACAATGTTCAATTGCATCGCAGAGAAGCGATGTCCAAATTGCCCATAGATCCATGTCGCACATGCCCACACAATTGCAGCGCCAATGGCCGCCAATTCACCTATATACATCCGTATTTGTCCCTTGTGGTTATGCCCGTCAGTTAGAATCTTAACTGTCATCATTTCAGCTTAAATACCAACCAGAAAGCCGAAATAACCTCTTCAAACGCGATGAGATTTTATAAGATTCATCAATGCTTTTATTCGCATTAGAAGCGACAACACATTATTTTCAACTCGGTAAATCATTTTTATAACAATTACTTGGATGATAGCGTAGTATATTTATAACTAATATCTAACATTACAAGGATCTGTTATGTTTTTAGACTACTTTGCACTCGGTCTACTGATTTTCGTAGCATTAGTCATCTTTTACGGCATCATCGTTATTCACGATATTCCCTATGAAATTGCGAAAGAACGTAACCACCCTCATCAAGATGCTATTCACGTCTCAGGCTGGGTTAGCCTATTCACCTTACACGCTATTTGGCCCTTCCTTTGGATCTGGGCAACGCTGTGGCGTAAAGATCGTGGTTGGGGCTTCGCTAAATTAGAAGAAGAACAACACGATATTCATCATCGCGTCGATATTCTCATCGATCAAGTGAGTACCCTTCAGGAAGAAATCGCACAGCTCAAGCAAGCCGGTACTGAGCAAAGCAGTCCAGAGAAAGAGACAAACAACGTTCAAGATCAGGAGGCTAAGTAATGGATTTACTGCTGATAATGACCTATGCGGCACTTTGTATCACCATCTTCAAAGTATTTAATATCCCGCTCAATAAATGGACAGTACCTACCGCCGTTCTTGGTGGTGTCGTCATCATAGGTACTTTGATCCTACTGATGAACTACAACCACCCTTTCACGCAAATTGGTAATCAAGTTTACTCAACAACACCAGTAGTTTCAGGCGTTAGGGGTAAAGTTATCGAAGTGCCAGTAGAGGCAAACAAACCTCTGAAGGAAGGGGATATTCTTTTCAAAATCGACCCAGTTCCATTCGAAGCTGAAGTTGCAAGATTAGAAGCTAAAGTAAAGGAAGCAAGCCAAGGTGCGCTTGGAATGGAATCTGAAGTGGCTGAAGCTGAGGCTGCAAAAATCAAAGCCATCGCAGAGAGAGATAAAGCCCAACGTGAATTCTCTCGTTACAAGCGCGGTTATGACAGCGGAGCCTTTACCGAGCAGCAATTAGATACACGCAGACAAGCTTACAAGGCATCAGAAGCTGCCGTAAAAGTGGCCGATGCTAATTTAGAACAAGCACAAATTGCCCTAGAGTCTGAAATTGGTGGCGAGAATACAGCCGTTTTAAGCTTATTGGCCGAATTGCGTAAAGCTCAGTTTGATTTAGAACAAACCGTGGTTCGAGCTCCCACTGACGGATACGTTACGCAACTAGCATTGCGCCCAGGCGTTATGGCAGTGCCGCTTCCCTTAGCTCCTGTGATGACCTTTGTTCACACAGAAGAACAATTCTATACCGCAGCGTTCAGACAGAACTCCTTACAACGGCTACAACCGGGTTACGAAGCTGAGTTCCTGTTTAGAGCATTGCCAGGGAAGATATTCAAAGGACGTATTGATGAAGTGATTCCAGCTATTGGTGAGAGCCAATTCCAAGCTAGAGGCGCGCTTCTAGGTACTGATGCGTTGCGTACCAGTGGTCGTGTGTTTGTTAAATTGAGCATCACAGATGATCTGTCTGACTACCATTTACCTATGGGTACCGCGGTTGAAGTTGCCGTTTATTCTGACAGCTTCACTCACGTGTCTATCATGCGTAAGGTCCTTATTCGCATGAAGAGTTGGCAAAACTATCTATATCTAGACCACTAAACGGTCGTAGATATGTGACGAACCCGCTTAACACATTGTTAAGACGAATGAAAAAGCCAGACCCGCTCTGGCTTTTTTGTTGCTTGATTAACCGTAAAATTGCGCTTTTTACACGATATTTAGGTGTTCAGATGGAATTTTAGACATCTAGACACTTACCTTCCCTTATGGAAGGGTTCTACTGTATAATGCGCGCCTTATTTTTTATATTTGCCCAAAAAACGTTCTCATTGAGACGCATATTAATAATGGCGAATATTCGTTCTTTATTAAGCTTTATCTTTCAGTATTCGAGGTTATCTATGAACTTTTCAGCTAAAACAGTGGTCGTTATTGCCATTGGCGCGGCACTGTACGGCATTGGTGGTTTACCTATGTTTGGTGTCCCAGTGTTTGCGAACACGACATTGAAACCAGCGATGGCAGTCCTAGCACTGTTTTCTGTTTTGTTCGGCCCAATTGTTGGCTTCTTAGTTGGCTTTATCGGTCACTGGGTAACGGATCTATTCGCAGGCTGGGGCGTGTGGTTAACTTGGGTACTAGGCTCAGGTATCGTAGGTATGGTTATCGGCTTATTCCCTATGATGACTAAGAACCGCCTTCAACAAGGTGAACTGCCAATGAAAGATTTTGTATTGTTCGTGATACTGGCCCTTGCAGGTAACGTTGTAGGCTATGGCTGCTCTGCGTTCCTCGACACCATCCTATACGCAGAACCGTTTACTAAAGTCTTCACTCAACTGTCTATCATCGCGGCGGGTAACACCGTTCTGATCGCTGTTGTGGGCTTCCTGATCCTAAAATCAGTCGCTAAACGCAACAAACAAAGCCGCAACCTGACTGAGGCATAAGCGATAATGACTATAGCATTTTCGAACTTCTCTTTTAGATATGAGTCGCTGGATAAACCGACGCTAAAAAATATCAATCTAAGGATAGAGAAAGGAGAGAAAATCGTCATTATTGGACCAAGTGGTAGTGGTAAATCTACCCTAGGTCAGTGTCTCAATGGTCTGATACCTCATGCAATTAAAGGTGAGGTAACAGGCTCTTTAGAGATAAACGGCAAGAATATCTCTGAGTTTTCGATGCACGATTATACCGAGCAAGTCGGCACGGTATTGCAAGATACTGACAGCCAGTTTGTGGGGTTGAGTATCGGTGAAGATATCGCGTTCGCACTCGAAAACCAGTTGATGTCGAACATTGACATGTACCCGTTAGTTAAGTCGACGGCAAAAATGGTCGACCTAGCGGACATGCTTGAGCGTTCACCTCATGACCTTTCTGGTGGTCAAAAACAGCGAGTATCGTTAGCGGGCATCTTAGTTGATGACGTTGATATCTTGCTGTTTGATGAGCCTCTAGCAAGCCTTGACCCGAAAACGGGTAAGGCAACGATTGAGATCATTGATCAGCTACATAAAGAAACCAATAAGACCATCGTGATTATCGAGCACCGCCTCGAGGATGTCCTACATCGCGATATCGACCGCGTGATCTTAATGGAACGTGGTGAAATCGTTGCTGATACGACACCCGATGAAATCTTGGCTTCTGAATTACTTGATACACACGGTATTCGTGAACCGCTTTACTTGTCGGCGCTTAAGGCGGCGAAAGCCCCACTAAGCAGCGAAGACAAGCTGTCAAACCTCAAGGCTTTAAACTACAAAAGGTTCCGCCCTGCTGTTCAAGCATGGTTTGCTGAGCGCCCTGCCCCGATAGCAGAGAAGCAGTACCCACCTTTACTCGAAGTTCATGGTCTAACTTATTCTTACGACGGCGAGAAGAACGCACTCGAAGATGTCAGCTTCAAGATTGGCAAAGGTGAGTTTGTTTCGATTCTGGGCAAAAACGGTTCGGGTAAATCAACCATCACTAAACTCATCATGGGTGTGATCGATGCCGATTCAGGCTCTTCCTATCTAAATGGTGAAGACCTATCTGAACTTTCTATCTTTGAAAGAAGCCAGAAAGTCGGTGTCGTGATGCAGAACCCAAATCATATGATCTCGCATCATATGATTTTTGACGAGATTGCTTTTGGTCTTCGTAACCGCAATATCGCAGAAGAGCTGATCACAGAAAAAGTAGAGCATGTTCTTGAGCTATGTGGGCTGAGCAAGTTCCGCCACTGGCCGATCGAAGCACTGAGCTACGGCCAGAAAAAACGTGTAACCATCGCTTCTATTTTAGTGCTGGAGCCTGAGCTTCTTATCTTGGATGAACCGACAGCAGGTCAAGACTACCGTAACTACACATCCATGCTGGCCTTCATCCAAAAGCTTAATCGTGATTTGGGTATTACCGTTGTGATCATCTCACACGACATGCACCTCGTTCTCGAGTACACCACACGTTCAATCGTAATCGCAGACAGCAAGTTGATTGCCAATGCAGCGATGACGGAAGTATTTAGCCAACCATCACTTCTAGAACGTGCAAATCTTTGTACCACCAGCATTTATGAACTCGCGACTATGATGAAAATCGACGATACCAATGCGTTCATGCAGTACTTCATCGACTACGAGAGAAGCGCTCAATGAACGCATCAAAAGTAAAATTTGGCATCAATTACATTGATACAAAATCACCGCTTCATGCACTTAACGGCATCACCAAATTTGCGCTCTTCTTAGCTTGGGTGACCGTAGTATTGACTACGTTCGACCTGAGATTGATTACGCTGCTTATTGTGACTGGTTTATACCTGCTAAAGCTTACCAATGTGCCTGTACGTGTGTATAAGCCTTTGTTATTAGGAACGGCGAGTGTATTAAGCCTAAATGCTCTGTTCATGTACCTGCTTGCTCCACAGCAAGGTACTGAGCTCATCGGCAGCGAAACCTTACTGCTGACATTGCCGGGTAACTACTCGTTGAGCCAAGAGACTCTGTTTTACTTAGTCACTGTGACGCTCAAATACATGAGCATGTTCCCGATAGCGTTGATTTTTGTCTTCACAACGCATCCGACTGAGTTTGCAGCTAGCCTCAACCGTATCGGTATTCCCTACAAGATCGCCTACGCAGTGAGCTTAACACTACGTTACTTGCCTGAGGTTAAGAAAGACTTCATCAATATCATGCACGCCCAACAGGCTCGTGGTGTAGAGCTTTCAAAGAAGGCTCCCCTAATTACTCGAATCAAAAATGTGGCTAAGGTTCTAGGCCCGCTTATTTTCTCTAGCTTGGACCGCGCAGACGAGATCTCGAACGCAATGACATTACGAGGTTTTGGTCGACACAAAGCACGCACTTGGTATAGCTATGCACCTTTGAAACGTATCGATTTTGTTTGTTTGAGTGTCATCGCTTTTATCGTGGTGTTGGCCATTGCAAAACGCATTTTAGAGCCGCAGTTATTTTGGTATCCGTTCTAATTATCTGAATTAGCAAATACAAACAAAGACTTTAAATAACACACCGCTCAATAGGGCGGTGTTTTTGTTTATGCCAAGATCTGATTGATAATTGAACCAATGACACAATACTGACTATATTTAACGATAAATTGACTAGTTATTTACCCTTGGAGTTTGAGATTTAATTCAGAAGCTCTTAATATACTGTGTTTACAGAATGTTACACTCAATAGAGATTTGTAATGGCTCGAATAACTCAAGTACAGAAATTAGAAAATCAAAAAAACTACGATAACATCGTACTAAACCTTTTTCTGGCTGAAGGACATGAAGCACTAACTTATGCAAGGATTGCTCAAGAAGTTGGCATTAGTTTAACGACGCTTCAGGGCTATTATCCGTCGACCCGCGCTATTCGTTCAGTACTTCATGAACAAATGCTATCGATCGTTATAGACAGTCTAGACTTTTCATCAGAAGCGCTCTTTATCCAATCTTGGCAAACCGCTCTAGATAATGAGCAGTTTCGATACGTGATTAAATTGATGTTTTTCCATGCTTCGCAAATAAAGAATCCTGAACAATTTAATCTCAGCTCGAACGGCCAATTTCGTGAAAAGATGTTGGACAGTTTTGGCAACGACTCAGTTCGAATCCTTGAAATGGTAGTCGGACGCTCAATGTTCTATCTCACCAATTTCAAGTAACGTTAACCAACTTACTGCAATAGAAAAAGGGAACCCTAGGGTTCCCTTTTTAGATTTTAAGAAAAGTGAGCAGCGATGACCTGCTCAACTTATAGACCTAATTTAGCTTGTAAAAAACAGTCGATAACGGCGGTAAGCGTAGCTCAATCGAAGTCTCTAGCCCTTCGCTTTCTACCGATTCAATCTCAGCAGTCTGCTTTACTTCAAAACCGCTGCCTGCATAGTCCACAGAGTCTGTATTCAACAGCAATGAGTACTTACCTTGTACTGGAACGCCTAAACGGAAATGCTCGTGAGGTACTGGCGTAAAGTTCGATACGACCAACACACGCTCACCAGATTCGCTGATACGCTCGTGCGCTAGGATACTCGCTTCCGCGGAATCTTGAAGACGCCATTCAAAACCTTTCGGGTCAAAATCAAGATCGTGCATTGCAGCTTCAGAACGGTACAGGTTATTCAGGTCTTTTGTTAAGCGCTGAACACCTTGATGACGCTCATAATCTAACAAGAACCATTGCAGTTGGTCGTCATGGTTCCATTCAGCCGTTTGGCCAAATTCAGCCCCCATGAAGTTCAACTTCTTACCCGGTTGTGCATACATGTAACCCATGTAAGCGCGTAGGTTTGCCGTTTGCTGCCATTCATCACCCGGCATCTTGTTGTGGATAGAGCCCTTACCGTAAACCACCTCATCGTGAGACAGAGACAATACGTAGTTCTCACTGTGTGCGTAAACCAGTGGGAAGGTAATCGTATCGTGGTGATATTTACGGTTGATTGGATCTTCTTGGATGTAAGACAAGCTATCGTGCATCCAACCCATGTTCCACTTAAAGCCAAAGCCCAAGCCGCCCATGAAAGTGGGTGCGGAAACTCCTGGGAAAGCAGTCGACTCTTCGGCAATCGTCATCGCATTCGGGAAGTGCTTGTACACTTCTTCATTCATCCACTTAAGAGTTGCGATAGCGTCATAGTTTTCGTTACCGCCGTCTACGTTCGGAATCCATTGATCATGGCTGCGCGAGTAATCGAGGTACAGCATCGAAGCGACGGCATCAACACGAATGCCATCAATGTGGAATTGCTCGAACCAGTAGAGTGCATTAGAAACTAAGAAGCGACGAACATGCTCTCTACCTAAATCGTAAATGTACGAGTTCCAATCTTGATGCCAACCGCGACGTGGGTCCGGATCATGGAACAATGGTGTTCCATCGAAGTTTGCTAGGCCGTGATCATCACTTGGGAAGTGAGCAGGAACCCAGTCCAGAACAACGCCAAGACCCGCTTGGTGACATTGGTCGACAAAGTATTTGAAATCATCTGGAGAGCCAAAACGGCTAGTCGGTGCAAATAGACCAACAGGTTGGTAACCCCAAGAACCATAGAATGGGTGCTCTGAAACTGGCATTAGCTCAACGTGCGTGTAGCCAAGATCCGTTAGGTATGGGATCAGCTCAGCTGCCAGCTCGCGATAATTTAAGAACTCACCTTCAGCGTTTCGCTTCCAAGAACCTGCGTGAAGTTCGTAGAACGAAAGCGCTTCTTTACGCTTTTGTGTTACAGGGCGATTCTGCCATTGAGTATCTTGCCACTGGTAACGAGCATGATCGTAAGTTACAGATGAGAACGATGGGTATTGCTCAGAGTAGAAACCCCATGGGTCAGCTTTGTGTGGTAAGCCTTCGCCATTTGGTCCTTTTAATTCAAACTTGTATTGAGCGCCTTCTTCCAGTTCAGGAATGAATAGGCCCCACATACCGTAATCTAGGCGTTGCATTGGGTGGCGGCGACCATCCCAAGCGTTGAAGTTACCCACCAAGCTTGCCGCAGTTGCATGCGGTGCGTACACCAAGAAACGCGTACCTGAAATCGTCTGTCCATCACGCTCTAGCGTAATAAACTGAGCCCCCATGTGATGATACATATCTTTCGGTGTATGCAGATCTTCATAACTCGCATATAGATCGTGGTACTGGTACGGATCATCGATGATCTGTTCTACGCCAGCCCAATCAACCGCAAGCTTATAGTGAGTGAAACGTAAGTCTCTCTCTTGCTTAAGAATGAAACCACTTTCACCCTCTCGCGCTAACTCAATACGAGGTTCCTTTCCAACAATCAACTCGACCTTATCTGCCCCAGGAATCCACACACGTAATGCACCTTGCTCAGAAGGTAGGTATGGCCCTAAAAACGCGAATGGGTCTGTGAAACAAGCCTGTGATAGTTGGGTATATATTTGTTTTTGCTTTGAAATCGAACTTAGTTCCAAAACGTTTCTCCCTAACCAAACATCCAAAAAACATAATACAAAAATGCCCGCTATTAGTGCGGGCAATATAACGACGGTTTATTCTACCAGATGAGCATTCATTATTGAGTGACCGAGGTTGTAGTTTCGTACGGCGTAAGCAAAAAACCACCTAATTTCAAGTCACTCAACGTCATTACTTACCTGCTTTTTCTCGAACGTCAGTCAGCTTAGAAGCGATACGATTAACGCCTTCGTGAGCAAATATTTCGTCCAAGTTCATTGATAGTTTACGACGCCAGTTAGGGTATTCATCAACCGTGCCTGGAATGTTTACTGGCTTATCCATCTCTAGCCAATCTTCTAGCTGAACGCTCAGTAGTGTTGAACCACCAGCAGCCACGTGCAGTTGAAGTGCCTCAGCAAGGTAAGAGTCCATCGGTACTTGGCTCGCATCGCGGCCCACACCTTCTGGTAGGAAGCCATGCCATGCTACTGAATCTAAAATACCTTGCTTGCACTCTAGACGGTCATCGAACAAAGTTTCTAGTTGTTCGGCATCTGGGTATAAGCCAATCTCTTGACCCATTTTCAGGTCATCACAGTGCCAGAAGCCGCGAAGCGTTGGCATATCGTGAGTACACAGTGCCGCCATCGATTGTGATGCGTAGTGTTTTGGTGAGATGAAACCACCGTCATCTTCTGATGTTTCGAAGAAGAACACTTTGTAAGAGTGCACGCCAGCATCTGCAAGGATGTCGACAATCTCATCCGGTACCGTCCCTAAATCTTCACCGATAACGCTACATTGGTAACGGTGAGATTCAAGCGCCAGAATCGACAGCATATCTTGTACTGGGTAGTAGATGTACGCGCCCTTAGTTGCGTTCTCACCCTTTGGAATCCACCACAAACGCAGTAGACCTAAAACATGGTCAATACGCAGTGCACCACAGTGCTTCATGTTTGCACGAAGTAGCTTGATGTAAGCGTCGTAGCTTGTTTCTTGAAGCACTTCTGGGTTTAACGGAGGTAGACCCCAGTTCTGACCCAAAGGACCAAGAATATCAGGTGGAGCACCGATGCTCGCATCCATCACTAGGTTGCCTTCGTCAGCCCAAGTCTCGCTGCCTGAATCTGCAACACCTACCGCTAAGTCACGGTAAAGGCCAACAGCCATGCCCTTCTCTTCAGCAAGAGACTGTGCATCGTTGATCTGGCAATCCGCTAGCCATTGTAAGTACATGTACAGATGAACGTTTTCTAGGTTCTCTTTGATGTACTTCTGTGTCGCTGGGCTGTCGAATGTACGGTACTTCTCTGGGAATACCGGCCAACCCCACATGCCAGAATCTTCTGCATGCAGTTCACCGTGCAGAGCATCAAACGCAGCTTGATGCATCAGGCTATCGCCGCCCTCTTCTACAAAGGCTAAGAACGCTTGTGCACGGTCGCTGTTTTTGTCTAGATGACGAGTCTTAAATTCTGCGAATAACAGAGGCAAGATGCTCATCTTAAGCTCAGACACTTCGGTGTAGTTTACCCAGTGTGCTTCACGCGTTTTTTGTAGACGCTGTTGGAACTCTGCGCTGCCGACTGTTTGTTGTGCTTCTGCACTTAGTGCAAATTCAGGAACTGAACTCACATCAATGTATAAGATGTTCAACCAGCGACGAGAAGATGGGCTATATGGGCTCGCACCTTCAGGGTTCGCAGGGAACAATGAGTGAATTGGGTTTAGACCAACGAAGTCACCACCACGAGAAGCGATATCCGCAACAAGCTGTTTTAGGTCACCGAAATCACCAATACCCCAGTTGTGCTGAGTTCTTAGTGTGTAAAGTTGAACACTTGGTCCCCAAAGCTTTTTGCCTTGCTCGATTGGTGACTGCTTGAAACACGCTTTTGGCGTAATAATCAGTGTCATCTCGTAAGGCTTCTTACGGCGCTTACGGCTCACAATGAGCTTGTGATAACCCCATGCCAAATCACTTGGCAATGCAAACACTAAAGGGCCACCCTCGGCACGCTCGTCACGAACGACTTGAGATTGAAGATAGCCTTCAAGTACCTCTCCTTGCTCGGTTTCTAAGCGCCAGCTGAACTCACTTTCACGAGCACTTACACCTAGATTAAGCGCCACTTCTACTGGCTCACCGTCACGCAAGACAAGAACTGGGTCTAGTACATCTTTTTTGTGTTTTTTTTCTGCTGACTTAAGCAGTGCATCATCGCTGCTTGTATCGTAGCCCAACGAAGCCAATAGAGACGTGATGGTCTCGTCTGATACTTGTGCTTCATCGCCCCACGCACTAACGTAACTGTCGGCAATGTTTGCCATTTCTGCGACTTGTTTTAATACGGTTTGTTCTTTCATCGCTCTCTCCGAAAACGTTCTGACGCTTTCTATTTTGTAGGGTTGTTAATTTAATTTTTTACTAATCAATTAGCTTGTGACAATCGTTTTCTAAGCAGCTTGTTTATAAACGACAAACCTTTAAGCCTTTCGTTTGCTCACAAGCTAATTGAGCCAAGGCAGAAACTGCCTCGGCTACTTTGGAAGTATTAACGGTTAACCGCTTCAAGTTTCCAGATGTTGTTCACGTAGTCGCGGATAGAGCGGTCTGATGTGAACTTACCAACCAATGCTGTGTTAAGAATTGCTTTCTTAGCCCAACCTGCTTGGTCTTTGTATTGCGTGCCCATGTCTTCGTGCGCTTTCACATAAGACGCGAAGTCAGCAAGACATAGATAAGGGTCACCACCGTCTAGCAGGCTATCAAACGTTGCACGTAGAAGACCTGGTTGACCTGGAGTGAACTCATCGCCAGTCAGTAGGTCTAGAGATGCTTTCAGTAGTGGGTCTGCATTGTAGTAGTCGTATGGGTTGTAGCCCTGAGCTTTCAGTGCTTGAACACCATCAACGTCTAGGCCGAAGATGTAGATGTTTTCATCACCCACTTCTTCACGAATCTCAACGTTTGCACCATCCATCGTACCGATAGTTAGCGCGCCGTTTAGAGCCATCTTCATGTTGCCCGTACCTGATGCTTCTTTACCCGCTAGTGAGATTTGCTGAGAAACATCTGCTGCAGGGATGATGATTTCAGCCATGCTTACACGGTAATCAGGAATGAATACCACTTTAAGCTTGTTACCAATGCGAGGGTCGTTGTTGATCTTCTCTGCAATCTTGTTAACCGCGAAGATGATCTCTTTCGCTAGGTGGTAACCCGGTGCTGCTTTCGCTGCGAAGAAACATACGCGTGGCTCACACTCGAAACCAGGTTCGTTAAGAATACGGTGGTACAGAGATAGAATGTGTAGCAAATCTAAGTGCTGACGCTTGTATTCGTGAAGACGCTTGATTTGAACGTCAAAGATAGCGTTAGTATCTAGCTCGATAC
This sequence comes from Vibrio sp. OPT18, assembly GCF_015163615.1. Lineage (NCBI taxonomy): Bacteria > Pseudomonadati > Pseudomonadota > Gammaproteobacteria > Vibrionales > Vibrionaceae > Vibrio > Vibrio sp. OPT18. The sequence goes on from NZ_JADDYK010000073.1 coordinate 316,821, forward strand.
CCATGTTCTCTTGAACCCAATCAGCTAGGCGCTGTTTGTTTTCTTTCTTAACAGCCATGAATTCTTTTTGGAATTTCGCGTCTGTTGCAAACTTAGCGATGCCTTCTAGCTGCTCAAGTTTTGCTGGCCACTCAGTGCCGATCTTACCTGTGATTAGCGTAGATAGACCTGGGTTACAGAACTTCAACCAACGACGTGGTGTGATGCCGTTCGTTACGTTAGTCAGTTTGCCTGGGAAGATTTCGTTGAACTCAGGGAACAAGTCTTTCTTAACCAGTTGTGAATGAAGTGCAGCTACACCGTTCACTTTGTAAGAACCAATCACACATAGGTTTGCCATGCGAACCATGCGGTGGAAACCTTCTTGGATGATAGAAAGCTTCGCTTGCTTCTCACCGTCACCAGGCCACATCTTGCGAACTTCCTGCATGAAGCGGTGGTTGATTTCAAAAATGATTTCCATGTGACGTGGAAGAAGACGGTTGATCAGTGATTCAGACCAAGTCTCTAGTGCTTCAGGAAGTAGTGTGTGGTTCGTGTATGCGAACGTATGAGCACTGATTTCCCATGCTTGGTCCCAAGATAGACCTTTCTCGTCAATCAAGATGCGCATTAGCTCAGGAATCGCAATCGTTGGGTGCGTATCGTTAAGCTGAATTGTTTCTTGCTTAGGCAGATCTTCTAGAGAGAAACCTGCTGCTTCGTGACGACGTAGAATATCGCGAACAGACGCTGCTGAGTGGAAGTACTGCTGCATTAGGCGCAGAGTCTTACCTTTCTCGTGGTTGTCGTTCGGGTAAAGAACTTTAGTGATGTTACCTGCATCGATTAGCGAGTGTTGCGCTTCGAAGTAATCACCGTTGTTAAAGCTTGCTAGTGAGAATGGTGCGATTGCCTGACATTCCCAAAGACGCAGCGGGTAAACCGTGTTTGACTCGTAACCTACGATAGGTAGATCCCAAGGCATCGCTTTTACTTCCATACCTGGAACCCAAGTACGAACTTCTTTACCGTCAACGAATTCAACGTCTACATGACCGTAAAAACCAATGTGTTGTGCTAGTTCTGGACGAGCCACTTCCCATGGGTAACCTTCAACACCACGCCATGCGTCAGGTGCTTCTTGTTGACGACCGTCTTGGAAAGATTGTTTGAATAGACCGTACTCGTAGTGAAGACCGTAGCCTACTGTTGGGTATTCTTGAGCGGCACAAGAATCCATGAAACAAGCAGCTAGACGACCAAGACCACCATTACCTAGTGATGGGTCGCGTTCTTCTTCTAGAAGGTCAGTTAGGTTTTGACCTAGCTCTTCCATTGCATGAGTGATCTGTTCGTATAGACCCATGCTGATCAGGTTGTTACCTGTTAGACGACCAATCAAAAACTCTAGTGATAGGTAGTTAACGCTCTTAGCGTTCTTAATTTTTTCATCATTTTCAGTTTCTAGCAGGTCAAAAGTCGTTAGCTCTGCAAGAGCACGACCCATCGCTAGATACCATGAACGGCTGTCTGCTGTTTCAACGGTTGTTGCGTAGGTTGCAGATAAATGTTTCTTAACACTCTCTTGGAATGACACTTTATCGAAAGTTTTTTGCTGAGTTGGTTTCATTTCAGAAATCTCGCTTTTAATAGTTCTAATTCATCTGTGACATATCGTGCATGGTCACCATAAACTAAACATCCTCCCGCTAATGCAACTGACTAGGAGTAGATGGGAGGGCGTAGGGGGCGTACCGACTTAGGGTTAGTGATCTGACTCTCATGTTCTGACTGCGAACAAAAACTTGGAGTGACTAAGATCACAAGCTCCCGTTCGATAACTTAACTTCAATTGATGTGACTTTTATTTAACCAGATTAAAGTCATTGTCAGATCTGATATTCAGATCACGAAAATAATTTCCAACTCTCATCTTTTGCATAGATTCCCGTGTAGGGATGAACGAAGTCACATTCACAAACCGACCCGCAACGTGAGCAAAGTCTCAAATAGAGGGCGTAGACACCCAAAAACATGCAGGAGCGCAAGGTTTCTGAGGAGGATCGTAGTCGGTAACGTTTTGCTTCACGTAATATGAGTAAAGACTTAAGTAATTAGGCTAATGTCATTGGAGTGCACTCAACGATAGATTGGGATATTCCAGAACATAGCCACGGAATAGGTGTAAAACTTCGATATGTGGATCCCTTCGAAACTGACTCGTCCCGGCCGCTTACATAATGCAATCCTACGACCTAGGGTTCTCGATCTGCTTCACAATGCAGATTGCTATAAGCTTGTGTTGTTCCGCTCTCCAGCGGGCTACGGCAAAACCACCATGGCTGCACAATGGTTGGTAGATAAACCTAATGTGGGTTGGTACAGCATTGATGATAGCGACAACGATGCCTTCCGCTTTATCAACTACCTACTTCAATCACTTAATAAAGCGACTCAAAATGCCTGTCCGAATGCCCAAAAGCTGGCAGAAAAACGACAGTTCTCATCGCTACATTCTTTATTAAGTGAAGTATTTGCCGAGATGTCGGAATTCCATCACGAGTGTTTTCTGGTGTTGGATGACTATCACTTGGTCAACAATGACGACATCCACGAAGCCATGCGCTTCTTCCTCAAACACATGCCCGATAACCTAACGCTGGTTGTCACCAGTCGTGGTACGCCACCACTTGGTACAGCAAACCTGCGCGTTCGTGACTTAATGATCGAATTAGGTAATGACTCGTTGGCGTTTGATACCGAAGAAACCACACGCTTTTTCAACCAACGCGTAGCCGACGGCATTGATGACACCACGGCAGACAGTATTTGTAGTTATGTAGAAGGTTGGCCTTCTGCGCTGCAACTTATCGCGCTGCAAGCACAACACCAAAAACGCACTCTTGCACAGTCCGCAGAGTCATTCTCTCACTTTAACCACGCCCATCTTTGGGACTACTTGGTTGAAGAAGTATTCGACCTGCTAGACAAAGAAACCCGACAGTTCTTGATGCAATGTTCTGTGCTTGATCACTTCAACGATGAACTTGTGTGTGCACTTACACAGCGTGAAGATGCGTTAGGAATGATCGAATCACTCAACCGTTTTGGTTTATTCATCTACCCGCTTGAAGGTGAAAAGAACTGGTATCGCTTCCATAACTTGTTTGGTGAATTCCTCGCACATGAGCGCCAAGCTCGAATTCCTCAGCAAGAAGCAGAACTGCATCGAAGTGCTGCAAAAGCGTGGATCAAGCAAAACACACCGCACCAAGCACTACGTCACGCACAGCGCGCTGAAGATCCAGAACTGATCATTCAAATCCTGACTGAGCACGGTTGGCCTATGTTCAACCAAGGTGAGCTGTCGTCACTAGAGATGGCGATCAAGCAACTGACTACCGATCAACTGTACAGCGAGCCAAAGCTTTCGATGCTACGCGCGTGGTTGGCACAAAGTCAGCACCGTTATGACCAAGTGGGTACTTTGTTGGAAGAGGCTGAGACTCAATATCAAGCTCGAAACATTGAACTCGATACTCAGCAGCAAGGCCAATACAACGCCTTACGCGCCCAAGTTGCCATTAACAGCAATGAGCCTGAGAAAGCATTGGAATTGGCTGAGCTTTCGTTGAGCCAACTGAACACCACAGTTTATCGCAGCCGCATTGTCGCCACCTCGGTTGTGGGCGAAGTGAATCACGTAATGGGTAACCTAAGCCGTGCGCTACCAATGATGCAACAGACAGAAAAACTGGCACGTCAGTATCAGGTTTACCATCAGGCTCTGTGGGCAATTCTGCAACAAAGCGAAATCTTGATTGCTCAAGGTTATGTTCAAGCTGCATTTGAGCTACAAGACAGTGCATTCAAATTGATTGAAGAGCACCAGCTTCAATACGTGCCTCTGCATGAGTTCTTGCTGCGTGTTCGCGCTCAGATCTTCTGGTGTTGGAACCGACTAGATGAAGCGGAAGAGTGCTGCTACAAAGGATTAGATATCCTTGGCCACCACTCTCCGAGTAAACACCTACACAGCTACTCTATGTTGGCTCGTATTTCATTGAGCCGTGGTGAGATTGATAAAGCGTCGAAATTTATCGACCAGATTCAGCACTTATTACGTCAATCGACTTACCACGTAGATTGGACTGCAAATGCTTCTCTTTCTTTGATTCTGTTCTGGCAAGTAAAAGGCGATAAAGAGGCGATACGTGATTGGCTGAGTGTGGCGGTTCGACCTGAATCGGCAAGCAACCACTTCTGCCAACTTCAGTGGCGAAACATCGTTCGTGCACACATCATCCTTGAGCAATATGAAGACGCGGAAGAAGCGCTGACTTTCCTTAAGAGTGAAGCTCAGCGTTCGCACCTGATTACAGACACCAACCGAAACTTGATCGTCGAAGCCGTGTTACGTACACAAATTAACGATGAAGACAGTGCACGAGTACTGCTTGAAGAAGCGCTTCATATGACTAACCAAACCGGTATGGTCGGTAACTTCTTAGTAGACGGTGGAACTATCGGGCATATCCTAGATAAGTTGAGCAACAAGCCTGGTCTGGGTGATTTAGAACGTCACCGCGCACAACAAATCATGAAGGATATCTCCACTACCCAGCGCAGTCGCTCGGTGCATTTCGATGAAGACTTTGTTGAGAACTTGGTTAATCACCCGAATATTCCTGAGCTGGTGCGTACTAGCCCACTCACCCAGCGTGAATGGCAAGTGCTTGGTCTGATCTATTCAGGATTCAGTAATGAGCAGATCGCTCAAGAACTCGATGTAGCGGGTACCACGATCAAGACTCACATCCGCAATCTTTACCAAAAGCTCAACATTGCTAACCGTAAAGAAGCAATCAGCACTGCGGAGAACTTGCTGCAGTTGATGGGATACTAAAGCGGGTTCGAGATTCGAGATTCGAGATTGATATGGCCCCTAAAAAGTAGACACAGGGGTTTAGTTGATTAGTTCAAAGTGCATGGGACTCACTCCACCTAGAG